>NZ_JARBDB010000007.1:0-96027 GCF_036577605.1 Paenibacillus sp. GYB004
CCCGTATGCCCAAAATCGGAAAAACGATGTCTAATGAGCTTACTTCCAAACAACAACCACTATTTCAAGGCGGAGGAATCCTGCGAATGAGTGAGTATACTTGAGATAAACCCTTAAAACCGAGGGAAAGGGGACGTTAGTTTAACGAACTGGCTGCAATTGGTACATTTATCATTCATAAAAAGAACTCTCCAGAAACCGGTACAACGGCTGGCGAAGGCAGTCGTCCTTTCTTGGTGGTCGACCCCGTTCCTTTATCAGACTAATATGAGTAACTTATCACTGGCCCATGGCAATATATGTATGCTACTGTATGGGGGATGGATTTTCACAACGGAGATTGATCGATTGAGCACATTTAATTGAGATCATAGTTTTATTCATCATCCGTTTTGAGTCGCTTGGAAAAGGGGAGGTCGATGAAATGGTTCCAAAGCATATCGTATCTGCGGCAACCATTGTAGTTAACGAGTGCAACGAAATTTTATTGATCAAAGGACCAAAACGAGGATGGGAAATGCCGGGCGGGCAAGTTGAAGAAGGGGAATCGTTGAAAGATGCCGCGATAAGGGAAACAAAGGAGGAGAGCGGGATCGATATAGAAGTAACAAAGTTTTGTGGGATATTTCAAAATGTAGGTGCTAGTATTTGCAATACTTTATTTTTAGGCAGACCAATCGGAGGAGAATTAACAACTTCTCAGGAGTCGTTGGAGGTAGGATTTTTTCCAATCGAGACCGCATTAGAGATGGTAAGCTGGGGAAATTTCAAACAAAGGATGGAGCTTTGTTTAAATGAAGAACGTCATCCTTTCTATGTTGAATTTTCCATTCCGCTAAAGCATTGCTAGGGTGCCACACGTCTTTTCGACGTATTGTCTTTCCTTATGTTTGCCGACAGATTGGAGCTGCCGACGACGATGGAATATCGCCCCGCCCTCTTAAAAACAGCTTCGTGCGCCAGTAAACTGACCGCAAGCGGGCCGAAATGAAGAATATACTGGGTTTGCAAACGTAGAGTGACAAGTGAACGTATTCTTTAGAAACCGCGTAAATCGCGGTTTTTTTACATTCTAAGATTGTTACTGCAAAATCATTAATTGCGGGTGCCAAAGGCTCCTATTTTGTGTAGAGCCCGCATACGGAGACGGTTTTGGCGAAGGCGAACACAAACTGTACACAAAAATGAGCATAACGGGCTTCAGTTCAGTTGGAGTCGAGTCTTTCCCACAAACCTCATCGATAAGCGCCTGAAGCGGAGGTAGCCTTTCCCATTTACGCACACACAAACGTGAGGGTTTGCACGTCAACGTACCGTCTGAACATTCTACTGGTTCTGTACCCCGATAAATACACGACTCCATTTACCATAGCGACCCCATTACGGACAATCAACGTTTTGTATCGCACCATCGAAGTGAAAATTAAGACCATTACAATAGTAGTGACAGTAATGACGACTAGAACTATGTTTATTGCCTTTTACAATAATTCCCTTGCAGCTATAATGAAGACAATTGCTATTGCAATCAGGATAAGGAGCTGATCCACATGCGGAATCATCCGGTCTTTCATGTTCTTCGTTATGCGTTGGGGTTAATTTATGTAGCGGCAGGGGTCAACGGTTTTTTCGTACTGGGGGGACTTGAACCGTTTCTGCCCGAAAGTCCGGAAGCGCTCGAGTTGCTAGGAACAGGCTACTTGCTTGCGATGGAGAAGTCGGTCGAGCTGCTCGGCGGCCTGCTGCTGCTCTGGGGCCGGTTTATTCCGCTTGGTCTGGCCGCACTCTTCCCGCTGACGATGAACATCGCCGCCTTCCATCTGTTCCGCGACCCTCAACTGCTGATACCCGTCCTCGTCATGTCAGCCGCTCATTTGTATCTGTTATGGGTGATCCGTGACCATTACCGGCCGCTCTTTGCCTATCGGCTGTAGTCGATGGGGCAGCACTCGAAAGAATTGATCGAGAAGACTACAACACCGAAGATGGAGCGGCTGACAGGCGACGAGCGGTGGGGGCGGCTGTACCGGAGCAACGGTGAGGAAGTGCCGGAAGGCTCGGACAAATCGCAGTTCAGATGGCGCGGCTACGGGATACGCGACAGTTCGGAATATTGGACATCCGCGAGCTCTCAGGCGTGTCTCCGCGAGCTGACCGAGCTGGAGGAGGACCCTGAGCTGCGGAGACGGGGCTGGCGGTTAACAGGGACAGAGCGCTGGCGTATGTCCGGGAAGCGCTGGCGGAGCCGTTCGACAATGCCAATACGCTTGCCTTCGAGACGGATTGGTGCTTCCTGAACGAGTGGTGGGAGCCGCAGGCGACCGTCGAGGACGCTTTGCGCATCGCCAGCGTGCAGTCCCGGCAGTGGAACCTGCGCTCACCGCGCAAGCATTTCGAAGCGATTCGCGTGCGCGAGCCGCTTTTTGCGGCCTGGTTTGTCGTGCTGGGAACGCTCCGACAAGACGTAGACGAGGGACATCTCTGGATCATCTACGATAAGGCTGCCGTCAGGCAGTCTTTGTTGCGCTATCGGATCGTTGAGTAAGTGCGCTGAGAATCCGGAAATATGCGAAAAATCATCGAGCGGAATGCCGTCGCGTGTATAACCATCCCGGCGATCCGTCAGACCGGGAACCGCACCCCGGACTCTAAAGAGAATTGACTATTGAAGTGCGTTTTTCGTCAGTATGATATAATGCTCCATAGAATTTAATTACTCCGCAGTGACCTCTTCCAAATCACATATGCCTACAACTACAACTACGGCTTCTGCAAACCCTCTACTTTCCCAACATCCGACACTATAGCTCCGCCGACTCGCCATGCTCGAAAGTTGACCGCATCGGGCTCTACTATTCTACATCCATTCAACGAATCATGGGCGCACCGAACTCGCCCTTCCAATCTCTATTAATACAAGGAGGATTTTATGCAGGTAGATGGACACTCTTTTTTTGTCATTACAGGTGGCCCTGGCTCAGGGAAGAGTACGCTCCTCGATTATTTCGAACAACAAGGCTTTCTGCGGTCGATCGAAGCGGGACGCAGCATTATCCAGGAGCAAGCGACGATCGGCGGGAATGCTCTGCCCTGGAAAGACAAAATGCTTTTCGCAGAGCTCATGCTGTCTTGGGAAATGCGTTCATACGAGCAAGGACTGAAGCAAGGAAATACCGTCCCTGTGTTATTTGATCGAGGCGTGCCGGACGTCATCGGGTATCTTCGACTGGAGGGGTTGGACATCCCGGTTCATGTCCAGCGCGCTGCCGACTTATTTCGATACAATAAACGCGTCTTTATAGCACCGCCCTGGCCGGACATTTATCGTCAGGATGCCGAACGAAAACAAGATCTGGAGACTGCCTTCCGAACCTTCGACACGATGACAGCCGTTTACACCGAACTTGGTTACGAATTAGTCGAGCTTCCGCGTTGCAGTATCGAGGATCGCGCTGAATACATTCGATCGAACATACGTTGACCGGGAGTGATGGCGGCTTAGGCAAGCAGGGCAGAGGACATTCATTTTACAAAGGAATATGTTTAGAATTATCGCGTACCTATGCGACACTATCGGGCAACCGGCATCTGGGATCGGAATGTTGGAAGTAATCGATAAGCCGAAAGATCAAAAATTAGTTATCTTCATTAATTATTATCGTCATTAAACATTTTGGAGATGGCTTATGAGATAGTCTTATAAAAATATGTTAACCCCCGTATCAATCTACAGATTTTTTACGTTATATGTAGTGAATGGGCACGGTTTGATGATCTTGACAGCAAAAAGCTAAAATGAAGGATAACGGGAGGAAAGCTGCTATAACATTTTCATCCATGTGACGAATATCCCTTTCTATGATGGACGGACGACAATCCGGTTGCTGAAGAGGAATGTGACTTATCACCCATAAGGGAGATGGGGGAATCAATGTTGCATGATGAAAGAATGGTGAGGTTAACATAATAACTCTTATGTAAACAATGGTTGATATGCACACATTCCCCACCATTGTTTAGCGCTGTCGGAATCAATCGCTGCCTGCTTATGCGAGAGCTCGATATGAGGTCACCTGGTGGGGATATACCGGCGGAATCATTACGCAATCGGGCAAGGATTGGCAAAGTGGAGAAACGGTTGGTAAAAATAATACTGCCGAGGGGACAACAAGTACTCGCATCCTATGAATCCGCGTAAATCGCGGACTTTTTATTTTAAGGATATAGATTCATGTCCGAAAGTTAATGTTAATGCTTCGTATATGGAGGAGACTGGGGCTGCCGACGGAATCGGCGGCCTCGTTATGCTTTCCGGGCTAATAATCTGGTATTAATGGTGTCTAACTGCCGTCATAAATGAACTTATGTTTCATATTACATAACTGTATTGCATTAAACGAAATTAGATAATATAATTTGGTCGAAGACCGGATGGAGAAGCGTCGATTTTCCGCTCAAACTTCTGAAGACAGAGGACTTCTAATGACAATCAAGCAAGCTGTCGGGTGCGGGACGGGAAAAGGGATCTTACAAAACGGAGGAGAAGCGCGAGCGAACGCTGGAGGTTCTTACAGCAGAGCAGGGGGGTCGCGACCGCCAAGGTTCATGTAGGCACAGCCACGACTCTATGAGTGAAGGGAGATGATCGGAATGTAACCGCATACAATTTTTAAAAGTGAGAAAGAGTCCCACTTATGAGGAGTTCAGGGAGAGGTACCTACCGATTGGTGAACTGTAGAGAGTGCTGAACCGATACGATGGAACCATTGATTTTTAAGAATTACTATGGGGGGGAAATTTAATGTTTCGTAAAAGGTACTATTATGTAAGTTTGGCTTTAACCGCATTACTTTCTGTGGGTGTACTATCTGGTTGTGGAACTAGTGAAAAAAATAATGCCAATGAACAAGCTGAGAAAGATTCGGATGTTAAGACGATAAACGAGTATACCGGCCCTCCGGTTGAACTTCTCTTTTTGGATGCAAACACAGGAATTACAATAGAAAAATTCGAGGAGCACTTTGCCAAACCCGTTAAAGCCAAACATCCTAATATTAGTCTCAAGCTGCTAAAAGTAACGAGCCCCGCTAAAGATGGTATTGAAGCTTTAGTCGCTGCAGGAACGATACCGGATATTGTCGCAGATAGTAATACGGGTTTGAACAAATATTTAGATATGGATTATGCTGAGGATTTAAATCCGATGATTAAAAAATTCAATATCGATCTTAATCGATTTGAACCGGCTATAGTCGATACTCTACACGGGTTAGGTCGAAATAAGGGGATATTTGGTTTACCTTTCGCTATGAATTATGGAGCTTTACTCTATAACAAGGATATATTCGACAAATTCGGTGTTAGCTATCCTGAGGACATCATCACCTGGGATAAGTTTATTGAACTAACCAACAAATTAACCCGCAAGGATGCAGAAGTTCAATATATTGGCAGTGCGCCTCCTACTCCAGTGAATTGGTTAAGGCAGTACGGAGCATCTAATTTCGATGAAAAAGATGAAAAGGCCGTACTTACTGATGATAAACATAAATATGTCTTTTCTTTACAAGAGAAGCTGTTTGAAATTCCTGGGTTCGTTGAAGGTAATAAATGGCGCCCAACTAACATGGCTGGCGGTACGATTGCTATGCAGGCTGGCTGGATTATGGCTACCACAACTCTTGTTAGTACCAACCTTCCATTCGATTGGGATCTATCTGCTTATCCAGTATTTAAGGAGAACCCTACTTATGGAAACTCTGTAGACTTTGGCATGCTAATTGTCTCCAAGGCGAGTAAACACAAGGAAGCAGCATACCAGGTAATTATGACGATGATTTCTGATGAAGTACAGGAGCGGCTCAACAAAAATGGTCAGATTACGGCTTTAAAAGATCCCAAATTGAAAATGACCTATGCACAGGATTCCCAAATCTATAACGGTAAAAATTTGCAAGCTATTTTCAAAGTATCCCCTGCGCCGTTACCCGATTACTCCAGATGGAAATCAGCAACGGATACATTTATAAATGCAGTCGCTCAGGATATGGCTTTACAGAAGAAGGATATTAATACAGCATTGCGGGAACAGGAAGAAAAGGCCAATAAGGCCATGCAAGAACTGAAATGATGACATGAAGGCACTTCTAGACGTACGGATTGATCCTAAATGCATGGGCGAAAGGAAGGGGTATAAACAAATGACTAACAACAGGAATAATCAAAATGAGACCGGAACTGAGTCGTTGAGCGATCTGGGCAGCCTGAAGAAGTTGAGCAGAAGGAAGTTGTTGAGTGTTGCCGGTACGGCTGCTGTTGCAGGAATGTTGTTTCCCCGTAGTGTTGAGGGACTGACCGGCCATAGCAATACGGTGACGGGCGACGTGTATGGGAATCAGGAATGTGAGCAGCAATGTTCCGAGCTGCTGACACTAACGGTTCGTGAGTTTCATGAACGAGGAGTAAATTTCAAAAGTCTGGGTGCTGTCGATGATGGAATAACAGATAATAGCGCTATACTCAATCAAGCTTTAATAGATCATGTGCATGTTTTCGTTCCGCCTGGAAAGTTTGTGGTTAAAAATATGAACATTCCATCAGGTTCGATGATTAGCGGAATAGAAGGGTTAAGCGTTCTAAAAGCAAAAAATTACAATGATGTTGGACAATATGTGGATTCTCTATTTGATATTCAGAGTAAAGAAAATTTAATTTTCAGCGGGATTACTTTTGATGGGGGGATTACTTCATCGGCTTACGTAGCAACAGACGATAAAACGAAAGTCCGGAATCTGTTGCGGTTCAGACAAAGTAAACATATCAGATTTGAAAACTGTACATTCACTGGTTTTGTCAGTAATACAATCAATGCGGGAGTAAGGGTACCAGGGGACTTTGTTCGTTGGCATTTGGCCACATTTGAAGAGTGTGATGGAGTTCATTTTGAAGGCGGCCAATTAATCAATACATTCTTAGAAGGCATTTCTGGATACAAAACAAAAAATATGACTTTCGATAAATTCTATTCCAATAATACACGATTATCAACGCCTATTTCTGCGTGGTATTGCGATGGATTTGTTCTTACGAATTCAGATATTCGGGAAGATGTTAACAGAGGAAGCAACGCAGGCAGTGTACTTAACATATACTCGAAAAATGTCAGAATACAAAACAATATCATTCAAGGCGGTACGTCTATCGATTTTGGAAATGAAGCGAAAGACATTACGTTAGGAGGGTTGTTTGTACAAGAAAATGTGTTGTTTGAAAACAACAATGTAATCGGTTGCATAAACGTTATTGGTCCGGATGATGCACACCAGCTTAACAGAAATGTTAAAATCCGAAATAATTTTATCAATGCGTCAGGTTTCTCAAGGGGAATCAATACAGGGAACTGCGAAGATGTAACAATCGAAGGGAATACGATTAACGGGGCAGATGTTGCGTTTACTTATTCATTGAATCGAATAAACAGGTTAAGAATAATCAATAATGTGGTAGTAGATTCTTATAAAATATGCAGATTTGTCGTTGTCGGGAAAGATATTAAAGATGTAGAGATTAGAGATAATAAAGCAATCACACGAACACTTTCTGATATCGGTGGAAACGGTGGATTTGTAGTGTTTTCAAATAGCACCAATACGACAGGAACAGAAGTTGTTGAAAATATAACTATTTATAATAACAATGTAAAAGCTTCCGGTTCATGGGTTTACAATTATCAGACAGGAACGAATAGATTCAAAATTAAAAACATGATAATTGAAGGTAATACATTTGATAGTCTTGAAGGCGGAACGTGTGAAAGAAGCTTATCACCACTTTATGTTGACGGGTTGACAATAAGGAACAACAGAATGTTTAATTCGCAAAAAGGAAATGTATTTTCTATTTGTTCCGATGTAAAACTCGAAGAAAACGAAATGAGTTTAATTAATGTATCAAGTGTGTCTTATCTGTACGATTTCAGGGATAGTTGTACGGGTTTTGTTGAAGCAACGAAAAACATTTTGGTAACAGGAGGTACAGCAATTTCTCATTTTATCATTAGAACTGGTGCGTCAATTAACAGAATTAGAACACAAGGAAATGTTCCGGACACTTATGCAGAAGCTTTTAAGCCTTCTCATTTTGGCCCAACCATTAATCGCCCTAGTGATCCTAAGGTAGTAGGGTTTACCTATTTTGATACGACTCTAAATAAACCTATTTCGTGGAATGGTACAACGTGGGTAGATTCAACAGGAACAGGTGTTTAATTTGTGTTTGGATTTGGAAACAGATGATGTGCAGAACATCATGAGCTACGTTTGAAAGATTGCTTGTATGAATAAATTTATCGGGGCCGTTCTAATTTATTAGAACTTTAAAGAGCGGCCCAAAGATCCCGATGAGCAAGCAAAACAACGCCCGGCGTTTTTTAATACTAATAACATATTCACAAAACCCGTATTTTGTACATATGTGTGCGAATCGAATATGGAGCCAAACGATCTTCCTTCTGAATATCGAAGCTAACGTTCTCGAAGATCTGTCTCTTATTTGTGATACGGTTCACTTATCACCAAAAAGGCGAAATCGCATGGCGCCGCAGCACGTAGGTTTCGCCTGAATTGGGGCATCTTCTGCCTATTGAACGCAACTGCAACTTATTCTCATCAATTGAATCTCGTCAAAACCTGTGCTGATCACTTATGCATGACCTCACCAGTACGAGCGAAACCATACAGGAGTGCCTATACCGTCACCATATTCGGCGGATCTGACACCAACCCTCAGGATCACAACAGACCGGAAGTTATTATAGCATCGATCCTAGGAGTGCCGACGGAAGTGCTAATTATGACTAAATCATTTTGATTTCGAGCAGCTCATACTGAAGATTGCCCATCGGCGCGTTTACGTTAATTATATCCCCTACCTTTTTGCCCAAAAGACCCTTTCCGAGCGGGCTTTCGTAAGATATTTTGTTCTCCGCTACATTAGCTTCAGCCGGACCGACAATGCGGTATTCAATCCTCTCGGCAAATTCAATATCATTCAAGATCACATAAGAACCTACGCCGACTTCATTCAAGTCCACACTGTCCGCACTCACGACTCGTGCCCGCTTTATCATCCACTCCAGGACCAAAATCCGGGTTTCCATGTGCGATTGATCATCCTTGGCAGAATGGTACTCACTGTTTTCTTTAAGATCGCCATAACTAATCGCCACCTTCAACCGCTCCGCCAACTCCTTACGCTTGACCGTCTTGAGCTCGTTGAGTTCTTCCTCTATCTGCTCCAAGCCCTCTTGCGTCAATATTACTTCATCTTTATTCATAGTTATGCCCATTCCTTTCGCTTCGCTCAAGGCACAAAACGGAATGAAATCCGTTCGCCTCGGGCGATTTTTTTGTATTCTAGAGTTGCAGAGATATTCAGTACACTACAAATCACGCGGAGGTGAGTGGGCCACTGCTTTTATCGGGTGACCGCATAGTTATATGTGTAGATTGCCTTTCCAAGCACAAATAAGTGTCGCCTCGAGCACGCAGACTTATCTTTGATAAACAACTCGTTTATAGCTGGGCAATCAGTCCCTGCTGGCTATCTCTGTACCTCACAGAAAGGAGCTTCTCTATGGCCTTAAAAATTGTTTATCCCATTTGCTGCGGAATCGACGTGCACAAAACCTTCGTGGTCGCGTGCATCGCTTCCACCAATAGCAAAGGCGTCACGACTTACAAAAGCCATCGCTTTTCTACCTTCACCAAAGGGTTGAATGAGCTGTCACAGTGGCTTTGTGAGCATGACTGCAAAGATGTCTGCATGGAATCGACCGGGAAATACTGGATTCCCGTGTTCAACATGCTGGAGCATTCCTGCAACATCACACTCGCGCATCCGAAGTACGTCAAAGCCATTCGCGGCAAGAAAACAGACAAGAAGGATGCAAAGTGGATTGCCGACTTGTTCAAACACGATCTTGTCGCTGGAAGCTTTATGCCACCCTTGCCGATCCGACAGTTGCGCGACTTGATGCGTTACCGCTTCAAGCTAACGAACTTTACGTCAAGTGAGAAGAATCGGCTTCAAAACAGCCTGACGGTTTCGAATATCCAGCTTGGCAGTGTCGTTTCGGATACATTCGGCAAAAGCGCCATGAATATCATCGACAAGCTGCTGGACGATCCGGCGGATACCTCTTTTGATCTTGAACCGCTGATTCACGGCTCCTTGAAAGGCAAACTTCCTGAACTTGCGCTTGCGATTGACGGCTTTATTACACCCGAGCAGGCCGGGAAAATCAAAGTCATTAGACAACATTACGAAGACCTTGAATCCCGCAAAGCTGAATTGGAAGCGATTATCCTTTCCCTTGCCGACGCCTACACAGAAGAACTCCACTTGATCTTGACTGTTCCGTCCTTCAAAAACATCTTTTCCGCCATTGCCGTGGTTTCGGAAATCGGTGTAAATATGGACGTGTTCCTGACAGCCAAGCATTTGTGTTCTTGGGCAGGACTTACACCTTCTAATGATCAGAGCGCCGGCAAGAGAAAGTCAGTCAGGATTTCGAGAGCTGGCATCTACATCAAGCCGCTTTTGGTTCAGTGTGCCACCGCTGTCGTCAAAAGCGAAAAGCATCCCGAAATTCGAAACCGCTACTTGCAACTCAAGAGGCGCAGAGGCCACAAACGCGCGATTATTGCGATTGCGCGAATGCTGTTAACGGCCATCTATCACATCATGAAGAACAAAGAACCTTATAACCCTGATTTGTACAAGAAATCCGACATTCGTCCAGTAGACCGTGAAATCACGGTAGAACAGGCGATTAAATTGGCTCAAGCCCAGGGTTACCGTATAATGGCCACTACGACTTGACTTTGATTAAACCATAAATTACCAAAAGTCGTTTAGAGAACGGCTTGTTTGGCATGCTCATTTCCGTTACTGCGTGCGTTGGCTAAGGATTTCAGACTTCAGCCCTCATTCCCTGTAGTCTATACCATATTACCTTACTTGGAGTGCAATAGCTAAAATAGTTATTGGATATTAGGATGGCAGAAAATTGACTTTTCACTATGCTTCGGATATCACAAGGGTTTCGCTTGGCAGACTAGCCTTCCATGCCCGCCACTCCATGTAGAATCAAGTCTTTTTTTACCCATTTCGAGTAGCGAGGAAGCCAAATTCCTCAGTCCCGTCAGGGCGGCGCGAAATTCGGATGGACCGAGCTAAGCGTCTTATTTTTCTATCGGTTATGTTAACTCTCTTTTCAGTAAAGCAATTTCATGTTTATACGGAGGGTTTTATATTTAATAGGTCCTATAGATGGGGTTTCGAGCAGTTTAGGGATAGAAAGTTGAGGATGGTGAACAGTATAGTCCAAGGCTTGTTCTTGGAATCATTAATGTGAAGCACCTTTAACCGATTATGCCCAATGATGCGATCGAACTGATCAATCACACCGTCAAAGTCATGGACAATATCGTATCCGGCATCATGAACGTGGCAAGTGTCCAAGCAAATTGAAAGACACTCATTGTTGGTTACTCCGTCTATAATGCGAGCCAGTTCCTCAAAGCGAACGCCACATTCCGTGCCTTTACCGGCCATCGTCTCTAACGAGATTTGAACTTTTTCATTCCGGGTAAGAACTTCATTAAGCCCCTTAATGATCTTGTTAAGTCCCTTGTCTACTCCTTCTCCAACGTGTGATCCGGGATGCATAACAATCTGTTCCGAACCCAATGCTTCCGTCCGTTCCATTTCATCGCGCATAAAGGTAATGCTATGACTGAATACTTGATTGTTCATAGAATTCCCCAGATGACCAGGAAAGGAGCGTGAACAACAATATTGCTGATTCCATGCTCTTTCATATGCGCATGCCCCTCTAGAATCTTGTAATCAGAGATCGGTTTTCTTTTAGTATTTTGTGGAGCACCGGTGTATATCAGGAAAGTATTCGCTCCATTAGAAGCAGCCTCATTGCTGGCTTTAAGTAACATCTCCTTGCCGCCATGGATACGTGACTTCCGATTAGCATGTATTATCCCCCGAATTCCGCATTTCGTTTAACAGATTATTTTCAGCGCCTGACAGCCACTACATAAGAATCAAAATCAATCTGTGGAGTTTGTTGTCATATTCTTGTCACCTGTGGGGCATGTTGTCGAGTTCTTGTCATTGACCCAAGACAAGAACATGACAACATAAATGAAAAGAGCCGCGATATACGCGACTCTTAATGTTATATTTTTCTTGTCAGCCGACACTCGGAGTGATGTCATTAAAAAATGGATTAATATTGTAGATTCGTAGATTGGAATGTTTAGATTACACAGTGACAATTGCTTCTAATTCCTAATTCGAAACACCATCTTAATATCCCATCGTTCAGACGCTTTCAAAAAAATGAATGAACTGCGTCTTCTTCAGTGCGGCCTTTTCCTGCTACTGCGGACTTAATTTTCATGGGAGCGTAATAACCTGTTGCACACAATCGATAACAATTTCGGAGCTGACTCGCCGGCAAAAATCATCAGATTACGAATATTGTAAATAAAGCAGCTCCGGACATATATGCCGGGACTGCTTTGAACGATGCTTTACTAGCTCATGTTGGGTTTTCCTGTG
Organism: Paenibacillus sp. GYB004; assembly: GCF_036577605.1. NCBI lineage: Bacteria > Bacillati > Bacillota > Bacilli > Caryophanales > Paenibacillaceae > Paenibacillus > Paenibacillus sp. GYB004. Next base: position 12,640 of record NZ_JARBDB010000007.1, read on the forward strand.
AAAATGGTGTTGTGATGACTTCCATTTTACACGATTCCATTCATTGGCTTCTTTGTGTTTAGCTGCGGAAAGTTGTTTTTTAACTTCTTTTTCGTTCATCTTCTTTGAATGGATTCCTCCTGCATTTGAGAAAGTATGGAAATTTGCCCGTTATCGCCGAAGTTTAGTCCAAGAACGTTCTCGCGAACATAATCGTGTGCAAAAAGTCCTCGAAGGAGCCAACATTAAACTGGCTTCCGTCGTTTCCGACATTATGGGGCAATCCCTTTCCTCGCAATTATCACATAACGAACCGTTTAGTGTACCTCTGCCATACAACGTGCCGCAGTTCGAACAAAGATCATAATTTTCTTTATGACTCTCACAAACCGCGTTACCTGAATTTGTATATTGAAAAAGAACCGTTAACCTTACAAAGCCCATCTCCATAAATGTACTCATGACCACTAAAAGAAGTTGTATATGCTGTTATTTCGACAACAGCTACAAATCTACCGTGGAACGACGCTTCCTTTTCATAAAAGTCCACAGACACTACATCAAGTGCAGGGGTCCCATCAACACCCAGCATTTCAACATCCGGAGCTGCCATCATCTCTATATTCGCAATTCGATTGTCAATTTCCTTATGTACCGCAAGATGTCCAAATAGCTCTGTATCAGTACATACAATCATATTCTTGCTCGTTTCTTCACTAAACTCTCGGAACAATTCAGGTCTCGTGATCCACTATCCTTTCCCCTGCTTTAATCCAAAAGTGATATGTATGAATCCAGTGTATCAAAGTAGAAAATATTTTCCAACAGCATACTTCCCTGTTATAATTTTCTGTTCGTTGGCAAGGTTATTCCCCTTGCTACAATGTAGCCGTATTTGTGTCATTATGCGACAATATAGCCACATTTGTGCATTTCATGATGGCACAAATGTAACTACATAAAATTAAAAAAGCCTGATTTCTCAAGCTTTTTTGAAATAATTTATGTAGACGGATTTGTGTCATTGGACGATAAACCCCTGCGAATATTGAAGCGCATGATTCTCGTATGAACAAAGAACTGACCGTTATTTCATTTCCATGCGGTCGAGCCGGCTGTTCCCCTCCCAGGCGTGGTTGTAATACAGCGTGTCGTCCGCGAAGTAAAGTGAAGTCGCACGAGCGGTCGTCAGGCCGGTTTCTTCCGTACCGTCAATGCGGAGCTTGTCGATATTGCCGGAGCCCATAATTCTGAAATTACCTGTGCCCATGTAAATCCAGCCCTGGCGGTAATGAATCGCCCTAATCAAATGTGCCGAGGTATACAGCGGAATATCGACCAGTCCGTCCGCACTCATTTTGTTCAATTGTATGCCATTATCGCTAACGTAATAAATCCATCCATCGATGACAACCGCGCGGGTCACCTTCTCCCGAAGCTTCCGGTTTTCAGAGCCATCCAAGTTCATCCGATACAGACTGTTCTGTCTTACATAATAGATCGTATCTCCATCCAGGAAAAATCCGGAAAAGGACGAACTTTGGTCTTTGGCCAGAATCACTTGATCCTCCATACCGTCAGTCTTCATCCTACGGATGCTGTCGGTCCAGTAATAGCCCCCGCCGTTCGTATCGTGCATGTAATAAATCCAGCCGTTGTTCACCCAAAGATTTTCGGCCGGGCCAACGGAAATCTGCATGCGCCCTGTTCCGTCGGTTTTGATCTTATAGATGCCGCCGGGTCCAAATGAAGAACGAATCGTGTAATACAGCCAATCCCCTTCCAGGTTTAGGTTTGCGGCATTGTCGTCCGACAGCTTGATTTCCTCGCTGCCATCCATTTTCCGCTTGACCAACTGACCCGTCCCGAAATACTTGATCTCCGGATTCATGTAGAGCCAATCGCCCTGAACGGCAAGTTGCCCGGTGTTCGCCACATTAAGCGCATCGCTCTGCTTCTCTTGCGTATTCGTTACGCCTCCGCAAGACTCGATTCCGAGACCCTGCTCCGCATCCCAGCTCGTCGCCCATCCGAACACGTCATGCGTAAACCGCCACGTCATCGGAAAATACGTAATATTGCGGTAGAGCAGCAGCGGATACGGTTCAGCCGCATGGTCAATCCCTTGTCCGTTGACTTGCATCGGAAATGTGGCAAGCTCGGCTTCTTGAGTATTAACGTTTGAATGAATTGTGGAATTCAAATCCTGTTGGAGTGGTACGCAGGCATTCGTTTTTGCAAGCGACATCCCCTGCATCGGGTTCCACTGTGCAGTAAGCCCCAGCGCGGTCATGTAGTTCCAGGTCATGGGGAAGTACGTAATGTCCTTATACACGAGGAACGGATATTCGCTGTGCCGCACATCCAGCACGGTACCGTTCACGGTTACGGGAAATTCGGGAAAACTTACCTCGATCAGGTCAGTTGCAGCATTGGAGGCGGCCGGCTGCAAGGCAAGAGGTAAACTCAGTAGTAACGCACTAAGCCAAATGCGGGCTTTGTTCAAATCGAACTCATCTCCCCATGAATTACTTCTTATATTATATAAATAAACGATCGAAATTCCCATAATGTTACAGGAGATGAATGTCGCTGGTGAGGCTCCGTTTCGACTGTTACTTTTAATGGAGATCTGTACGCTTGGCCCATAACCACTTTCTAACCAACCTACCGTTTAGTGATTCAGAATGAATGTAAGGCGTATCCCGGTCCGAAAGCAGGAAAAAATCCTCCCCCCAGTGTCCAGCACAGCCGACTCGGCTCCACTGGCTAAGGAAAGATTCAAAATTACGTCCCAATCGCCAGCCGTGCATTTCCATATTTATGGATAAATAAATCACTTCACCTGTAGACCTCTTGATTCCAAAATAGCTGCCATTCCCATGTCTGCAGAAGATCAAAGAATCCTGCCATTGATTGCGTACTTCACTGTCGTTGAAGGTATTCCCCTCGCGTTCTTCTTCAAGTTCCTCCAGCAGGCTCAAGTCCCATATTCCATCCATGTAACCGCCACTTGAAACAGACATGTTTGTGAAACTCATAATTTGTTCATGGTAACCTGTATATACTCCTTCATTTTTAATAGCGATATTTTCGTTATTGAGTGACCAGAAGAAGTTTAGCTTCCCCGAGTAGTTTAACAACGTATTGCGGAAGGATGCAGGCAGCTTTTGTTTGAGCTTGGACTCCACCTGCCGGATCTCCTCCAACGAAGCAGGGGCACTGCGGTTGTAGCATGCCATGCCGCCACGTTCCAGTATAATGTCATGTACCTTTCGTAACCGCGTATCCATTTCGACAAAATCCAACTTCTCGAATTGCTGCGGTATGCGATTCTCCGGCTGAACTACCATCGGTGGCACATAGTCTTCTCCCATGAAACGAATCCAGTGAGCCAGATCATCTTCCTCGAATGAAAGCTCCTTTAAAAATCTTCGATGTTCCTCGTAAAATTGCATACCTTTATCCGTAACAATATACCAGTCTTCCTTAACGCCAAACGGATCTGTTTTTTTCTCAAGAAACCCCATCTTGGCAAAATCATGTAGAGCCTTTAAGAATTCTTCTTGTGACATTTTGTAGATAAGTCGTGACAGTTCCTGGCTGCACAAAGTCCGATGAATTAGATGAAATAATAATCGCACTTACCGATCCTCCTTGATGTCATTTTTGCACAAAAAGGTTAAGTCCAATATCTCTCTTTAGGAGATGACGTAAGTTTCCATAAACGTTCGAATTATCCTGCCCGTTCAATGAAAAAAGAGCAGTCACCGCGTCATCTGCTCCCGTCTAATTCCATTATCGTACCTGGTAGTTCCATAAATCAAGCTGCAATGTTCCCTAATCGAGATACTTTTCCTTTTTGAAAGTAGGAATAAACCAACCATCCAATGAACGAGCCACTTACATAAAATAAGATATCATTTACATTTAATGCTCCTGTATTGGTTATAAACTGCACCAATTCAATAAACATACTAATGATTAATGTATAAATAACGAATTGGGTCAAAGTTGGAACCTTTAATAATACCGGAAGAAAAAATCCCAATGGAATAAATAGCAAGCTTACCCCTATCGCTGTTGTAAAAAAAGTGATATCAAAAGCATTTCTAGTTGACACCCAGAAAATAGATTGGTAGATTTCACGGTCGATGTTTTTAAAGGGGATCAAGTTTGATGGATAATCTCCCCATTGAAATCTTAATGTAACCGTGCCGTAGTCTTTATCTATCATTCTATCAAATTTACCGATGATCAAGACCATTACCAAAAACCATATGTAAACACACAAAGATAACCATAGTGATACTCGAAAGATTTTTTTAAAGGGATTTAATTCCATCTCCATTTTGTGTTGAAGCAGTTTACTGTCTCCAAAGTCAAATACTGCACACTTTTCTGCAAGATCGTCTGCAAGCCCCTTCTCTATGTATTCCCTCTTTAATAACATCAAATGATCTTGAAACTCTTCAATTAGCTCTTGTTTTATACTCAAATCGCAATCAAGCTTTGAATAAAGTTGTTGAAGGTAATGATGTATATGGCTCATATCGCTCCCTCCGTGACATTTACGATCATGAGATTAAGTTCCTTCCAGTGTCTAATCTTCCGAGTGAATTCAGTCTTGCCGCTTTCAGTTATTCGATAGTATTTTCTTCGGCCGCCATCGCTGGTTTCTCCCCAGTAGGATTCTACAAATCCCTTATTCTCCAAGCGTTTTAAGGCGGGATATAAGGTTCCTTCACTCATATCGTAGAGGTTATTGCTTCTATGTTTTAAGTTTTTAACAATTTCATATCCATAAGAATTGTGTCTGTTTAGTTCAGACAACAATAAAATATCAATACTACCCTTCATCATCTCCTTGTCCACTTCACACACCTCCAATTAAGTTATTCAAATTGTATTACAATGTACATCGCATTACAAGATTAGTTTCACTCCGCTAACCTTTCTGTCAGCATAACGAGGATGCTGATCTACATCGATAGCCATATCTTGTTGTATTATTGAACTCTCGCACCTATAAGAATCGATGCTTTTTCCTCAATGGTACTTCCGAGGAGCATCATCTAGCTTAACGGGCTATCGGCGATAAATTCAAAAAGGAGCTGTCGCGGCGCGACAAGCTCCTGGAAATCCATTTTATTAAATTTTTAATATAAATCTAAGACCATGCTTGCCTTACTCGTCAGCTGAGGGACCGTAGGGGCCCGGTACCGGAATGTCGAGAAGCCGCAAATAAACTCCGAGCTGCGCCCGATGGTGAACCATATGACTTAATCCGAAGGTGCGAAGCGCAATCGCCCGTGGTTGGCACAGGATGATATGATCACCGTTCCGCAAGGTCCACTCCTCGCCAAGTGTCTTCTCGTCGCACTCGGCTAACAGTCTTTCAATCTTGACGACGTTCGCGTCGAATTCCTTCAGCACGTCTTCGCGTCTTTCCAAAGCTTCCCGCCGAAACGGCACCGTCGATAGATCGAATTCCGGATAAAGAAAAATCGCGACTTGCCAGTTCAGCAGGTTGATCAGATGCGTGGTTAGTCCGCCGAGTGTCATCGATTTCGCGTGAGGCTTCCAAGACATTTGCTCATCGGGCAAACGCTCCAGGATGCGGCGCGTAGCAGCCAACTCCTGCAAAGCGTCTCCGACGATCAATTGTTTCACCATAGTTCCCCTCTCCCTCCATATAAAGCTAGCATACAATAAATCCGTTCGAGTGGAAAGGCCGCCGACTCGGAATAAGCCGACCGTACGAAATAAATACTAGATTTACTTACGGTGTCCCTCGCTCGCTGCGGCTGGGCTGGAAAAGCAAAGAAGCCTGCCGATCCACTTTCAATCGTGTAGGCTTCTTTGTCCTCTTTCATTGCCCTGTACTTTCCCGGTGTCACCGCGATGTCCTGAATTGGCCCTCCCCCTTGCGTTACCACTTCGGATACAAGGCTATAATTGCCTGTGTGCGCGATTGCATCCGTCCGTTTCACGCTTTGCGCGGTGGCGTCGGGTACCCATTTTGTCCAAGGGGAAAAGGTGTTTTCGTTACTGCCGCTTTCAAAGTTGCCGTGATAGTTCCGAAAGAAAAAGGCTTGCAGCGTACGATCTTCGTTCGGGTAAACACCGATACTGGAAAAAGGAATAACTCGAATCGCACTCCAGCGATCGCTCCCCATACTTGCATTAGCTGCCCAGCCAGCGTCTGTATGCGGAATCGGCGTCCCCTCCGGCATTTTTCTGTAAACGAACTTCACGCCCTTCGGATTGGTGTAATAACCGGAGTACGCGCCTTCCGGGTTAAGGGTCACATACGTTTCGATCGAGTCGTCCGCGCCGCTTCTCCACCAATCGTTAGGAGCATCATCGCTCGCGACCATATTCGCCAATGCAAGGTCGAAGTTTTCGTATCCGACATACAAGTTTTCGTTATCCCACAACAGCCGTACTTTGGTTTGTACGGGCGCCTCCTGCCATGAGTTCTTCACTAGAAAGTCGGAGAAAGGTTCTGCTTCTGTCCATGGTCCTGTATGGAAATCGAGGGATTGCAAAATTTGCACTTTTGGCGCATTCGTTTTGACTGCGACTGCAGAACTCCCGAATCCGGGAATTTGATCAAGGAATTGGCGCAGCTGCGTGGAGACGACTTGTTCCTGCGGGATCGTCCCGACATAGCTTTGCAGCGCGGAAATAAGCGACATCTGCACGCCGTCCCAAACGCCTCCGTGCAGTGGGGGGTTGAGCGGCAAGTATAACGTCGGATTTCCCGCAAAATCGGTCACCAATTGCATCCGCTTCTGGCCCATCTCATAGCTTTGGACGAGATCCTCCAGCATCAATAGCGCATCTTGCTCATTGGAGGGAGACTCCACAACTCCGCTTCGCGGATAACTGAGCGCAGACGCTTCGTAAAATTCAAACGCGCGTAGCAGCAACCCGGCACGAGCTTGCTGTTTCTCCGTCCCCGCATGCGCGACAGCCAGTTCCAGCAGGCGCCGGCTCTCGGCAATATCCGCTTTCGTTACTTCTTTCAAATAACTGTGCTCGAACAACTTCAGGAAGTTGGAGCGGCTCGGACTGTTTTTCCACTCCAAATACCAGCTCGAGTTAAAGATGCGGGTCGTCCAAAACTGCTCCCACAACTCGTCGTATTGCTGTACGTAAGGTGCCGCTTCTTCGCCGACGGCGCGAACGTACCACTCCTGCAGCAATACCCAGCCTATCGAGCCTTGTGTTTGGCTGATACCCCGTCCAAGGGCTGTCTGTGCTTCAACAATTCGAACGCCAGTAGTTTTATTACGCTGACCAAATCTTATATCACTTCACTAAACTCATATAGTATATTTAATATTATATATTTTGTATTCATTGCATTCAATTGTTACTTCTTTTTCAAACCCCAGGAAGCCATCATACAGATCGGTTATGCTTGCCCAGCTTCGGCCGCAATGTCGTTACCTCAAACTTGCCTTTAGACGTTTCAGCTTCTCCAGGTAATCGATGGCCCGCGGGACAAACCGCTCGGCGATCAGTCTCCCCTTCTCTGGCGTAGCGGAATCGGGATAACCCCAATACCCGTCCGCGCATAATTCGGTCATGTCCAAATAATCCAGCATACTTTGATCCGCTTCGGGCAACACGCCGCCGGGAACCGGCTGTCGGACAAGATCGGGCCGCAGATGCATGATCAACGAAGTTTCTTTCTCACCTGCGTGTATATCACTCGAACCGGGATGTTTGAATGGGCTGTCGTCTCCAATTGCGTTTATGATCGCTCCGCTCAGCAGCACGACCTCCATCTCTGCCTGCCGATCCGCGTAGTCCCGGTTCAGTTGTCGGATCGCAGGTTTTAAAATATAGTTGCCGCCATGCCCGTTAACGAGCAGCAGCTGCTTGAAGCCCGAGCCGTAGAGCGAGTCGGCAATATCGCGGATCACCAGCGCCAAAGTATCTGCACGCAGGTAAACGGTTCCGATTGCCTTGCGATGCTCGATCGAGGAACTGATCGCCAAGGTCGGAAGCAAAAAGGCATCCAGATGCTGCGCCAGCCGTTCCGCATATTCGGCGGCGATCATGCTGTCCGTGCCTATCGGCAAATGACTGCCGTGCTGCTCGAGGGCGCCGACTGGCAAAACCGCGATCTGCGGCTGCGCCTGCTCGAAGTCCCGCCGGGTGTTGTTCATGGATAACATGGAGCTCCCCTCCCAGGTTCAGGTCACCGTCAAATAAAATACGGCTCGCCGTATACCGACACCTCCAGCACGCCGACGATCTCCTCCTCGGAGTTGCGTACCGGGTAATAGACGGTTTCTTCGCCTCCCGAACGGATGCGCGAGGTCGGCATACCGGCAAATGCGCGGCAAAGCTCCGGCCCCATCTCGATAATATGATGTCCTTCGACCGGCAGCGATCTGCCCCCGATCAGTGTCTCCGCTCGGCTCGGATGGTCGGGCCTCCGCACCCATAGACAGCAAGTGACGTCCCGGCGGCTGCGATCGATCCGTTCCGTCAGCAGCAGCGTACGCTTCAGCGCATTGAAGCTGTCCTCGTCAAAGTCAATATCGTCACCGCTGACATAGCTGCGGCGCTCCGGCGTCATTACCTGCTCCAGCCAGTCCCCGCAGAGGAATAGCGAACCGACTCTGGCGATCTCCATCAGCTCGTAAGTATGAGACATTCCCTTTCCTCCCCTTCAATGATCCGCCATAATCGATGCTTGAGCTGCTCGAACAGCAGGGGTGACCGGCCGATATGGAGAGCCGACGGGGACGCTTCACTCAGCAGTTCGTTCGTCCACTCGTAGGGGGGCCGATCGATAAATGCCGGAGGCTCCGGCCAATCGAATGTGCTGTCGCCGTCCAGGATGGAGCCTACGAGCCGGGTCATCTCGCTTCTGCTGGGCTCGCCGTGATCCCGGATCCACTTCTCCATACATTCCGAAACCTGCATTGCATTCCGCAGCACCTTGAGCCGGATCGTCGGGATCGGACCCGGGATCTCGAACAACCGATCGCCCGGATAAAACACGGCCGTTTTGCCGTTGCCGGCGGGCGTCCGATGCCAGTCGCTCCCCCAATCGACGTTGTTCCACAGCACAAACCCGTTCAGCCCTTGAGCAACGCTGGCCAGCGGCGCGATTGCCGAGCCGAGCAGATTGTGATCGATCGGCTGAGCGCCCAGATAATACCAGAACAAGCAGCCGCGGCTTTGCAGATACGACTGTCCTTCCGGATACCACTTCATGATATTCCGGTTAACGACCCAATGCTTGATCACATCCGCGTATTTCCCGTAATGCAGACCGTAATTCCAACTGGAGTCCGTGCGGAAAATAAAACGTGCCCCGTCTTTGCGCTCCAGCACATCCGAAGCAAACCCGTAGAAGATGTCGTTGATTTTCTCATCCCAGATAAACCGGGTTTCGTCGCCGTCGTAGGGGAACAACTTGTATCGCTTCTTATGATTGAAGAACAGCTCGAACCGGGTCGACAACCAGCCGCGTTCAGTGAAATGCTCATAAAACTCGCGAAATACATTGGAGAACTCCGTAGCGTATCCCTTCAGCCCGAACTTCGTATAATCAGCCGGCCAGTAGAAATTTTGCGGCAAATACATGTGGGGAATCGGAATCTCCCCCCGCTTCGTCCCCTTGAATGCCGATCCGTCCAGATAACCGGAGAAATGCTCGTCGAACAAGGACCAATCCTTAACGCGAAGCGACTTGCCTGCGCCTTCCAGCACCGGAGCGAAACTTTCGGGAATGCGCCCGTCATGCGAGTAAGGCAGATTATGGAACACAGTCCGGTGCTCATGCGACATCCGATAAAATTGCTTTTCCACCGCAAAATACGATCCGTCGCGATACCGCTCGGCACGGCGCTCGAGATGGGCGAATTTCCCGGAGATTGAATCGGCGTAGTTGTTCAGACTTGCGGTAATCGTCGATTCATCGGGTACGATCGCCTTCAGAACCGTCAATTGCCACTCATGCTTCTCCTCGCTGGCTCCTCGCCGGACCGTAATCGTCCCCGAATATTCGCCAGGAGCCGTATCGGCAGGTACGAACAGATCCATCCAGATTCCCGCATATTGCTGGCGCGGAACCGCATTCAAGCGGGATACGGACGCAAGGGGGCTGCCGGCCGTTTTCCCTTGTCCCCATGGTACAAGCCCGTCGGGATAGTAACGCTTTCCAATGAGATGGTACCACTGTACATAAGGTGTGTATTCCTCTGCCGAAATGCCCGCATCTCCCTCTCCTCGCAGTGATTCCGGCAAAATATCTATTTCCTCCGGTCCGTCCGCCGTCATGTCCAGAATAATCTGAAAGGACACATATGCGTTCCGAGGCGAAACGGACCGAAATGGACGGTCGACAAAGATTGGCCGATTGCGCAGCTCCTCTTCCGTTTCCAGCGTTTGGCCGCTTTGCGGACAGACGCGCAGCATATCCGTGATCAACCAGCTTCGTTTCATTGCGGCTCCCCCATCCTGTTCGGACTAATTAAACCTGCCACTATCGTAACACCGGCTGCATACGAGCTCTATACGCGAAACCCGGCGTTTACCCGGTCATTTTTATCGTATTTGCCGTGAACCGGATCTGCTTAACGTTATAGCGACAAAGCTGCAGAACTGCAGTTCGGCAAGGAGGAGTTAACAGGATGAGAGAACCTGCCTCAATCCTTCCAAGGACTCCCGGGAGCCGTCCATGATGGAGCCGCTATCCGGTTTGTAGTGGGTTTCGATGACGTAGATTCCCTTGTAGCCGTCTCGTTCCAGTGCCGCGAATTGTTCCTTCCATGGAACGACGCCCCGGCCGATCGGCGCTCCCCTGAACCTGCCATCTCCGCTTCGCCTCGTATCCTTTAGATGCACATGCGCCAGACGCTTTTTGACCGCCTCGTACCCGTCCGGGAACGGACGCAGCCCGAGATATGCTTCGTTGCCGGGATCCCAAACGATCCGCAGCCATGGTGAGTTTACCCGATCCGCCATTTCTCCGGTTTCTCTTGCCGTACCGCAATTGCAGGATCCTTCATTTTCCAGAAGCAGGGTCGTCCGCGACCTTCCGGCGAGCTCGGCGGCCCTGCTCAGGTAGGCCGCGATATCCTCGTTATATCGCTCCGGCTCCTTCTCTCGCCAGAATGAAAATACGCGGATCATACTCGTATCCAACGTCTGGGCCATTTCAATCAATCGCGGCAGCCGCTCCAGATGCCGTTCCGGAGACTCCTCTTCATGTCCGAATACATCGCCGTGAGACGTCTGACGGGACGGGTCGAGCTTGCACTTGAACAACGGCGAAGCAATCGCAGACACAAGCAGCCCGCGTGACCGAATATCCCGCGATACCGTCTGCAGCTCCTCGTTCGTCAAGCTGCTTATGTTCTTCCCGTCGATCATCCGTAATTCGACATTATGCAAGCCTTGCGCGGCGATCCAATCCAGCGCCTCTGAAAACCGCTCCGATACCTCATCGGTAATCACTCCGACTTGCTCCCATCGCATCGTCGTTTCCTCCATTCAATTTGCGTTTGCTTTATCAATCGCCAGCTTCGCCAGCGCCAACGTCGGATCGAACCATTCGTAACGATTGTCCGCCATGAGAAAAGGAATTAACAACGGCAGTTCCGTGCAGCCGGCTATAAAGAGGCGAATGCCTGACGCTGCGTGCCGCTGCACGATTAGGTGGAGTGCGGGCAGCTCTTCATTGTTGTCCAGCTTCCCCGCCTTGACACCTTCGATGGCGTTCCCCACTACGCCTTGCTCCTCCTCTGACGGGAGGCGGATCGGATACTCCGCCAATGCGAATGCACGCTGATACAAGCCGGAGGCAATAGTAGCCTGCGTAGCGAACAGCATCGTCGCGCCCGCGCAATCCGCAAAATCCCGAGTTACCGCTTCAACGGTGCTCCCGATTATGCTGTACAGCGGAATATCGATCGCCTTGGCGATTAGCTCGTGCCAAACGTGAGCGGTATTGCAGGGCATGACGAGAAAATCCGCGCCGGCCCGCTGCAAGACGAGCGCCGAATGTACAAGCGCCGGAAGCGGGCTCGGAGCGCCCGAGCAGATAGCCTGAACCCGGGACGGGATTTTCGGGTTATTGTTGATCAGAATGTGCAGATGATCCTGGTCCGACGCGGCGCAAGTACCGGCTACTAACTTTTGGAAAAAGTCGACGGTCGCCAGCGGTCCCATGCCGCCCAACACACCGATGGTCTTGGTGCCGGCTTCAGCGTTCACAATGGACACTCCTCCCGGAACGGCGTCGTTCTTCACCTTGCGCGTCGCACATGCTCGAGGATTCCAGCAGTTGTATACCAGGGGTCCGCAGTATCGATAGGCAGCTGCACGCGTTCGCCCGTGGAAGCGGATTTGTAGATTGCCGTGATAACCTCGACGACGCGTCGGCCCTGCGCGCCGTTCATCGCCGGTTCCCGCTTCTCAGCGATGGCGCGGAGAAAGTCGTTCATAAGCCGGATATGCACATCACCAGGTTCCTGATTCCCGGCCTGCTCCGATCCGTTCCCGATCCGCTCCAGTTCTCGCGCCGCCGCTACATCGGGGGCGACACTGGCCCCATCCCGAACGAGGAGAGCATGATAGCCGAGCGGATAACTTACAGCCTTCGTATAACCCGATATATCCATTCGAATTTCGGAGCGGACGGCGTTGACCGAACAGCCGAACAGCGCGGGTAAACCGCCCCGGAACCGCAGCATCGCCATCGCGACGTCCTCGACCTCGATGCCCTGCTGAACCGTCTCCATATCTGCCTGTACACTCTCGACCTCCCCCAGCAGCCAGACGAATACGTCGAGTGCATGCAGCGCCTGATTGATCGCCACCCCGCCGGATTGACGCTCCCATGTTCCGCGCCATGGCGCCTCGTAATAATGTTCTCCCCTCCAGCAGGTCGCGTTCAGCTGGGCGAACCGAAGCGGCCCGAGCGCGCCGCTGTCCAGCACCCGTTTCATCCGCTCATAGTCCCGGTTGAATCGGGTCTGCATAGCGACTCCGAGCAGCCTCCCGTTTTCCCGAGCGGCAGCGATCATTGCGTCACAATCGTCAAGCGACGGAGCGAGCGGCTTCTCGCATAACACATGCTTGCCCGCACGCAGCGCCTCGATAACCGGCCCGCGGTGCAAATCCGGCGGCGTGCAGACGGAAATCGCATGAATGTCATCCCGTGCCAGCAGATCTTCCCACGACGCGCATACCCCCGCACTTGCCCCCTCCCACCTTGCCAGCCGCTCCGCCTGTCTCGAATCGATGTCGTATACGGCCCGGACTTCACAAAGTCCCGCCAATTGCAGGTACGCCTTCATATGCATTCTCGACACGGCTCCGCAGCCGAGGATGCCGATCCCGATCGTCATCGTTTTTCCTCCTGAGATGAAATGTCCTTAATCGAGGTAATGGTGTCGGCCAGCACAACAAACGCCAGCGGCAGGCCCCGCCGGCGTTGGTAGTTCGCCCGCTTGTTACTTCGCCGCTTCTTTTTGCTTTTTATAGATCGCGTCAATATCGGCGTGATATTTATCCAGGCCTTTGTCTTTTAATGCTTTTTCCAGCGAGGCCCAGTTCGCCTCCATCTTCGACTCGGCTTCCAGAATCATTTTCGGTACCGCTTTGTTCCACTCGGCGATTGCCTCCGAGTTGAATCTTTTAATATCGTCCGTATAGGCCGAAGTCGTAAAAGGCAAATTTTTGACGGCAGGCCTCACCAGCAGATCCGTGAATGTCTTCGCGCCGTAGGCCTTCAGCGCTTCGCGCATAGGCTCGTTCATCGTTTTCTGGTTCCAACTGACCGAGGATGAATAACGGGCGAAATCACCGTCGGACAAATACGCGCCGGCCTGCATCATCTGCAGCAGCGGACGCGGATAGGAGAATCCGAGACGATCCCAGGCATCCCCTCCTTTCCCCAGCTCCGTTACAACATAGTCGCTGACGACGCGTTTGCCTCCCTCCACGGTATAATATTTTCCTTCGATGCCCCAGCCGACGAGAATTTGGTTTTCGCTCTTGTACATCTCGTCGAAGAATTGTAGGATCCTAACGGCATCCTTAGCGTTTTTCGTAATGCCTACCCACTGGTCGCTGCCGCGCAACGAGCTTGTGGATGTCGCGTTGGACACTTTGGTTCGGCCGGGCGCGACGATATCGAACGAGATATACGATTTCTCCGCCATGTTCAACTTGACGAGATCGTTGGTGCAGCCGGAAGCGAACGACGGCCCGAACACGGCGAGCACGCGTCCCTGCGCGCACTTTGCATTGAATTGATCGGTGGTCTGCACGAGCGCTTCCCGATCGAATAGGCCGGCTACGTTCATCTTGTTGAAAAACTTGAACAGGTCCGTATACCCCGGCGCGAAGAAACGAAGCACCGGTTTGTCGTCATCGCCGATAAATACGTGCGGCAGCGCAGGCATACCCGCATACATCCGGGCCGAAGTATCGAATACGTTATAGAGCTGCGACGTCGCGCCGAAGTTCGAGAAGCCGATCGTTTTGCCGCCGCCGATTTCGGGATATTTCTTGGCGTGCTCGCTAATCAGCTTGTATACGTCATCCAGCGTTTTGAGCTGCGGATAACCGGCCTCCTTAAGCACGGACGCTTGGATGTGCAGCCAGCCTTTGTCCGCCAGATTTTCTATTTTGCTAGTCGGCGGCGCGCGCAATGCCCATATTTTCCCGTCGGGCTGCTTGAGGGAAGACAAATCGTTGTTAAACGCTTTCATAATGGAAGGCGCATGTTTCGGTATAAGTTCTGTCAGATCGACAAGCGCTTTGGCGTCGGCATAGGCCTTGTACGTATCGTCCCACATAGACACGACATCCGGATAATCGCCGGCGGCCAGCCAGACATTCATCTTTTGCCTCTCGTCGCCGGTCAGAACGTCCCACTTGATCGTTCCGCCGGTCCGTTTTGTAATTTCCCTGGCGATGTCGTTGTCCCAGTTCATCGTCGCGACCGTTGTGTTCATGGAAAACGTGATAGGCGCTTTGGACGCACCGGGTGCTTGCGAATCAGGCGAAGGCGATGGAGCTGGTGAGTTGTTCGAATCGCCGGAGCTGCAGGCCGTCAGCGCCAGAATGGCCGTCAACGCGAAGGCGCCGACCGAGCCGATCCCATATCTCTTCTTACTCATTGTTTCATGACCTCCTCATCTTATTTTATTTCATTCCGCTTAGCGCCGGAAAGCGAGGCTTAGCGGTGCGAAATCAATCCTTCATGGCGCCTAGCGTCATGCCTTTCACGAAATACTTTTGTAAAAACGGGTAGACGAGCAAAATCGGAATGGTCACGATAATCGTCAGTGTCGCTTTTATCGTCGTAGGGGAGATCGTCCGCTGAATCTCTTCACCCGAATCTTGATTGACTTGCTGTTCCACGATTTGAATCATTTTCTGCAGCTCGTACTGCAGCACGTTGAGATCCGGATTTCGGCTGTTGTACAAATAATTATCGAACCAGCTATTCCATTCATTTACCGAAATGAACAGTGCGATGGTCGCGAAAACCGGCAGGCTGATCGGCATAATAATGCTTGTATAGATGCGAAAGTCGTTGGCTCCGTCGATATAGGCGGATTCCACCAGGCCTTCGGGGAGCTGCTCGAAATAAGTACGCATGATAAACACATGAAACGCTCCGACCAGCGAAGGAATGATATACACCCAGAAGGAATTGATCAGTCCGAGACTTTTGATCAGCAGATACGTCGGGATCAGGCCTCCGCTCACGTACATCGTCAGCACCAGCATGAAGCTGAACAGACGGCGCAGCATAAATTCCTTGCGGCTGAGCACATAGGCCAGCATCCCGGACAAGAAGACGGAGATCACCGTCTGCAATACCGTTCTCAGCACCGAATTGTAGGAAGCGCGAAGCAAGACCGGATTTTCAAACACATATGCGTAGTTTTCCAGCGTGAACACCCGCGGAAAAAAGGTTAAACCTCCCCGCATCGCATCCGTCGTTTCGTTTAACGACAGGACAAGCAGATAAATAAACGGGTAAACCGTCGTAACTGAGATGAGCGCAAGCCCTCCATACAAAACGGCGTCCGTTACGGTTTCACCGGCGCTTTTTCTAAATAACAAGACAATGCCCCTCCTTACCGGTATTAAAAAATGTTGCTCTTGTAGCGGCGGGCGATCGCATTCACGACGAGCAGCATCGATACGCTTACCGCGGAATTGAACACGCCTACGGCCGTTCCGAACGAGAAATTACCCTGGTTGATCCCGAGTCGAAGCGCCAGGATCGATAACACGTCGGAATATTCCTGCACGAGCGGGTTGCCCAGCAAAAACTGCGATTCGAAGCCGCCTGTTACCAGATTGCCGATAGCCAGAATCGTCAGCAGAACAATGGTCGGCACGATGGAAGGCAAAATAATGTACTTGATCCTCGCCCAACGGCCGGCGCCGTCAACCTTGGCAGCGTCGTACAGGCTGGGGTCGATTCCGGCGATCGCCGCCAAATAGATGATGGCACTCCAGCCGAATCCCTTCCAGGTGACGATCAGCGTATGAATGATCCAGAACCATTCCCCCTTGCTGAAAAAAAAGATCCCCTCTTGGATGAAGCCCATCCGGATGAGCATCGCGTTGATCAAGCCGTTGTCCGGAGACATCAGCATGACGGCGATGTTGGCGATAACGACCATCGATACGAAGTGCGGCAAATACGTCATAGTCTGTACCGTACGGACGAACACCTTGCTCTTCAATTCGCTTAAAACGACGGCAAGTCCAACAGCACAGATCGTGCCCAGCGTCAGAGACAGGACATTCATTGCGATATTGTTGCGCAGGGCATGGCGGAAGTCGCTGTTGCCGAACAACGTCCGGAAATGCTTGAACCCTACCCAGTCTGCTTCGAGCAGACTTTGACCCACGCGGTAATCCTTGAAGGCCATCAGCCAGCCCCATAGCGGCACGTATTGAAACAAGATCAGATGCAGCATAAGAGGAATGGACATCCATAGTAGGATATGCTGTCGTCTTATGCGTTTCCAGCTTCCGCCCCCGTATGGCGCCGCTTTCAAGACTGCCTGGGCTTTCAAGACGGTTTCTTTTTTCAAGTCTGATCTCCTCCACTCGTCTTTTTTCCAGTATATAGCGGCGACTGTATCCGATTGTATCTAGGAAAGTTGTTGTTTACTGGGGGATTATTAATCAGCTGAATACGACACGCTTCACAAGATGATCCTCAGCGATAACGGCCCAGACGGTTTTACGGGACACCAAAGATGTCGAGCAAAAAGACGGAACAGCCTCATCTTCAGCGCTCCGTAAAGTTGTTATACTAGAGAAGCATCGCGTGAATCAGGTTGGGAAAGGAGCAATCCGCACATGAATACCGGTCAACGCAAAGAAATCCATGCCCTGCATTACCGCTCCGGGAAACCTATGAAAATAACGGTAGCAGGAAACCGATTCGAGTCGATCGAAGCGGCGTCCGACGAACCAGCGGGTATGAATTCTCCGCCGGAAGCGCTGCCGATGGTCGGTCCGGGACTTGTCGATCTGCAGATTAACGGATATATGGGGATCGATTTTAATCATTACCCGGTCTCTCCCCGTCACTTGTCGGATGCAACCCGCCTGCTGCAGCTGGCTGGCGTAACCTCCTATTACCCGACCGTGACGACGTCATCGGACGAATATATCGAGGACTCTCTGAAGGCCATCGCCGCCGCATGTTCTACCGATGCCGAATGTGCAGACAGTATCGCCGGCATCCATCTGGAAGGCCCGTTTATCTCGCCGGAGGACGGAGCCAGGGGCGCCCATCTCGCCCGTTATACGAAAGCTCCGGACTGGGAGCTTCTCCAGAGGTGGCAGGACGCGGCCAAGGGCAAAATTCGGATCGTAACGATGTCTCCCGAGTGGCCGGGCTCCACCGCTTTCATTGAAAAATGTAAGCTAAACGGCATCACGGTCTCGATCGGCCACACCTCGGCTTCCCAGGAGCAGATACGCGAGGCAGCCGCTGCCGGCGCGCGTATGTCTACGCATCTGGGCAACGGGGCTCATCTGATGCTGCCTCGCCATCCCAATTACATATGGGAGCAGCTTGCGGACGACTCCCTGCATGCATGCCTGATTCCGGATGGCTTCCATGTCCCGTTGTCCTTCCTAAAGGTAGTGCTGAAGGTAAAGGGTCCGCAAGCGATGCTTGTCAGCGATGCAGTCTCTCTAAGCGGACTTCCGCCGGGAGCGTATCGGTCGCATGGTCGCATCGATGTGATCAAAACCGAGCAGGGCCGCCTGCATCTGGCGGATCAGCCGCAGCTGTTGGCAGGTTCGGCGCAACTGCTGCCTTGGGGAATCGGCCATCTCGCCCGCAGCGGCGTCTGCTCGCTCGCGGATGCATGGGACATGTCGTCCATTCGGCCCGCTGCTTTTATGGACCTGCCTTCACAAGCCGGTCTGGAAGCCGGGGCCCCCGCCGATTTCGTCTTGTTTCATTGGACGGGAGAGCAGATCCATATTCGGAAAACATTCAAGAATGGAATTGAAAGAAGCGGATAGAGGGAATGTGGCGGCAGGGCAACATGCAAGCCGCTCCATAAACCTGGATTACCCTTTTTTCGACGGGAGGCTTTCCTTCATGGACATGGAGAAAATAAACGTATTCGTCAGTCCCGGCTCCGGCGACCTGACCGGAGGAACCCATCTGGCGATCCAGGCGGCGATCGACTATGTCTCCGGATTGGGTGGGGGTGTCGTGCGGCTTGGCGCCGGCATCTATGAGATCGACAGCGCGCTTCATCTGCGCACTGGAGTAGAACTGTGCGGCACGCCGGGCGAAACCGTGCTGCGCAGAGGCGAGGAACGCGTCTCGCCTCTGCTGGCCGACGCCGATCTGCATGAGCGCGAAGTAACGGTGCAATACCCGGATTACTTCCCGATCGGCCAGTCGATCATCGTCAAACTGGCCGATCGCAGCAAAGGATTTCTCGATACGACGGCTACAGTGATCGGTAGACGCGGCAACGTGCTGTACCTGGACCGGGAGCTATATGCGACAATTTTCGTCCATGAAGGCGGCATCGTCTCGACATTGAGTCCTGTTGTCAGCGCCTACGAATGCCGAGATGTCGTACTGCGCCACCTCCACATCGAAGGCAACCGGGAACGCAACTCGCTTGCCAACGGCTGCCGCCTTGCCGGGATTTATTTGTTTCAATGCCACAACGCCCTGCTGGAGCATTGCCAGGTTTACCGGTACAACGGAGACGGCATCAGCTACCAGGGCGGCTCCGACATCGCCGTCGCCCATTGCGATTGCAGCGACAACAGCGGTAAAGGCATTCATCCGGGAAGCGGCACGGATCGCACGCGAATTTCGCACAGCCGGTTTGCCGGCAACGGGATGGACGGCATCTTTTTCTGCTGGCGGGTGCGCAGCGGCATCGTGGAGTATTGCGACTCCTCCGGCAACGGGATGAGCGGCTTCTCGATCGGCCACAAGGACACGGGCAATTGGATCCGGCACAATCGATTTGCAGGCAACCGCTACTACGGCCTATTTTTCCGCAATGAGCCTGATCCGATGGCCGCGAGCCATAACATCGTGCGGCACAATCGAATTGAGGACAATGGAAGCAAGGAAATGGGCTATGTCGGCATTCGGCTGCGCGGCTCTACACGCGACGTCGAGATTGGCTGCAACGACATCCGCTTCCCGAAAGGCGCCGCCGGAACGATCGGCATCTGCATAGAAGAACACGTCCAGGATATTCGTCTTCTGGACAATACGTTTTTGAATTGCTGTAAAGACGTGCATACTCATTGGCTGCTTGACGAGGAAACCCATTAATTCCCTCCTAATCAAATACGCCAGCGGCTGCCGTATGAAGGCCGCTGGCGTATTTATGCCTATCAGGCTGCTGTGGCTGCCTTACCGATCCTTCAGAACCGGATGCGCGAACTCGACGATAGCTCCGCCGTTCGCTCCGTTCCTTACTCGCAATTTGTACGGCTCACCGAAATAGGTCAGCAGCCGATCGTGTACATTTCGCAGACCGACGCCCTGGCGGCCCGACAGCTCGCCCGCTCTATCGGACAGCAGCGTCTCCGCCCGCTTTCCGAACCCCGGACCGTTATCGCTAACCTCGAAGCGGATGCTTTGCCCGTCCAGTCTCCCCTTGATGACAATTTTGATCCCATCCTCCTTGACGTGGCCGATGGCATGCTTGATCGAATTTTCTACCAACGGCTGAAGCAGCAAGCGGAGACATGAAAGCTGAAGCAGCTCCTCCTCCACCAAATAAACGACGCGGATCGGCGTGTCGGTTCGGTTGTTCTGGATTTTGACATAGGCGCGCACATGCTCCAGCTCCCGATCGACCGTCGTCAGCTCTTTGCCGTCGTTCAGGCTGAGCCGCAGCAGCCTGCCCAGCTCGCTGACCATCTCGCTGATATCCGCCGCGTTGCGGCTCTCCGCCTTCCAACGGATCGACTCCAGCGTGTTATACAGGAAATGCGGATTGATCTGATGCGTCAGCACCTGAAACTCCAGTTCTTTCTTATCCTGGGCGGCTTTCTCCACACTTTGCACCAGATGATCGATGCGATGCACCATCTGATCGAAGCCGCGGTACAGCCAGCCGATCTCGTCGTTGCGGTTGATTTGCTGCCGATGACCGGCGAGATTGTTTTGCCCCACCTTGCGCATTGCCTTCACGAGATTCTGGATCGGCCCTGTGAAGCGGACGGTTATATACGCGACGATGACGATCGACAGCAGCAGGTAAAAAAACAGGAACGACAAGCTGAGCGTCTCGATCCAGGCAACCGGCTGTTCCAGCACGGCTAGAGGCACCATACTCAACAGCTTCCAGCCGCTATCGAGCGTAGTAAACGAAGCCGCATATTCGGTCCCATCGATCAGGAACTCGCCGGCCCCCCGCCCTTCACCTCCGATAAAATCGATCAGACGTTCGTCGCGCAGCTTGAAGCCGAGCAGGCTCAAGTCCTGGTGATACAGAATCACCTGGTTCTCGTCGAGCAGCATCAGTTGCTGCGATTCCTGCATTTGCAATGGCGCCAAATAATGATGCAGCGTGGAAACCTTAATATCGACAAGCACAACCGCTGTTTCCTTGCGGCTCGTCAAATGATAGAGCCGTTTGATCTTGGAGAGGATCGGCTCGGTGTAAACGGCCGGGTTATGCTGCGGCAAAAACAACGCCCAAAACGGCGGCGAGCCGTCACGGATTTGGCGGAACCATTCCTCACGCTCGATGTCCAGTGAATGATATACGGAATGCTTGAATCGTTGAAACCGCTCCGGTTCAAGAGGGAAGATACGGATCGAGTAACCGTGCGTCTGATTTTGCAGCACGCCCATATAATTCAGCAATCGTTCGGTAAACGCGAGCTCCTCCAGCTCGTTTGGCACTTCTGCCGACATAAGCTCCTGCAGTTCGCTCGAGAACATCAGCTCGTTCTGGAAGGAGCTGGCCAGATTCAAATAATTGTCCAGGTTTTTCCCGCTCTTGTCCAAAATCTCCAACGAGGCGTCGGTATTCGCCTGCCGGATCGCCTCGATGGACTTGTGGTAAGAAAAGTATCCCACGAAGCCAAATGGGAAAACGATGAGGATAAAAAACAGGAAGATAAACTTGTGGCGGATCGAGAATCGGCTTACTTCGCGGAAACGATTACTTTTCAAGCACACTCACCCGGCTGTTGCGGTACTCTTGCGGAGTCATCCCGAACTTTTTTTTGAACAGCTTGGAAAAATGCACCTTGTCCTGGTAACCGACGATACCGCTGATCTGGTACACCTTCAGATTCAGATCCTTCAAAAGCTCGCAGGCTTTGTCCAATCGGGCGTCCGTTACATATTCGAGAAAATTTTTTCCCGTCACTTTTTTGAACAGCTTGCTCAGCCATACAGGAGTCACATGCACATGCTCGGCGACATATTGAAGTGTAATCGGCTCGCAGAAATGATTCGCGATATACTTTTCCGCTTCGTATACGATCTGATTTTGTCCGACGAATTGCTCCTGGATGCTGGCGGAAGCCCGAATCAGTTGAAGCGTCACCTGCTGCTGCAAAGAATCCAGCGTATCGAAGCGTTCCAGATGTTCCCACAATACGATCGGATTTTGATCCCATTCGGACCCTCTCCATCCCAGCTTCTGGGCGTGGCGGAATACGTTATGCATCCATTCGAACGTTTTTTGCTGCAAATCGTTCGTATGCCTGATTTCCCAGCTGCCTGCGAGTTCCGGGAAACCATGCATC
Organism: Paenibacillus sp. GYB004; assembly: GCF_036577605.1. Lineage (NCBI taxonomy): Bacteria > Bacillati > Bacillota > Bacilli > Caryophanales > Paenibacillaceae > Paenibacillus > Paenibacillus sp. GYB004. Next base: position 34,906 of record NZ_JARBDB010000007.1, read on the forward strand.
ATCAGCCGGATTTCCTCCTCGCTGCTGACGATCAGCCTCTCAGCGCTTGCCTTCACGCTCTGTAAAATACGGATCGAGTCGTTTCCCATAGCTCGCTCGTCGGGTTCGCGGTTAGCCTCCGGGTCCCAGCGCACCCTATGATACACAATTGAGGCCTCCGCTTCCCGAAGCATGGCGTATAAACGCTCGATACCTCCTAGTTCACCGCATACACCGCAGCTGACCAGAATGCCTGAGCGTCTTCGTACGTCATCCATAATTTGGACCCCGACAAGGTCCGGAACAAAGGAGTGCCCCTCCGTGTCCAGCTGCCCATCCGATCCGGCTGAATCTCTGCCTAGAAGGCAGATCCACACCCCTTGCTTCCTTCGCACCAGCACCGATTTCCGTTCTTGCCGATCATCAAGATACGATTGCACGGCAGCTTCGACAGTTGCTTCCATTTCGATGATCTCGCGATCGGTTTTACTTTCAGTTAGCGCTTTCATATTATCGATTCCGATTAGAATCAGCAGGAAAGTCGTACCCGGCAGCCACTCCAGACCAAATTGTCCGAAGCGATGATCCAGCCTTGCTTCATGCTCATTGCGATAAGGACGCTCGAACAGCTCCAGCAGCGTTTCTGTCCGAAGGCGCGGGAGCGCTTCATCCAAACTCTTGTGCCATGCGAGATCTTGCTGCCGCTTGTGCAGTCCGGCGACGGCAATCTGCACCGCTGCGGCCAACTCCTGAAGATTGACGGGTTTCAGCAAATAATCGTTTACGCCCATCTTGAACGCTTCCTTGGCGTAATGAAAATCATCGTAGCCGCTTATGATGATCATTCCCCCGCCATACCCGGCCCGATCGAGCTCGCGGATCAGCTCCAGTCCGCTCATCAGGGGCATACGGATATCCGTAACGACCAGATCGATCGAATGATGAGCCGCGATGTCCAGGGCGCCGGGCCCGTCATCCGCCGTATAGACGTGATCAAATCCCCATTCTCTCCAAGGCGCTTGCGAACCCAACCCGTTGCGGATTTCCTTTTCGTCGTCTACGACCAGCACTCCGTACATCGCGTCATCTCCCTCGTCCTGTTATTAAAACGATGCGATTCGCGTTTTGTAAACCCTTTCATTTTGTGCGAAACTTGTTTATGAAGTGGATCGCCTTCCCGAATTATACCATTAAGATGCACTTATGCGCCGAATTATTTGCCAAACGCCAAGGATCGGACGCATAGACGAAACTGCCCCTTCCTCTAGGGTACAACCAGGCGAACGCTTCGAACAGGGGGCAATGTAGAAGTTAGACGGGGTAAAATTGTCGTTTTCCATTTCTCTTGATAGACCTATTACAAGACGCGGCATGCAACGCAAAACAAGCCTTTTCCCGCAAGGAAAAAGGCTTGTTTCGGTTCATACATGAACGTTCCTGTCCGGGAGACCGGTCCCTAATTAGCCGTTCAAAGACCAGGACTCCTTACGACACATTTGATTCACAGCGCTAAACAAAGCTTTAATAGATGAGGTCATAATATCCACATCAATGCCGCATCCCCAATATACGGTACCGTTCGAAGCCGTGATACCGATATAAGAAATCGCTTGTGATTTTGAGCCCGTTTCCAGGGCATGCTCATTATAGAACAAATCGGTATATTCTACCCCAAGATGAGTTTGGAGCGCATTACTGATTGCATCCAGTCTTCCGTTTCCGGTGCCCGCAATATCCTTGACTTCACTGCCGGATCGTAAGGTGACAATGGTTTGAAAATCTTCATTGTCCGTATAGCGGTATTTGACAAACTCGACAGGATTCTTTATATTCACATATTCTTTCATGAAAATATCGTATATTTCATCGGGCATCAGCTCCTTTTGTTGCTGATCCGATACGTTTTTCACGCAGTATCCGAAATTTTCCCGCATTTTCGCCGGGAGGTTGAGTCCGTACTTCATCTGCAGAATGTACCCAATTCCACCTTTGCCGGACTGGCTGTTAATGCGAATAATATCGCCTTCATACTCCCTGCCGATGTCCTTGGGGTCAATCAGCAGATAAGGGACAGACCAATTACGGGGCTCCTCGTCCTCCCGCCATTTCATTCCTTTTGCAATGGCATCCTGATGCGAACCGGAGAAAGCGGTGAAAACAAGCTCGCCGCCGTAAGGATGTCTTTCGCTTACTCTCATTTTGGTCAATCGTTCATATACGGAGATGATCGCAGGGATGTTCTCAAAATTCAGCTTCGGGTCTACCCCGTGTGAGTACATGTTTAGAGCAAGCGTGACAATGTCCACGTTCCCCGTTCTTTCCCCATTCCCGAACAATGTGCCTTCAACGCGCTGAGCCCCGGCCAGTACTCCCAGTTCCGCATCCGCCACGCCTGTTCCCCTGTCGTTATGCGGATGAAGCGACAAAATAACATGCTCCCGGAAATTCAAGTGCTCGCTCATATATTCGATTTGGCTAGCATAGATGTGAGGCATCGACATGGATACCGTCGCAGGAAGATTGATGATCACCGGGTTCTCTGAGGTCGGCTGCCATACATCGAGTACGCGATTGCAGATGTCCAACGCAAAATCAATCTCTGTACCTGTAAAGCTTTCGGGCGAATACTGGAACTGAAAATTCCCTTCTGTTTCTTCCGCACACTGCTTGAGCAGTTTTGCGCCGCTTACAGCGATGTCGATAATTTCTTCTTTGGATTTGCGAAATACCTGTTCCCGCTGCGCCACGGATGTCGAGTTGTACAAATGTACTACGGCTTTTTTCGCACCTTTAAGGGATTCAAAGGTTTTTCGGATAATATGCTCTCTCGATTGGGTAAGCACTTGGATCGTTACATCATCAGGGATCAAGTCCGTCTCGATTAATGTGCGCAAGAAAGTAAATTCGGTTTCCGACGCCGCGGGAAAACCGACTTCGATCTCCTTGAAACCTATATCTACAAGCAATTTGAAGTATTCCAGTTTTTCCTCCAAATTCATCGGAACGATCAACGCCTGATTTCCATCGCGAAGATCGACGCTGCACCAAATCGGTGCCTCTGTTATATATTCCTTCCGGGTCCAATTCAAGCTTGTCTCTGCCGGCATAAAATATCCTCTTGCATACTTTTCAACATTTTTCATGGTTATCTTCCTTTCATCAATTTCTGCTTGAATTATCCAAAGTTTGACTAAACCCAAAAAAGCCTTTCATCTCCATAAACAGAGACGAAAGACTTTGACATCTTACGCGGTACCACTCCGAATTCATGCCATTGTCGGCATGCACTCTGCGGATAGGGTTGCAAAAAAGCAACCTTGTATCCTCCTGATGATAACGGCCAGGCTCCGGCTCCACTTACTATAATGGTTCAGCGAGCAACTCCAAGGTGAGTTCCGATTTTCTCCACGGCTGTTTTGCACCGCCCAACAGCTCTCTGTTCGCTTAGAAAAACCGTACTATTCCTTCTCAACGTGTTAAAATATTAAGGTTAATCTTAAAGCACTTAAACTTTGGTGTCAAGTATAATGTGAACGTGCCGGGTGTGATCCCCCCGAAAGCCGATGCAATATGGGCATTTTGATTCCGAATGGACTGCCTCGCCTCAGTTACTGCACTCATTTGGTGTCCTAACTGGCTAACCTCAAAATTTCATGTTTACAGCTCGATGCGATTCACGATGGTCAACAAAAAAACACCAACGTCGTTCACGTGGTGTTTTAGTCTGTTGTGTTGCGTCTTTCTCGAGCAATTGCAGGAGCCATGATTTGCTACGCCTGAGCTAACCCGGCAGACGGCTCAAGCATCTTCCTCGGAAACTCCCAGCGCCATGTTTTTCTCCTTGAACTTGGAGTTATGTGAGGAGACGTACGCCATAGGGCTTCCGGTTCCATATACAGTTTGGCGCTATTGACTGCCAGCGCCGCATCTGTGAAGGCGCCAGCAATGAGCGTTAGCTTGCTTGGGTATTTCGCCGAATCTCCAGCCACGAAAATACCCGGCAAATTGGTCGAAAGCTTCTCGTCGACTGTAATATTATAGGGGCCCATCTGCAGCCCCCAGTCCACGATCGGCCCAAAATCGCCGCGCAGTCCGTGGTTGACGATAACAGCGTCTACCTCGAGCCTCATCTTCTCGTCCGTTGTATGGCCCTCCTCGTTAATACGGGCAATCGATACATCCGAGATCGCATCTCCACTCTCGTTGCCCTTCAGCTCCGTCATTATGAAAGGCGTATGTACGCGCACCGACGATTCCTTCATCCGCCGTACGTTTCTCTCATGCCCTCCGAATTGTTCACGGCGATGAACGACCGTTACACTGGCGGCAATCGGCTCCAGTTCGTTGGCCCAGTCGACTGCGGAGTCTCCGCCTCCGGAAATCAGCACTTGCTTGTCGCGGAACTCTTCCAGATCTTGCACGGTATAATGCAGATTGGTGACTTCATAGCGACCAGCGCCCTCTATTTCCAGCTTCGCCATCTTCAACACGCCTCGCCCCAAGGCCAACAAGACTGTCCGCGTATGATGCAATGTCCCTTCGGTAGAACGGTGTGGACTCCGCTTTATATAGCACCATATAAGTTTCCAAGCCAGTGTCGATTGGATAAATCGATAGCTCGGCTCCCTTTCCCCCGTGAAAAATCCCAAATCTCCCAGACTGATAAGAATCATGATTGAGTGTAACACTCGCTGCTCCGCCCTGGGTGTAAATAAACATACTAGTTGGCAGCCTGTATTTTTGCAGCGGTTTATCGGGGTGAACCAGTTGATTACGTACATCTATAAGTGATATCGAAGAGCGCGCCCACAATCGAGCAGCGATCTCAACCGTCCCTTGTGTAAAATAAAGGGTTCCATTACTTTCTTGAAACAACTCCGTTCACTCCTTCACTAAAGCGCTGTATACAGAGTAATTAAATTGATTATGATTATCAATATCAATTATAAAAGTAAGCATAAAATAACCCCCACATGTATGAAGCAGGTAGGGGTAATTTGAATCCACAAATGGATTGGATAAGTTTCTCAATCAGATCATAGAAAAAACTATGTCCCCACATAGTTATTAGTGTTACCTAATAGCACTTTCGCGTTCTATAGTGAAACCAACAAGTCCGATAATGAAGCTGCCTGTAAGACCGAAATATGATCTTTAAACATTTCCATGAAAAGAATAAGTGGAAAAAAGTTAATACTGGGGTGCTATTTCCCTAATAGCGGCTTGTTCCAAGGTTTCTCCAGGTTCTACCGCCCCTCCAGGCAAACTCCAATCGAAGGTACTTCCCCTTTTATTCCGTACCATCAAAACACCTTCTAAAGTTTCGTCAAAGATCAAGGCACTCGCCACATCGACTCTTATCAAACAAATTCCCCTCCCGATTAAACTGGATATTTGCCTGACCAAGTTGCTGCACCATTAGGTGAACGAAGGCAACCGTCGTATTGCCGGCTGCCTTCGTGTGTCTTGATTCCGTTATCGGATTCCGTTAGGTTAGCTTCGATTTTAATATTCATCCTGATGTCGTTCTCCGCCAATTCTAGCTTCCCTGGAAACAATAAGGTAATATACGCTGCTATTGGAAATATTTCTAGAGTGAATGTTGCGGTTCAATTGCAAACATTGGATTTTGCCGGAAACACTCCTCCATGATCCGGATTTGCAGCCAAACGCTCTCGGGCGTGACTGCAGGCGGCTTGCCCTCCGTAAGGGAAGCGTGCAACGACTCGTAGAAAGCGATTTGCGGTGCAGGATAGGGGCTCCCTTCCCCCTTTTTCCAGCCTCCTTCATACCACTTCAGTTGCTCCTTGCAATAGAGCGGATTGCCGTCCGCATCGCTCATCGGAGTCTGCTGCAATTCTTGGCGGGGAGCTTCCTCGGGTTTGAAGTATTTCCATTCCACTTCGGCTAAGGACGCCCGCAGGCTGCCGTTCGTTCCCTGGATCAAGTAAGAATTGGAACTCGGGTAAGCGCAGCAGTTCGATATTTCCAGATCGATCGTCGGCAGTCGCGGGCCGGTCAGGATCAGCTTGCAATAGTCGTCCGCATCGCCAAAGCTGTTCGCGTTGTCCATCCGACACAGCACGGAAGGCATGTCGTCGGTTCCGAGAAACTGAAGCGCTTGATCGAGAAAATGGGCGCCGGTATTCATCAGATTGCCGCCGTTGTACGCTTTGAGCGTCTGCCAGTCCCATCTGCGTGAAAACTGGTTGACTGTCAGGCCGATTTGCACGATACGACCCAAAACGCCGGATTCCAGACATTTGCGAATTTCCAGGAACAGGGGGTTGAACCGCCATTGCTGGAAAATCGTCAGCAGCGTTCCCGCCCTGTCGCGGGCCGCGATCAGGGCATCGACCTCGTCCGACCGGCGGGCGAGCGGTTTTTCGCACAGCACATTGAAGCCCGCCTCCAGCAGCTCCAGCGAGACGGGAACATGGAGATGGCTTGGCGTCGCATTGACGATCAGGTCGAGATCTTCCCGCTTTATCATGTCGCGGTAATCGGCGTACGCCTCGCAGCCATAGTCGCGTTCAGCCGCTTGCCGACGCAGCTCCAGCTCGTCGGAGACGGCGGCGAGCGCAAACCTGTCGGGCAGCTTACGAATCGTCTCGGCATGGATGTTCCGGCCGCTTCGGCCCTGCCCAATGATTCCCACCTTCAGAATGGAGCCACTCATCGTGCGTCACCCGCCCTGCCGACTGCCAAATTCACGCTTTGGCCGGTTTTCCTGCTTTCGTTGGCCGCTTCGATGAAGCGGATAACCTCCAACGTTTCCGAGGCGGGAAGCGGCGAGGCGCCTGTGCGGAACATTTCCATGATGATTTCGAGCAGGCTGGCATACTTCGGCTTCGGGTCCGACTGGGCGTGAACCCATTCGATGCCTTTTTCCCGATGTATCGCCACTCCAAACGAGCCGTTCCCTGTGCGGTTGCCGCGAATGACGCCGATCCGACCGTCGCTCCACAGTCCCGTAGTGACATCATGATCGTTCGAGGTGACGGACGTCACCTGCACGCAGCCTTTCCCCATCACCGCATACAGCATCTCCACGGTATGAATGCCGTACCAAAACAAGCCCGGCTGCGTGGGCTCCAGCGCCATCGGCCCGCACGCGTCCGCCCCGATTATCGGGCTTTTGCCCCCACCCTCGATCGCGTCCTGCAGCGCCTTGACATAGCGCAGCGACGAAGCGCTCATCAGCGGAACCCGATGCGCCTCTGCCAAACGGACCATTTCGCGAGCGTCCGCTGAGCTGACCGCAAACGGCTTGTCGATAAAAACCGGCTTGCCGTAGCCGGCAATACGATGAAATTGCGACAGATGAACACGTCCGTCGACCGAATGAAGCAACACCGCGTCGCTCGCCTCGGCCACTTCCTCCGGGCTGTCCACGATGCGGACGCCGTATTCATCCCGCAACGTAGCCGTATAGCCCGGTATTTTGGTTATGCTGGAAGGGAAATCGGGGGAACCTCCAGGATAAGCCGCCACGACCTTGCCGCCGGGCACATGCCATGGATCTTCCTTGTCGTGCAGCAGCTTCATAAACGCCAATACATGGGACGTATCGAGACCAATCATGCCAATGTTCAGCTTTTGCCGATTTTCCAGAGCCGTCATATTCGTCACCCTTTGCTAGGAATTATCCGTTTCAGGCCGACCGGTATGACACGCACTTACCGGTTTTTTTCCCGGCCCCGTACAGAATAGCAAACGGCGGAACAGGGATACAGGCGACGCCGATGACAGTTTGATGGATTCTCATGCCGGTTTTTGCAGGTATACCGGATTATGATGACTTTGACGCCCTCACCTGCGCAGCTCCACAGGCGGAACCCCCCAATATTTCCGGAATACACGCGAAAAATAGCTGACATCCTTGAACCCAGTTTTTGCAGCGGCTTCGTACACCTTGAGCCCGTTTTCCAGAAACGTTTTGCCGCGTTCCATCTTCAGTTTCCAGACGTACTCCGAGAAGGGGTGGCCGATCTCACGTTTGAACAGCCGGCTCAGATGGGACGGATGCACGTGCAGCCGCTCCGCCACCTCGTTTAAGGACAGCTGTCGATCAAGCTCGCGCTCCAGGATATGTATGACCTCTTGGATAAGCGGATGCACTACCGACTCGGACGACCGGTGCATGTAACGTACCAGGTGGCCTGCCAACGTCTCCAGCAGCGCCATCCCCTGCTCTTTCGTGGCGATCGACTGTAAATTGAACATGGCCGCATAATCCTCGCCGAACACCTCGACCGCCAGCCAGCCGTTTTGTGAAGCTTGGCGGGCGAGCAGCAGGCAGCCTTCGAGCAGATGCATACGCCATTCAACCTCGGCGGAAGCCGCTAGCTTGGTCCGGCTTGCCCACCACTGCCGCAATGCGTCCAACGCCTCGGCATGTCTGCCGGCTTTCCACGCCGCCTCAAGCCGCTTCTCAAATTCCGCGGCGGAGACGGCTTTCCTTGCTGTCGGCGTAATCGCTCTTCTGACCGCCGCAGCGGGCGCAGCCGACGGGATCAGCGCCTCCACGCAAAGCTCCGCCTCGGCCACCTCCCAGTCTTCAATCAGAAGTCGCAAGGTTCCGCGCAGCCGGTCGAATTTCCAACTTCGGCCCGCATCCGGCTTTGAGCGCTTCGGCTGCATCGGAAGCCGGACGCCGTTCAGCGAAAGCCGGGTCGGCTTGTCCCGGACGTGTACGATCAGCTCGTAGTCACGTTTTGCAGGCAAACCCGCATACAGGCCGGCACGCGGTTCGATCCGCACCTTCACCGATTCGGCGGTTTCCTCGCAATACATGACGGTCACAGCGACCTCGCCCTCCTTGTATCCGAACGTGACGCCATCATCCTCATACATCGCAAATTCGCTGCCCCCGTTCGGATAAATATGAAGCGCGATGCGCTCAACCGGCGTCTGCCCGATATTGTCTATATCCGGCCACATCGGGAGAATCGCTCCCCCGCGGACAAACAACGGCCCGCCAGCGTCGTCCGGCAGCTGGCAATCGATCCGCTTCGGCCCTTCGTGCGCTTCTCCCGTCCAATAGTCGAACCAGCGGCCGGCCGGCAAATATACGCAATCGGTATAAGCTCCGACGAGCAGAGACGGCCCCAGCATATATTGATGCAGCAAATCGCTGCACGCGGGATCGTCTGGAAAGTGCAGCGGCATCGCCCGTAAAATCGGCATTCCGGTTCGCGCGGCTACATGGGCCGCAGAATAGATGTAGGGCAGCAGACGGTAGCGAAGCCGGGCGTATGTTTTGAATAATTTCCTCACGCCTTCCTCCAGAAAAGCGGGGTGGCGAAAATACGCCCAGCTGTTGATCTGCGACCATGGCTGCAAAAAGCCGAAATGAATGCCTTCCTTCGTATGAATAAACATGTCGCAGGTCGTATGGACGTGCCCGCTCATGCCGTGATTGAGCATGGAGACGAGCGCCTCCTTGTCGTTGCGCGATTGTCCCGCCCACGTGGCTGCGTATTGCTGAATGCCTGTATAGCCGGCGAGTGTATACATCATAGGGCGTCTTCCCGTCTGCTCCAAATACCCGGTAAACATCTGCTTGGCGAGCAGCACGGGGTACAAATTGTGCATCTCCTCGTCGCTCATACCGTTGGCCCACTGCCGATTGGGGTGATTTTGCAACTGCCGGCTGCCGATTAATTTAAAAGAAGCCGTCCCCTGATCGACAAACGGCCGCAAATGCGCGTACCAGGGCTCCGGCGCTTCCCCGTCTACACGCCCGCCTTCGCGGAGCTCGAATTCTTCGTGAGCGCTCAGATCGTAGTCGCAGTACAGCAGCAGACTGAGCTTGAAGCCGTGGCTTCGCAGCGTGCCGATAAACGTATGCGGTCCGGTAAGCGCCGATTTGGGCGTATAAAACCGCTCCGGGTGCCACGCTTTAACTGTGGAATGATCGTAGCTCCGTTCCATCCACCCCCCGGCCAGCCCGATCATATCGCAAGGAATGCCCTCCAGGCGAAAACGGAGAGCGTCGTCGACAACCTCTCGTGCGTTAAGCGTATCGTGGCTAATAAAGGTCAAGCCGTATGCCCAGATCGGCAGCAGTGTCGGTTTGCCGGCTATTTCCGTATAGCTGTCCAACAATTCGCCGAATCCGCTGCCTGCAAAAAGATAACAATCAAGTTCCCCTTGCGGTCCTTCGACAAGCAGTTCATCATTCTTGGCAGCCCCCAGATCAAACGTATGTCTGCGCGTCGTATTCATCAGGAGCGCCCAGCCTCGGCTGCTCATCACGAACGGAATCGGCGCGTATGCCGAAATATTGGTTACCCGCATGTCCGAAGTCGTCCCGCGCTTCTGCAACCGCTCCCGAGTCACATCCCCGAGACCGTACAAGCTCTCCTCCGCGGCGAGAACAAAACGTAGCTGGAAGCCGCCTTCCGGCCTGAAGCGGGGCGGCTCCGCGGTATGGGTAAGCTCCGTCCCGACTGCATCGCGCAACAGCAAATTCCCGTCCCGCAGATCGACCGCCAGAACGGCTTTACCGGTATCCAGCTCGACCGAGTCGTTCAAACGCCGGATCGCGTATCTCCCCCCGCTGCCGGGCTCGCGCAATATGCCGTAACGGATCAAAGGCGGCTCTGCGAACGACGTTGAATCGTTCAGACGCACGCGAAACGTGCCTGCCGCCAGAACTTCAACGTGCATCCAGTTGCCGCCCGGCAGTTCGAATTGCAGAGATGAATCCGACCAATCCATCGTACCAGTCCCCCAGAATCGAATGAATGTTCTTTTTTCCTATCTGCATCTTATCATACTACCAGACAGGTATCATCAAAATACATGAAGCGCTTACAAATCGTCATTTAAGTACATGACAAGCGCATAAGCCTCCTCTGTTATCCCGACCGGACCGCTCTTATACTGAAGCTGTACGCAACAAACCAAATCAGAGGAGGCATAACGATGCGTAAGAAAGGAGCAATGGCTTTGATCCTGTTGCCGCTAGCCATGGTGCTTGGCGCATGCTCGCAAAACAATGGTTCGGCGGACGACAACGGTGCGCGGACGCCCGATTCCGCTATCCAGGCGGACAAGAAGGAGCCGGTCGAACTGGTCTTTTATTACCCTTCCGCCAACGACTGGACCGCGGATACGTTCATGGACACATTCGGGGAGCCGATCAAGAAAAAATTTCCGCATATTACGCCCGTATTCATGCAATACGGGAAAGGGACGAGTTTGCCCGAACTGCTGGCGGCGGGCCAACGGATCGACATCTATTTCGGCTCGCCGGGGGCGACTAGAACGCTGGAGGACCATCGGCTCCAGTACGATATTATGCCTCTCATCCAAAAGTACAAATACGATCTGGATCGGTTAAACCCGGGACTTGTAAGCGTAGCGAGAGCATTGGCGCACGGCGGTATGAACAGTCTGCCGGTATACGTGCCCCCTTCGGCCATTTATTACAATAAAGACATCTTCGACAAGTTCGGAGTCGCTTACCCGAAGGACGATATGACTTGGGATGATCTGTACGAGATCAGCAAAAAGCTGACGCGCACGGACAGCGGTATGAATTATCTCGGCCTGACCGCTCCGGTCGGCACGTTGAATCCGCTGAACTCGCTCTCTTTGCCGCTAATCGATCCGACAAGCGAGAAGGCTAACTTTCAAACGGACCCGTGGAAGTCGTTCATCACGAATATTTCCCGGAATTTTATGCTGCCGGGCTACGACAACGATTTAAAAGCGCTCGATGTCGGGCGTCAGCGGAATTTCTTCTTCCAGGAACAGCGCGCAGCCATGTGGATCGCCCTGACGAACCTGCACAAGCAGCCGGAAATCACGAATGCGCTAAATTGGGACATCGCCGCCATCCCAACATTCAAGGAAGCTCACGGCGTCGGCCCCCAGGCGTATCCGACCTTGTTCAGCATAACGGCCTTGACGCCCCATCCCGATGAGGCGTTCGAAGCGATCGCTTATTTGACATCGGACGATTTCCAGATGCAGCAGTCCCGTGCAGGCATGATGCTGCCTGTCCTACAGAACCCGGCGTTCCTTCAGGCGTTTAGCCAGGATTCGCCGCTTTACAAAGGCAAAAATGTGAAGGCGCTGGTCCCTGCCAAATACGCGGATTCGATTTCGTTCACCGCCTACAACGGGTACGGGACGACCGGGCTGCTCAACGCGATGATCGATTATGTGCTCAAACAAAAAGACATCAACACGGCGCTGCGCGAGGCAACGGAATTCACCAATCAAAGCATTCAAACGGCCAAATCGGGAAAGTAGTCCAATTATAAAACGAAACGGAGTGCGAAGTTTATGAATCCCATCGAACCTATCGAAACGAAAACGATGAGCAGGAGAACGCTGGTCGCATCCATGGGTATGGCCGGGGCCGGCATGCTGCTCGGACAGTTCTCCCCCGTCCCCCGCGTCGCGCATGCCAATCCGCTGCCGCTGGAATGGAACGTCGTGACCGATTTCGGCGCCGTCGGAGACGGAACGACCGACGACACGTCGGCAATCCAGAGTGCATTAAACGCGACCGCAACCGGCGGCACCGTCTATTTCCCGATGGGGACATACCTGATTTCCTCTCAGCTTACGGTTAGCAACAAAGAAATTCATCTGTTCGCGACCGGGAAGGCCGTGATCAAGGAAGCGTCCGTATTCGGCATCCCCATGCTGAAGCTGCTCTATGCACACGGCTCTACGGTAACCGGCTTGTCGTGCGATGGCGCGGAGACATACGCCGGTTTTGCCGGCGCGAGCAGCTTGTTCAACGCCTTTATCCAGTTGGACCGCTGCAACCAGGCCGTCATCACCGGCTGCTCTGTGAAAGACAAAACATATCCGTTCCTGCTGTCGGTCTGTCAGGAATGCCATGTGACCGACTGCTACGTCGTCGGGTTCTTGAACGCCGGCAAGGCTGGCGCCAATTATTGTTCCTGCTGCTATATCAGCGGCGGATCGAACAATAGCGTACGCGGGCTTGTCGGCAAAGATATGGGCTCCGGCATTCTTGTCGGCGCTGAAGGAACCAACCATCATATCAGCGATTGTTATTTTGAAAATATGTGGGACAATGGGGTCTACGTATCGTCGGGCAAAGGGAATCTGATCGAACATGTCACCGTCAAGCAAACCGGGGGCTCGGGCATCAAAGCAAGAGGGCATCGGCATATCGTCAGTAACTGCCATATTCAGGATTGCCTAATCGGATTTACGATAACAGGGAACGGCGCGACGCCGGACAGCCTCGGCTACAATGGCTACGGCACGATTCTGGAAGGATGCGTGGCGGAACATTGCCGAAGGGACGGCGTGCTGATGAACGCCCAGGACGGGTATCTGCCGCGGAATATCAAGATTGTGAATAATACGTTTATCCATTGCGCAACGGAAGGCGGCGGATATGCGGGCGTGCGCATGACCGCCGGGGTCGACACCGAGGTGTGCGGCAACACGTTCCACCATTGCTCCGGCTCGTTCGGCATTTTGATCGTCGGTCCGTTGTCGGCCCCGGTCAGCGGATTGAAAATCATGAACAATTTCGTGTCCGAGACTCGGGAGGGCATCCGGCTTCAATACGTAACGCACAGCGTCATTACCGGCAACCATGTCCGCGATATCGACACGTACGGCATTCAGTTAATCAATTGCAATAATAATATAATCTCGAGCAATATCGGGCAGGAGCAGGTTACTTCCGGTTTGCTGCGTTGCCTGACGGCGGACGGAAGCTCCAACAATACGATTATCGGCAACCGGGCGACCTTGATGGACGTCAGCCGGGAAGCGAACATACTGATCGGCAATTTGCCGGACACCGTCAATTTCACCGACGACATTACGGGTACGCCGCTTTACGCCGGGCAACAGGCGATCGTATCGGGCAACCTGTACATGGCGGCCGGCTCCACATCTTCGACAGACTGGAAGCAGATCAGCTAACCTTCATGAAACATTCGCATTTATAATACAATATTCAGTTCCATCGAAGCAGCGTTCCCCGATCGTAATCACTCTATCGGTCGGGATTTGTTTTCGTGATGAATCTATCGAACTAACGACTTACGTCACGTTACCAGCTGGCACACTGGTTTCCAATCGCGGTACATACGTCTCCACCAAACAAAAAGCCGTCGAATTCCTCGGCGGCTCTTGTATATCTTTTTTATATCATTCAGCTGCTTGACAGGTGAATCTACGAGTAGCGGCCAGAAACGCCGCTTCCCGATGTTTGGCATGCTTCGGTATCGTCCAGAAGATCACCTGCGGTTGAGGCCCAACCTCCGATGCCCCTGCGGAGAACACCGGATAAGTCGCTGCATCCCAATTCATAGCCGGCACGAGAGGCAAAATCCGCCAAATGCGCATCGCAAAAGCAGCCTCCCCACAGCAGCGGGCGATGATTGTGAAACCGGAAATCGTCCTCGATCCAAAGGCAATGAGGTTCAAGCTCCGCATAAGCGGCGGGCGGGGACGAAACTGATTGGGGGAGGAACCGGTCCATCTTTTGAATTGTCTGGAGAAATGGCTGACGGTGGCAAAGCCGAGTCTGCGGGAGACTCTTCGCCCACTGTCAGTTCCCCTACGCCTTCCCAGCAGTAACACAGCTCGAATAAATGATGATGATGCCTGGGGATACGACCAGTCCGCCGACTTCACCCCGAATTGGCAGCCGACAACCTGCAGCGTATGGCTCGTATTGGAAATGCTGATCTCCATGCTCACGGAATCCCCTTCTCCGAAACGTATCAACAAGCAGCCGGTATAGCTGAGCAAAAACAGCCGATCGTTTTGACGGCTGCCTTCGAGTTTGTATGGATCTCTCGCATTCGTGTAAGCCCCGTTAGATCCTCGCGAACGTGATGTAATCGATTTGGGCAGGCTCTGCCGATTCGTTCCGAAGTGCCCGGTTGATCTGTCCCCGGTGATATTGCCCGTGCAAGAGGACCTGTGACAGGATGTCCCGGACAGACGTCCGGAACGGAACCCCGCTCTGGTTCGCATAGTCGATCATCTCGTCCAACGCGGACTCCTCGAGTCCTTCGATATAGACTCGATATAACTCGGCGTTATCTTCGAACATCGTCCGGATCGCCGCCAGATCTTCCGCTTCCTCCCACAACGAATATGGCGCGTTGCCCTTGCCCTGCAATCGGGACAACCAGACTCGCTCCGCGACCGCAACATGCCGAACCAGCTTCAGAAGGTCCTTGTTCTTCGTCTCACTCTCCTCGAGCGCATCCAGGATGCGTAAGTTCGCCCAGTACAGGTGGTCCATCATACACTTGATCGTTTTCATTTCGATCCTCCCTCTCCGTCTCATCGATTATTGGAATTTGCTATTATCCTATGCTCATAGCGATAGAAATTTATAGCAGCGGCAGGTCGATCGACAACTCACAACCGACCGGTTCGCCTTCGGCATCGGCGGAGGATCGGATATCCACTCTTCCGCCCAGCAGCTGCACCCGTTCGATCATGGACGACAGCCCGAAGCCGGGAACGGCCGAGCCGTAAGGCTCTCCATCGCTGACCAGCCGAAACATCAGCATCCCGTTGGACGAGCGCAGCGAGAATCGAACGCGATTACACTTGCCATGGCGTGCGCCATTGGTCAATCCTTCCTGCAGCGCATGATACAATACCTGCTCCGTCAACCTGCCCGGCTTCGTATTCGAGGACAATGAAATATCGGTTTCGATGGCGATTTCCATCGTATCTTCCGTATATTGAATCAGCTCGCGGAGCGCCGCCTCCAGTGTCATCGTCTCCGCATCATCCGAGCGGATCAGCTTGACCGCCCTGCCGACATCTTCCATCCCTTTCCGCATAAGCCCGCTTAGCAACTCCAGCTTATCCCACGGAACGCGGTCTTGTTGTTCCGCAATCTTCTTCGCCGCTTCCAGTTGGACGATCGCCGAGGTTAGCGTGTACCCGACCGTGTCATGGATTTCATACGCGATTCGGTTGCGCTCTTCCAGCACCGCCACTTCTGCAAGCGTCTCCGCCTTCTCGCGAAACGACGAGGCCAATGAGCGGCTCGCTTTCTCCAGCGCGGCCACCCGCAGCTCCACCGTCTGTTCCAGGCTGTGCCGCAATTGCGCTAGCTCTTGATTTTTCAGGTGCAGCTCCGCCGCACTTCGTTTCGCTTCCTGGCGAAGCAGACGCATCCGGATCGAGATCGCCGCCAATCCGCACACGGATACGGATATGTTAACAAACCCGACGTACGGCAAACGATCAGATAGTTGGGAATGTAAGCTTAATGCTTCAGACGCGAGACTTACGATCCGATACGGATCAAAAAGTCCCGTCGGGCCGAGCAGATACGCTGTGCAAGCGATCGCCAGCCACACGATCGGGCGCCTGTGGTCAGTCGGCTGAAGATCGTTATCGGCGTGAATCGCTTGCAGCGACCATAACAAGAAGGCGAATCCGGCATATACCGTGACCACGTTTCCATCCAGGACAGGCACTCCGAGCACCGGAGGCAGCAACAGCACAGCGATTAGAGCAGCATGCGCGAGCCGATCCGTCCGATCCTCTGCGGCTGTGGTAAGCAGTTTCTGCTCCAAATTCCCCTTCCCTTTGATTCCGATATCGTATAAGGTCATTTGTTCATCACCTCGACTTCATCCATCATACCGACGGTCCATTCCCGACCGCAAGGGTCCCATTCCCGGGAGGGCTGGGAATTTTGCAGAGGCGGCCGGGAGGTTGCAGATTCAATGGAACCGCTTTGATATTTTGGATGATGCAATCGGGTGGAAAGGACTATTCATAGGGTAGAACAAAACGGACGGTATTCGAATTCGTCGAAGGGGGTGATGATGTGTATATTCTATCGTTCACAAGAACTGCGTTGCAGCAAATGGTTTACGAATTGTTCGGGAGCTTCGCTTTCAATAACGATTTTGTTAAATTCATGCTCTTTCAAATCAAGAATGACTACTTTACTGGCATCACGGTAAGATATCAAATGTTTCTTTCCATTAATGACGAAAACCCCGCTTTTATAAGTTAAAGCAGAAATGCCGGTTCTTTTTATCGCAGTTAAGGGAAACTCAAAAGCACCCGCCTGCATTTTATCAATCGATGTGTACGGAATTTCAATTTTGTTTCTCAAGTTAGCGATGGCTGCCCAGCCTGAAAAATTCAAAATAAGAGCAAAATCACCCAATGCAGCTTGAATACTCATTATCGAATCCGCCTCCTTATTTGTGTGATTGTCCTTTTGATTTCTGGGGAATAAACATCCCTGCAAACATACGGGGAGTGCGCTCGGGCGTCGGTTCGTTCTGGATCGCTCTTTCGATGTAGGTATTAATCGAGTCGATGAGCTCCTGAAACTCGTCATTCGTCAAATGCATAGGCGCAAACCAATATCCGAATCCATTCTCTTTGTATTGGCTTGGGGGATTTTCCGTAATATACGAAGTCGCAAGCTGAAGCAAATTAGCATGGAATGCGGAAAAATGCCGCAAATGATCTTCCTGTGAAGTGACTTCGGATTCCTTTTCCGAAATCTGTATATGATCTTTCTTCACCGAAAATACCCGTTCTTCCGTTCCTTTCACGTTGTTCGTATCAACTACTTCGATCATATCCGCTTCGATCAACAGATGAATGTGGCGATACAACGTCGCTTGTGGAACATCGCCAAGCTCTACCAACAGTTGTGCGGCCGTCAGCGGTTTCCCCAGCATGAGTTGTTGGATAATCCGCATTCGGATCGGATGAAGCAGCAGATCCGCTTTTTTTGCCATTTCATGGACCTCCAACATTATCATTTTATATAATGATAATATAACAAATCCTCTTCGATTTCAACCATTTCACTGGACCGTAATTCCCGATCTTGTTACAGCTCCGCACCGCCTTCGATCTAATTCGTAAACGGATCGGGTGACCGGCCTAGCGCAGCAACCTTCTTTGTTCACCTAGAATACAAAGTTTTTCAACTTTCCCCAGTCGCATTTGTCGCTGCACCTCCAAATTTGGTTTTAGTTGAAGAAAGTGAACATTAATTTAATGCGCTTTCAAGATGGATGCCGTCGGAAATGAATTTTCTCTGCTGTGATTCGTATCCCCCTCCTTGACCGGTCCCCTAAAGCGTAACAAAACTTAATTTTGCCCACAATTAGCAAACAGGACATGTTTTCCAAAAGCGTGTCCGGAGCAGTCGAACGATGTCGCTACGTGCGGCGCGGGTAGAATCACGCGCAACACAGCAAAGCCTGCCCGCATAACGGCACGGGCAGACTTGGTCACAGGAGGCGTCGAGTTCCTCCATTTTTATACGTTTGCTCGGTTGAATCAAGCGGTAAGCGGCGATTCCGATTCACTGTCTCTGTTGTGCTGCTTCATCTTGATCATATCGTTTTTATTGGCGGTGCAGGTCTGCTGCTTCATGCGCGGATATGGCGGCATCAAACAACTCAACTTCACGAATTTTACCTGAAAAATGGGATTGCGGCCCTTTGCCCAGCACAAGCGGCGTACGGCCCAATTCACTGAGTTTCGCCGGGTCAATCGGCGCCGAAGATACAAGTACTCCATCCAGGTACAGAGAGATGCGCTCCAGATCATAAGTGATCACGGCGCGATGCCACCCGTCTGTCACAGAACGATCCAGTGTCACAAGCGGATCATTTCGCAAGCTCCAAACTTTGCCGCCAGGCAATGTGCCCGCATAAAGCTCGCCGCCATATACAGCCATCGACCATACCCGGCGGTAACGAATGTCCGGATTTTCCGGTTCAAGGACGCCGGACAGCGTCCATTCGCCATCTCCGGCATAGCGGTATACATGACCGCCTGGCAATGTACCGCCGTACAGCTTGCCGTTGAACATGGAGATCCCCATCACTTCCAGCTCAGATCCCATCAACCCGTAATTGCTCCATTGTTTGTCTCCCTCATAGCGCAGCATGCGCGCTTCCGGCCAGACCCCCATCAGCAGGTCGTTATGGTACACCGCAAAACAATAAACTTGATCGCATTTTTCTACTTTTCCTTCATACACCCAGTCTTCATCCAACGTGCGGCTGTACACACCTTGGAGCTCGTTGCAACCGATATACAATCGTTCCCGGTAAGTCGCCAAAGTCATGGTCCGCGTCTTTCCTTCCGGTCCTGGCGCACCCAGATCCTCACATCCCCCAGTTTCATCATAAGCATACACGCCCGGAGTATAAAAGGACATCGCGATCAGTTTGCCCTGATAAACTACCATCGAAGCAACACTATCTGAACCGGGAACCTCAGCGAACAACGACCACGTACGACCGCCCTCATATCGGTAAATTTTGCCGCCCGGCTCCATATTGGGCGACTCCGGCAGAGCAGAGCCGGACGCTTTGTAACGCATCGTACTCGCATACAGCTTGCCTTTGTACTCGATTAACGACCATACCGAATTACTGTCATCCGGATTGCCGCAGTCGATCCACTCGTCATTCTCGCCCAGTTTGTATACCCTGCCTTTGTTGTCGCGCGCATCATCGAACACTCCGGCATACAGCCATCCCTCATACACGCATAAGGTACAAATCATACGGCTGTTGCCCGGGGTGCCTCGATCCTGCCACTGCTCTGCTGCCGATTCGTGCAAGCTCCAGCCAAGCTGCAAGTTCCGCCAGTTCGGTTGAGTGGAAGTGACCCCTGCCTGCGTCAGCACGGACAAATGCCAGCCGGCCATCTGCTCCTCCGCATACCGGCTGCATATTCCTCCGGGAAGCGTTCCTTTCTCATCATGAATTTCGAATTCCATGGAGAGGGTGAAGGGATGGGCGCCATTCGTCAACTCCGAATCCGGCAGCACAATGGCCGATTGCTCCCCGTCGAAGACGGCTCCGTCCTGGAAATGTACGGCTACCGCTTGCCCGTGATGCTGATGCGTCGAGGCATCCCAACTGTCCTCGCGCAACGGCCAGTACCCGATACGCGCTCTGCTTGTTTTCGTTCCTTTTTGTTCCATCCCGATCATTCCTTCTACAATATTTGGATGTATTCCGGAGAACATGATCCTTCCATCCTGCTCCTGCCTCTATCCTAAATCATGAAAACCGGCAGCACATGCCGAAAATTTGATAACAACTGCCATTTTCCGTTTCAACGGGTCCTGATTTCAGGTTTACAGTCTGATGGATGTGAGGTTTAATGAAGGAAATGCTCTCTGTGAAACTGGCGAATAAGGATGATTCTTTTGGATAACACATTTTATCTGGAGTATCAGGGGGACATCGACGATATTCCGAGATTCCGGGAAACGCAGGAACGGTTTGGCATCCTTCATACGAACGTTTCACGAACCGAACTGCACTATCACGACTATGCGGAACTATCGTACTTCACAGGTGGAAACGGTTACGAAACCATCAATGGCGTCCGTCATCTGCTGCGGCAAGGTACGGTCTCTTTCCTTTTGCCCAATCACATGCACTCGATCTCAAGCGCGCCCGGCCAGCACGTTTCCAAATACTGCTGTCTGTTTGACATTCAATTGGTATTCGGACAACAGGAGGACAGCGAGTTTTCCAGATTGCTTGACTCCATCGGCACCGACTTGCCTTCCTTCCTGGACTTCGAAGGTGCTGAGAATGAGAAAATGAAACAAATTTTCGAATTCTTATTAGAGATTTCCAGCGAACCCGATACTCCCATTCACCGCCATCTGATCCGCACCAAGCTTACGGAAGCGATCCTGAACTACATCCGCAGCGCGAGCCGCCGGCAATCCGATCCGAACCCGCTCGTCGCAGTCAGAAAGTCGGCAGCACGCACACAGCTGTTTTGGCCCGTTCTGCGTTATGTCCATCTCCACTATCGGAAGCCGCTCAGCCTGGAAGATCTGGCACAGCGGTTCGAACTCAGTGTCTCTTATATCAGTTTGTCTTTTAAAAAGTACACCGGCCACACCTTTGTGAAATATATCCATCACCTGCGAATTGAAACGGCTGATAATATGCTGCAGCATACGAATATCAGCATAACGGATATTGCTATGGAAGTCGGGTTTGAATCGTTTCGCACGTTTGCCCGCGTATTCCGTGAAATGAAAGGGATAACGGCCAACCAATTTCGCAGCTTGTCCAAACAGAAGCACGATAGTCATCCGGTTAAATAACGATCGATACAAAGCAAAAAAGTCACCTTACGGTGACTTCAGCTGAATCGTTCTTCGCTGGAACGATCCGAAATCGCCTCAAGGAGTCAACACCAATTCGCGGTTTGCGGTATCCTCGGCTTCGCGCAGCGCGCTGTTCACATCAGCCTGTCCCTCGATCACCTTGTTAAGCGCCGTTTGCAAATACGGTCTGACTTTCGTATCGTGCATCGTACCGGCGAACGGAGGAGCGAAGCTGCTTTTGAAAATGCCTTGAATATTTTTGCCTTGGACGCTCTTAAGATTTTGCCCGTACAGCGCTTTGATGGCCGGATCTTTTAACGATGTAAATCGCCCCCGCTGAGTCATCGTCTTTTGGTTTTCCGCGCCGACCAGCACCTCGATGACCCGGAATGCGTCCTGCTTGTTCGCCCCCAGCGAAGAAACCATCAAATAATGGCCGGTCGAACCTGCGCTTACATTGGGACGTTCGGGAAATGACGGCAATTGCGCCACATCCCAATTGAAATCAGCCGGCGTTCCATACACCGCCTCCAGATTATGAAATCTGGCATCGTAGCTGAACATCATCGCGACACTCTGCTCCTTCATAAAGTGATCCAGATTCGTTCCGCGATTGCCGGGGATGAGTTGGAACTGCGCGATCAGGTTCACCATCCGTTTCCAGCCATCGGTATTGATGCTGACCTTCTTGGTTTCCGGAGAGAAGTAAGGCAAGGTGAGCTGGCTGCTTAGATCGAACAAGCCGGTCATCATCGCCCCGCGGTATTGAACGCCTCCCGTCGTTCTGGAAAACCGCTTGGCTGTCTCCAGGGCATCATCCCAGGTCATGCCGTCCGGCGGATAAGGCACGCCAAAATTGTCGAACAGATCCTTGTTGTAAAAAGTAGCCAGAAAATTCAGCGAAAACGGGATGGCGGACAGCTCTCCCGGCTTGCTGTATTTTCGCACCGTGTCCAGCGGGACCGAATCAAACCGGTTCAAATCCATGCCGCTTTGTTTGACCAACGGAGTCAAATCGGTTGATGTAGCCATTTCGCGGTGAATGGCGATCCGGGAAAACGAAGTCAGGATCAGTTCGGGGAAATTCCCTCCCGTAACGAGCTGCTGCAAGCCTTCATCGCTTTTCGTATTGATCTGCAGCTCCACGGTCAGATGCGGATACTTGGCTTTGAGCGGAGCCTGCACCAAGGTCTGAAATTCCTCTTCGGTCATCGTAGCTCCGTCCTGAAGCAGGCGGATCACGGCCGGTTTTGGTTCCTCCGGCGGCAACACCGTCTTTTCCGTCTCCCCTGCGGTTTTTCCGCAAGCACTCGCCAACATGGACACGCTTAGCAAAATCCCTGTCTCTTTCCAGCCGATTCTCATAAGGACTGCCCCCTTCAACATTTCAATAGGATCTGCGGGTATGTCCTCAGTATAGGCGCCCGGCTTCCCGGCTGCCATCGGCGAAACGGCCATAGCGCTGTTCATTTCAGTCAACTTCGGAATTTGATTCGGTAATTTCCGGGGGAGAACCCGGTTTTCCTTGTAAACAGCTTGCTGAAAAAGGAAGCGTCTTCATAACCGACCGCTTCCGATATGGCCGCTATGGTCTTATCGGTATCGGCCAGCAAACGTTTGGCTTTTTCGATTCGCGTTTTATGAATATATTCAATCGGACTGCAACCGACATAACGGTTGAAATAACGGTTCAGCTGGCGTTGACTAATATGAAACAAGTTGCCCAGAAATGTCATGCTGAGCTTCACGTTCGCATGGCGCTCAATATAGCCGCACACCCGCTGCACCAAAATTTCTCCGGTCGACAGGTTGTCTCCGAAAATATGCCTCTCTTGATAAAACCGGGACAGCAGCACGAACAATTGAACCATCTTGATCTGAATCAGGAGGCGATACCCTTCCCGCTGCTGGTGCAATTCCTGCATCAGATCTTTAAGCACCGCCGTCACGGCGGCGGCGTCCGACCCGCGAAGATTCAGCTTGTGATGGAACCGGGCCTTCTCATCCAGAAACGGCTGGACATAATAAAAATCCATCGACCACATCGCCCGCAGCTCCATCAGCAGCCTCATCGGAATCAGGCTCATCTCGAACAAGCAATTAATGACGACAAGCTCCTCGCCTGCTTTTAACGAATAGCCGTGCGCCTCGCCAGGATTAATAATAAAAATGTCCCCCTCGTGGATTCCGTAGCGAATGTCCTGGAACAAATGCTCGCCGCTTCCTTCCATGACAAACACCATTTCGACAAACTCGTGCAAGTGAAGGTCCGGAAGATCTGCCGTATTATGCCGATTGATCTGGATCCAAAAAGGAAAGTCATCCGGGTGGTCATAAAGTTTCAGCGATTTCCTGCGCAGCATGATCCACTCCTTGTATCAGTCTTGTCCTCCTGACCGCCGCAGGACGAGCGCCTTTCGAATTCCGGTTATGCAGGACGAAGAACCCGCCCCGGACCCGCCGGTACAGGTTCTCCGTCGCCTTGCCTACCATCCTGCCGTTGTCTCCGGCCTGCTGGCAATCAGTGTGCCGGAATGGCCCGAATATACCAGTCGTCAAACCAAGCCGTTCCGTTCGTACCCGTGTCGCTCATCAAATACAATTGAATATGCTGCGCTGCCGGACTCGGCTCCACTACACCGCTGTAAAACGCCCACTCCTCCGAGCAAGGTACTGACGACCATACATAACGGATCGATGACGCCCCGTTGGCGTAGCTCTCCCGGATTCCCACAGCTACACTCCCCTGATCGGATTCGTTTTTTACCCAGCCGCTCCATACATAACGGAAACCGTCTTCGACCGGAATAAGCGCCGAGTTGATCACGTTCCAGTTGTTTCCGGGATCGGGCTGCAGAGCGGCGGCATATAAACCGGAGCGGGAATCCTCCGACCATATTCCCTGCCGAAGCGTCCAGTCCGCCGGTCCGTTGCCCTGCAGGTTGGCCGCCTCGAATCCGGGATTCGGCAGCAAATTGTGATTGACCTCCAGGAGCAGCGGCAGTGACCGAATGAACGTCTCGCCGCTGCTTAAGCGGATCTGCGCCGTGTATACCTGATCGGTCACACCGGGCGGGACGTGCACGTCAAAGGGGAGATTCAGCACCTCATGTCCGGCAATCTCGACCTGTTGCGGCAAGGTAATCGTCCATTCGGGCGGGAGATGTGCCTCCAGAGAAAGGGGCAGGAAATCTGCCACCCGATTTTCCAGGCGCAAGGTGCTCGAATAACTCTTGCCCGCCTGCATGGTCAGAGCGGATGGCGACAATTGGCCGTCCACCATGTCGACGAGCGGATAAACAGCGCTTCGCTGCATGACAACCCGCGTTCCCGGGCGATCGGCGTATACGAACGAAACAGCGGCGTTCAATCGGTAATCCGCTGCTAGCGGCGTATGCGTCAGCGTAAACGGCAACACTGCGGAAGCCTGCTGATTGGCTCCGATGGAAGGCAGAGCTTGCTCCAGCGGCATCAAACCGAACGATTCCGGGAACGCAATCGACACCTCCATTTGCTGAAGCGCTTGCATTCCGTTATTGGCAACAGACGCATACACCGCGTTCACCACGGACTGGCCGATGATGCGCTCTTCGTTCAACTCCATCATAAATGCAGCAGAAGCACCGGCTATCGTTCCCAGCTCCAGACGCAATTGTTCGAGCCTTTCCTGAATAGTCCCCGCAGCTCCGGAAGCGTGCACGCCGAGCCAATCGAGGAGCTCGTCCACTTCGTCCAGACCATCCAACGCCGCGGTCTTAACCGCATCCAACGTTGTCGGCGATGCCGCAAGCTCGTCCAGCAGTTCCTGAAGCGTTTCATCCAGACGGTCGATTGCATCCTGCCAATCCAAATCATTCGACCACGAAGACAGGCTCGCCAGCTCGCTGCGCGCCCGGCCGGCCATAGTCGTGAAAGGCGTCACCCGGTAAAGCAGCGCCTGCAGCGGTTCCAGGGTGACGGTTAAGGAATCTCCGGTATTCACCGTTTCCTTATAGGTGTCCCCATACAGCAAGACCGCTTCATAACCGCTCCCCGCAAGCGGGATCGTCGCTTCACCGCTGGTGCTGCCCGTGTTGACCACAGCCGCATAATATTCCCCGCCGTCTTGCCAGAGACGCCACTGCATATCCGCAGCCTGGCCGGAATCTGCGACTTCCATGGACGTTACGATCTCGCCGATTCGTTCAATCTCTTGCCGTATGCCGACAAGTCCCGGCCATAGTGCCGAATTCCGGAGCACAAATCCGTTTTCGTTGAATGAATAATATCCCATTCCTTGCGCGCCGCTCGCCAGGCTCTGATAAATCATATTCCGGACCTGCTCGATCGTGGTCAAAACCGGCCAGTTCGGCGGATTGTACATCGCCTGCATCACGTTCATCACCGGCTGGTGCTCTCCTGCCAATTGTTTGGCCAACGCTACGCGTTCCCCTACGATGGAAATCGGGTTTCGGGGAATCGGGTACACGTCTGTCGCAAATATATCGGTCAATTTCTCGGTAAACGAGTATGAACCGGGGAGCGCTTCGACCATGTAGACGGGGTGAACCGGGTCGAGCGTCCGCACAAGCCGGTAAGCTTCCACCAGTTCTTCTTTTGTCTTATGGTTTAGCGCAGGCTCATCCATCACCATCCAGGCGAACAGAGCAGGATGATTCCGGAATTCCGTGACGAATGTCTCGATCAGCTCCATGTTTTCCTGCACCTTCATCTGGTAATAGAGCGGAACCGCCAGTCTGATTCCGTTTTGAAGGGCAGCATCCAGCATCGCTTGCAATTGCTCCCTGTTATTGGTTCCATTGCCCTGCACGACATTAACTCCCGCTTCACCTACATACGGATAGTCCCGCAGCGCGACATGATAGGCCATGACGGGAAAAAACGGCTCGTTGTCCACCAGCAGCGTACCGTCTTCCCTCAACATAGACGGTCGGTCAAAGCGAAAAATGCGCTCCGTCTCCCGCGCTACTTCCTGCTGGCCGTCATCCAGCAGCCGGACAACAACGCGATACGGTTGCTGCTTGACGAGAAGACCGGGATTGAAGGTCATCGTCAGCGGTTGATCGGTATAGGTCGCGTCCGACACCGCAACAGGCGTTCCCCCGGCTTCCGGCGTTATGTTCGCTTCTACCCGATATCTGGCCGGGTCTCCCTGATGCAGGTAAAAGTCGGCCTTCACCGTGCCGGAGGCCATCCCGGTATAGTAAAAAATGCTATCCGTTTCCAAATCAATTCTACTACGTTCCCGTTCTAATGTGAACGAGATTTCATCCACATCCAGAGTCCCCGTGCCGTACAAACGGGCATATACGACCACCCATGCCGCCTCTTCCGGCGCGGTAAACCCGTACTCATGGTATTCCCAGTCGCCCGTCAGCTCGCTTGGAGCGGTAATAAAGGTCTGATCGAAATTCAAATTATTCGCAGACGTGACGGCATTGCCCTTGTAAAATTCCAGCTTGAATCCTGCTCCGGTTCCTTGAACACCGGCGCCTCTCATCCATGCAGCCAGCTTGTACTCCGTTTTTTCTTCAATCTGGACGACTTGTCTCACCCAAGGATTGCGGTTGCCAACCGCTGTAGTTATCCGAAGCCCGGCCGTGCCGGAGTATGCTCCTGCTGCGGAAACCGACAGCTCCGGATTGGTCCAGCCCTCGAACGCGCTCCATCCGGCCGGGATCGTTCCCTGCTGTTCAAAATCGCCGTTAATAAGCAAGTTCTCACCCCCTCCCTCAGCTGCCGCCGGTGCCGGCGAGACTATCCATATCCATAATGCAAGGGAGCATACAAACCACAATAGGAAAACCCGTCTTTCCCTCCAGATGCCCATAACCCGCAAGCCATCCTTCATGCCTTTCCCTCCCAACTTTTAGAAAACGCATTCATTTTTGCGAAGCGGCTTTCCCGTTTCCCTCCCTCCTCACGGCTAAATACTCCCGGGCCACTTCATCGTAGCACAAGCGCATTTTTGCCTACGATCGGCATTTCAGACAAATCCATGTCGTTTTCGGCCAATACGTTCCCACCCAAGATAAGAGAATATCGCCAATATATAGTTTGAGGAACAAGATCAGGAATTCCATGCCTGAAAAAAGGATTTGACGGAACCAAAAGAAAAGCCCCTACATTATGTAGAGGCCTTCATCTAATCTTCCACCCATACCCGACGTGTATGACACCAAATATAAAGACTAGTCATATAGGGGTTAAAAGCAATTTATATACATATGTACAAAATCCAAGTTTTGTGAATAAGTATTCGCGCGAACCCTTTGATTTAAACGCGAATCAATGTTTTACGCCGAGTTATCCATCTGTATTAGTATTATTTGCATTATAAAAAAATTCATATTTAGGTGTATTTGCATAGAAATTCAAATGCTCCGCAAACGCATCGATGCCGTGACGCTCGAACGCTGCTTGAATGTCCTGGGCGATGACGCCAATGTGCCAGCGGAAGCGTTCACCATCATCGTCAGCTCTTGCACGATATTGCGGTTCACCTGCAGCAGCCGGTCGGACGTCGCCTCGGCGATCTTCGCGCTCAATATGTTTTCGAATTCGTTATAGGCGTACGCGCCAATGCCGATAATCGGCAGCAGCACGAAGCACAGCGAAGCCGCTATTAATTTGGTCCGCAGGCTGATGAAGCGCATGTGGCAACCTCGCTTTCTTCGGTAAGGCATCTGTGCTCATAGTATACCACTTTGCGCAACAATGCTTGTTCGAGGGCGCGTCCGCCAAGCGCGATGCCCCCTATCCATTCGCCAAAATCTGGATGCGTGCGGCATATCCCCACAGTCGAACGCCTCGCTGCCCCGATAAGTGCGAGCGGCCTGAACGGTCCAACGCGGGGTGGACAAATGATTACATAAAATTTATTATGTGAACAAAAGGCAAGGGGCTGTCCCAAGAGGGTACCGACTAATAGGCCAATCCCAAATGCAGCACCAAAAAGCCTTCGAAACCACTCTCAAAGTGGGCTTGAAGGCTTCTTTGCTCTGTACAATCATGTCTTATGTGGGGATCAATAAATTACGAAATGACTTTTCCCTCGACCGATCCAGCTAGTTTCTGTCGATAATTTGCAATTTACCAGCAACGGCTACCGCAGGATGAGTGTATTCCATCATGACTTGCGCTACCCGGCCTTCATCTGCATCTCCGGCATGGATATACGCTCTGTATCGCAGCTCTGCAACTCCGCCGCGGGCCGCTGAGCTCACAGGATAAGGTCTGCCCAATCCGGTGAAAGTTCCGTACTCGTTCGCGAAGGGCTCCTTCGGATAGTCCGGATTATCCGGATGGTCGAATAAGGCCAGACCATTCCAACCCCGTTCGACAGGACCTGAGAAATCCGCCCAGCCCTCTCCCTTGGCGATTCGACCTGGATTCTGCAGCGGAATGCCCATCGGGTGCTCTGGCGTACGATTACTCAGATCGCGAACCCTCATGCTGGGAGCTACTCGTGCCGAGAACGTCATCGTACGCGGTCCCTTGTCATCCGGCTCTTCCAATCTAACCTGCCAGTCTATGTACTGCGTATTTGCATCCGGCCTATAAATGCGGACCGACCTATGCTCCCGTGCGAACGGATAGCCATCCGGCTTCCGATAAATGAGCCTCTCGCGAAATTCGGCAAATACCCGGCCATAGCGAATCAGTTCGAATGTCTCATGCTCCATACGGCCCGTCATTCCCCTTCTCGGCTGGACAAGCCCCGATTCCGACCACATATTCGTTCCTTCCGCTTCCATCGTCCCGTAAGCCATCCAGATCCCGTGATGGAAAGGATGACCCTCGTTGTCGAACACCTCTCCCCTCGTAACAATTCCATCCGGCCCATGGACTGGATGGAAGAAAGGTTTCCATACTTCTCGGTATTTGTACCTGCATAACTCGGTCTCATTGATCGTTGCGACCAGTTCAGTACCGAAATCCGTAAGAATAACGAGATCTTTCGAGTTCAACTTGCCTTCACGCGGTTGCTCCGTATCGAATCTAATCTCGTAAAGCCGCACATCCCCGGCCTCTGATTTTCCCTCCATCAACCAAGTAATTCCGCCCGGAGACAGCTGGGATCGGACTGAATTTCCAGTTCGCATGTCCGTAACGGTCACTGAAGCAGGATTCAGCTTCCCATTGTACCCTGCGTGCCAGATGAGATTGTCGCAATCAACCTGCAGCGATACGATCCCATTCACCCGTTCAATCGGACCGATATATACCTCAACTGGCAGCACAAAAGTCTTGCTCAAGTCAAACCCTCCTTTGCCGATAGATGATCAAGTTTTGCGTTCCCCCTACCCTTTCAAGGAGCCGGGCAGCAAGCCTTTCGTGAAAAGCGCCAGGTGAACGGTTACACAGGCAAGATCGGGAACATCCCGCAGAAAATGACTGCCGCTTGCCCGCCCCCATTGCTCGACTTCGAATCCAGTACGAGCTGATACAGTATGACTTGAATCAGATGCAGGCGCTTACCTGCAAGTAAAGGAGCGGCCTCAGATATGCGCTCCAGATGTTAACGGCGTAAAATATTAATGATATAAAATATTAATGGCATAAACACTAAGATCCGTAGCCATAATCGGAAGCGACAACGGCAGACCCGCTTACGATTTCCGCATGACCCACAGCTCGTGGATGAAGGGGGCGCTGCCCGCTTCTTCGTTCGCCCAGACGATCTCCATTCTTCCTTCCGGAATCATGTCGGGAGGAACGGTAAATTCATCCAGCAGTCCGCGATCGTTCACCCCGGTATCGTCTGCGTACTTGCCGTTGATCCGCATCCGCACCTTGCCGCTCCAAAGCCCCATCACCTTCACTGTATAGGAAGCGCGGCAGTCCAAATGATCGTAGACGACCTTCACCGGCGCCGAGTAGTACGAGGATAGGCTCGAGACCCACGCCAGCGGCGGATGGGTCAGCCCCGGCAATATTTTATGCAGCGTTTCCCGGCATAGGCGGGTATACGTATCGCTTCCGGTCAGCTCCGAATGCGCTTCGACAATCAGAGCCGGATTGTGCCTGACGATCGCCGTTTCCAAATAACCGGGATCGTCTTCCCAGGCATGGGCGATGTCCACCCTCGCCAGCGATGAGTGGGCACCGAAATGATCGTAAAATCCGCCGATTCCCGGATTCGTGCGGTCGACGATCCTCTGCAGGGCGGCAAGCCGCTCCTCCTCCTCCGGCATTTGCCGGATCAAATGAAAGGCATCGAGCAGAAATGCCATATCGTTCAGCGGGGTATCGATGCAGTCCATAAAGGCGCCCCGGAGGACTCCGATGGCCTTATGCTTCCCGACGGTCAACTGAGCGCCGATATGCTCGAACAGCCGGTCGGCCAGCTCGTCGCATTTCCGTTTGTATCCGATGCCTACGGGCTCGCACTCCTTTTGGCGAAGCGCCTCCTCTGCCGCCGCCATCGACCGCATCGTTCCCCATTCGCCCGCCCTTGTCAAAAGATCCATAGCCTGCCGCTCAAGCTCGGTTTCATGAATCCATCTTCGTTGAATGTAAGCATCGTAATAAGCCCGTAACAGCCCCTGCTCGAACCGGTAATTGCCGCGCACCTTGTCGTCCGCCGCCGCCTCCATCTCCATCCAGTGCTTGAGCGTCAGCGGGATTTGCCGGTTCAGCCCGATCGGGCCGCGCAAATTACGTTCCAGTGCCAGTAACCCATAGGCAACGCCATCCTCGAAAGCGGGACCGATAAACAACCGGGCGTATTCTTTCAACGTCTGCACGACCGGGGTGTCCGGCGACCAGTCCTGATCGCTCCAAATAAATTTGTTGACGTCGTCGTTGATGCCCTCCGAATAGCTGAGCGAACCGACAATCCCGCCGTTCTTGTTAAAGTTGTGAATATGCTTTTGCTCTTCCGGTCTTGGGTTGATGCATTCCCTTCCGAGGGTGATGGCGAACGCCGTATCCCAATTATGCACCGGATACTGGCAGCTGAGATTGTGCGTAATGTCGGGGTAGCTGCGAATCGCCAGGCTTTGCGGAACGAGCTTGCGCAGCTCGGGCAGCGAATGTTTCTCCCAGGGGCCAAAAACAACGCCCGCCAGCCATACCGGTTCCTTCCGCACATTCGCGAAGAACGTGTCCAGCCACTCGTCCGTCGGATTGAACGCCTGCGGGGATACCCACATCTTGGCTTGCGGATGGTATTTCCGCAGCACCTCCGCTTCCATCGCCATAAAATCGAATAAGTCTTGAGCGCCCAGCGCACCCGGATCTCCGCCCGGCACAAAAATATGATCCAGCCGCTTCATCGAGCGGAAAATTTCGTCCCGCTCCGCGAGCTGCTTCCGCAAATATTCCGGTTTCATGAACGCCTCGTCGTTCCCCGAGGCGGGATACCAGTTATCCTCGGCGCCCATATTCGGGTACCAGACCCACACATCAAGGTCCATCGAATCGCATACCTCGGACACATGCTGCATCATAAACAGCGGATCGTACTTCATCAGCGGCCCCGTTCGTTCGTCATCGGTAATCGGCGGCATAATCTCGATGCTGTTCGCGCCGAACAGCGCCAGCTCGCGGATGTACTGGGCATAAATCTCCGGTGTCCAGGCGTCGTAGGCGTTCGTCTTCGGCCGGTAGCCGAGCTGGTGCCCGCGCAAAGGGAAGTGCGGCGTTTCGCTTAATCGGACGGAGACGGGAGCCTCGATTTTCGATTCGCTCAAATAGAGCAGACGCAGCAGCTTGCCGACGCCGTACAGTACACCCCGGTCGTCGGCGCCTTCCACTACAATCGTCAACTTCGGCCCGTCGTCCGTATAAATTCGGAAGCCTTCCCGCCCGGGGACGGGCAGACCGTCCGCGGCGCGGTTTTCCGATCCGCCGTCCCGGCCAGCATACCGGACGACGATCAGCGGCGACGTATCGTCTGGCCGGGCGCTATCCGCCATAATCCGTATTCCCGTTCTTTTTTCAATCTCTTCGATCAAAATCCGGACGGCCAGCGCACCCCGTTCCTGCATGGGGACGGGCGCGAAAATTTTTGCCTGCGACATATCTGCGACTTCGACTCCGTTGCATATCCGATCACTCATGGTCCACTCCCCCTCCTGATCTCGATGCGCTTCCGCGCCCGAGCATTTCACGCGACGTTTATGATTTCCATCTTCCTTTTGCGACCACTCTTATAGATTTTACATTCCCTGCACCGAGGGAAGAAGATGACCAGGGATGATAAGTCCAAGTGGTGGTACTGCATTGAAGCTCTGAACAACCGCCAATAACGGTTAGGTCATTCCTAGAGAAGGTAGCAGTTACTACTGGATTTCCCGAAGCAAAGGCCATAGGAAAAGTCCAAGTCAGAGCAGACGACGTACCAAAGACCGAACCACGAGCAGTTGTCATGGCAGTGGACGATATGTCTATCTGATGTTCACAAATCAAAGTCCCGTCAGGGAACATCGTATATCGGCCGTTGCTTCCAGTACCCGTGCTAATCTCGGGATGAACGAACGTCCCGCCGATCGGCGTGGAGGTTGTATATCCGCTGTAGTCGCAGTCCTGCATCAGCGAGGAATTTGCTCCAGTCGGATGTGAAGCGAATGCATAGCGCATCGTCTTGACGGTCTGGAAGTCGTAAGCATGGCAGCGGACGAATTTGATTCGAGCCGTGTCCGTATGGATTACCTTGAAGGCGTCGGCATCAATCACCGTTTGTCCAGTATAGCCGCAGTTGATGTTATAACAATCGATGAAGAGATTGTCAGAAGTACGAATGTCGGCAGGCAGCGCGGGGTTGGCATTCGCAACAAAAGCGGCCCCGCAATTCATCGCGACGCATTCGGAGACGACACAATACTGCGCCGAATTGGCGAGCTTTACCGTCCACGTGTACACCTCTCGCAGAAGCGCTTTCTCCACCCTGATATAGCGGTTACCCGCGCCCCCAGTGATATCGACGCCTTGATCGCACTTGTAGACATAGGGGTTGCGGATTGTGAGCGCAGTAGAGGCGCCGACCGGGATCGCTCGGGTAAAGCGGGAGGTAGGGACACCAGTTTGAATACCGGTGAGACGTTCGACGCGAGCGTCATCAATAATTAAGTCGCTGCACTGGTAAACATAAATGCCCTGTATCTGATCATCAGTTGCTGTCGTAGCAGATCGAGACCAATAGGCATCGCGGGCATAGGGGCGAATGACGCGAGACGTGCTGTCCAATCCGATCAAGCCGATCAGTGAACCACTATCGCTGCCATAGACCTCGATGTCCTGAAGGAAATGGCCTGTGCCGCCATTGATACGAATACCATAGGCGTTATCGAGAGCGCCGTTATTACCGAGAGAGCCATCCAGCAACCCTCCATTCGTGCCGTCGCCGTTGCGATTCACCTTCACGCGGACAAGACGGACGCTATTTACCCCGCTAGCTTCCAGCGTAATGACATCTAGAGAAGCGCCTGGTGCCAGCTGCTTGAACTCGGCGTCTTCGAGATCGGCGCCTGTCGGAAGACTGATTTTTCCGGTTACCGCGTAGACGCGCTTCGCCCCAGACAGAGGGACACCAGCAGCAAGGGCCGCGTTGACCGCTGTTGTATCGTCAGTCTCCCCGTCCCCTACGGCACCGTATGCCTCTAGAGGAGTCCTCCAAGCGCAACAGTTCTCGGTATCGCTTGCCGAGGGAGCATCGGGCGGCCCATACACGCTCTTCGCAACCGCGTCAGTCACCCCAAGTCCCAAGAATCCGGTCGTGGCCGCCGCAGCCCCGGTAACCCCTACTGCCACCAGCAGCTGTCTTCTCGAAAGCAAACCATCCTTATGTTCCGATTCCATCTTTACCCCTCCTGTATGAGATTCGTTTTCACTTCCCTCGCATGACCGCAATCGTTTTGTTGGTACGTTCAGCAGCTTCGCTTCGTGTAAACTTGTTCACATCCTGACGGGCGCTATAAGCTCCGAGGGCCACTGCCGGTTTTTGATCCGCTACTGCTCGATATAGCGTCTTCATCGCCGGGTCAGCGAATTAGTCGGGCAGCCCGATCTCGCAAACGCCCACGCCGCTTCATGTTTGGGGATTCCAGGAGGCAGCGGATACTGCGGTCTGCGGTCTGCGGTCTGTAACCGCTTACCGCTTACGAATGGAATGGAGCGTGCTGCCCGCATCTGGAGGTATTCCGGATCTACCTGCAGGATGCCCGTGGCATCGGCCTTCCCTTTTGGACTACAGCCTAATTATATAATGGGAGCTTCGCCCTGTATTTATCGGATGTCGTACTTCCACAGCTTATTTTTGCCCGCATTCTAGTCGGTTTCGCCCTCTCCATTTACACAAAAGTGAACTCGCCCCATCCGAACGGCAGCGCTTCCATCTACAAAGGACATTGGGTAAAGTGGAGAGACAACGACATCCCAACCCAATTCTCCTGCCAAAAGGGGGGCTCATCATGCACATCCGAGAATACGACGTGTTCGTGACAGCGAAAACGGCAGCGAACATCAATCCGGCCGCCGGCATCAGCGTTGGGGAGCGGCCCAATTTCCATTACAACGGCGCCGGCGTCGGAGGCGGGATTCACCCCTATCACGAAGTGTTCTATATCCATTCGGGCGAAGTGCTCGTCCAGTGGATCGGGCACACCTATCACGTGCACGCCCCGGCTCTCTTCCTGCTGACTCCGAACTCCCCGCATCTGTTCACCCGCCTGTCTACGCAGCTGCACTTCTGGTTTGTGGAGCTGGAGGAGGAGGAAACGGACTTCGTGCCGGGCCTGGAGACCATTACGCGTTGGAACCACATGCAGAGCGACCCGACGCAGGAGTTATCTCGGTGGCCGCTGATCGTCCAGACCGTGCAGGGGTTGACGACCATGATCCAGACCGCGCTTACGCAAAAGAGGCCCCCCGTCTTCGAGCGGCTGCTGGTCTGCGATATTCAGAAACTGCTGCTGCTCATCGAGCATGGCATCCGCTCCGAGCACCCAGCTGGGATGCTCCCCGCGAATGGAGCCAGACAGGCCGGGCACGGAGACCCAGCGGCCAAATCCGTCCAGTACGATGCCATCTATGACCTGATCCGGTACATGGAGGGGTTCTACCAGACCGATATTACGCTCGCCCTGCTGGCAGAGCGGTCGGGGCTGACCGCCTCCTACATTATCCGGCTGTTCAAGGAACGGATCGGCGTCACCCCGATCCAGTATTTGCTCGAGCTGCGGATGCACTCCGCGACCTCCTACCTGCAGCTGACCGATATGTCCGTTCAGGATATCGCCGAAGCGTCTGGGTTCCCGAGCATCCATTATTTCAGCCGCATGTTCAAGCAGCGCTTCGGCGTCAGTCCGTCGGACTGGAAAAGAAAGATCCGCACTGCGTCCACTTAACGCTTGATAATGACGAGCGTGTCGGAATCCATTCCGCCCCATCGAGCGGTCCGATCATTTTGGGATGAGTACGGGTGCATGGAAGCGATGTCGGCGACCAGCTATCCGAAGCATTGACGGATGGAGCGGTCGGCCCAACCACTAGTGCTCTGCCGGCTCTCCCGTTGATTCCGGGTCCGGGGACATTTATAATAACGTCATGAACATACTTCGGTTTTGCGGATTTGATTATGCGGACTTGATTAGCTGGGGGTCTTAGAGTTGTCAGTGAGTATAAAAGACGTTGCCAGAGTGGCTGGTGTATCGACTGCCTCGGTCTCGCGAGTGCTGACCGGCAGCCCGGGCGTCGGGGAAAAAACGGCGAAGCGGATCCGGAGCGTCATGGAGGAGCTCGGCTACAAGCCGAATCTCGGCGCCCGCGGCTTAGTGAAGCGGCAGACTGGGAATATCGCGATAGTCTTCTCGCGGGGTAGCTCTTTCATCCTGGGCAATCCCTTCTTCTCCCGGGTGCTGGAGGGCATCGCCAAAGTGCTGGATCAGCTCGAATACAACTCGCTGCTCTCGTTCACGTCCCAGCAGCAGCAGCGGCTGCTCGAGACCCAGGCGGTCGATGGCATCATCCTGTTCGCCCCCCGCTCTGGAGAGCTGAGCTTGGACTGGCTGAAGATGACCTCCCTCCCGCTCGTCGTAATCGGCAGCTATGCGGACGAATCCCCGTTACCTTGCGTCCGTCCAGACGATGAGGGCGGGATCTCTCTGGCGGTCCGTGCCCTGTACGACCTCGGTCATCGCGACATCGGGCTCGTCAACGGGCCCGCCAGCTCGATGAAGAGCCAGAAGTGCCGGTTGGGCTACACCCGCACGATGCGCGAGCTGGGGTTGCCCTACCGGCCGGAGCGAATCTACGAGGTGAGCGAATTCGACGCCGCGAAGGCCGCAGACGCCATGGCGAGGCCGCTCGGCGCAGAGCGCGAGGTGACCGGACTCGTCTGCGCAGCCGACTATATGGCGATGGGCGTCGTCAAGGCCGCGGCCGCGAACGGATTGGCCGTCCCCCGGGACTTGTCCGTCGTCGGGTTCGGGGATGTGCCGTTCGCCGAGTTCTTCATCCCCTCGCTGTCCACCGTCCACACCGACCTGCTTGGCATCGGACGTCAAGCGACATCGATTTTGATCGATATGATCCGGGGCAAGCAGATTCGCAAGAAGGAACGGGTTTTCCCGATGGAATACGTGGCCCGCATGACGACCGCACCGCCAGCCTCCAGGAGTCTGTCCGACGGAGTCATGTAACGGGGATATGCGACGACGAACAGCATCGATTATTTGCGTCAACAACGGTTCATCAGACAGACTCCTAGAACGGAATAGAGGCTGGTTTTTTGGGCTGATCAGGATCAACGCACGACGACAGGGGTGCTGGCCGTAAGCCCGCGCGAATCGCGAACGTTAATAAAGTAAGCTTTGGCGTCCAGCGGAAGGCGAATATGTACGCGGCGCCCCGCCCGATCGAGCGTACAATCGACGGTTATCCATTCGCATTGCTGCCAGTTGTCGCAGTTCCGTGTGAAGAGCAGTTCGGCCAGAACCGGTTCATTTCCAACGGCGGAATCGTAGACGACATAAACGGTCCCGTCATGCTCGACAGGGTCGCCGAGACGCAGCAGACGGATGCCGCCCCGAACGATACTGTCCGCGAACGCGTAAATTTCGTCCGGCTTCCAGCCGAGCGGATGAGAATGTCCGAGCTGAGGGTATATGCACAAGCCGGATTGTTCGATCCCATTCTTGGCATGACGATACGATTTGCTGAAAATGTTCATCCCGAAATGAGGATCGTAGAGCCAGTTCACCCACAGCGTCGGCATCGTCACTCGGGAGAAATAGGCGGAAGGCTCGGTTTGCCGTTTGACGGATTCGGCGCTTGCTTCTCCCATCTCGACGAAGCGCTCTCCCCATTGGTTGTGGGCTTCGTACAGAAAGCCGCATCCATAGACGGGAACGGCGAACGCGAACCGGCTGTCGAGTCCGGCGACAAGACTTGTTACAATGCCGCCCCATGAAATTCCGGTGATTCCGATCCGGTCCTGGTCTACAGCCGGTATGGTGCGCATAAATGAATGGGCCAAAATACAAGCAGCCGCGGCGTGGTACATCCACTGCTCCCCAACGGGCTCATCGCAATCCAAGAAAATGCCCTCGCGAGCAGGGCCCGGCATCGTGTGGCGGATCCGTTTCATCCCGCCCTCCGATTGATCGGGAACGTTTCCTTCGAGATCCATGGCAATAGCGGCGTATCCCCGCTTCATCCATAACTGTACCCACTCTTCGAAGGCGGTACCCCCGCCTCCGTGTACGAGAACGACGGCCGGCAGCCTCTCGCCCTCAGCCGCCTCCGGTACCCCGTAATAGGCGAAAATGCGCGTTTCTTTTCCTTTGTAGGGCAATCCTTCGTAGAACATCGAACGGATGCCGTTTGCGGCTGTAACATCAGACAAATATATGCGCGGGGAACGATGTAGCTGCTTGAAGTTCCACGGCGACACGAACGGTCTGTCCATCTTCATCTTCATCTTCATCTTCCTTCCTATGACAATAAGGCTCATCTCTTACTGTATCCTCATTTAACGGTTGCGGAAGGTTCATTTGCTTGCCGGATCAGTTCCATCAACCCACTGAACGATTCCCGTGTACATTGTTCACGCGTCATTCCGGGGGCATTCCAGTGTGTTTCCAGACAAATCACACCGTCGTATCCGTTCTCCGCAAGCGCCTTGAATTGCCCGACGTAATCGATGCCGCCGCGACCCATGCACTCCCAACGCGTTTTACCGGTCTCGGCGTCTACAATTGTGGCGTCTTTGACGTGAACATGAAAGGTCAAATCCTTGACCTCTGAGTATCCGTCCAGGAATGAAGTCTCTCCAGATACATAAGCGTTGGCCACGTCCCAGATCGCTCCGAACGCCGGAGAATCGACCGCTCGAATGATGCGGGCCATGTTGTAGCCGGTGTTCCCCCACACGGAATTCACATTTTCCAGAACAAGCTTGATTCCTTCCTGCTCCGCAAGCCCGCTTGCCATCCGGATGCCTTCCATTACTTTCCCGAAGGTTTCGTCGTCGATTTCTCCTCCATGGGGAGGAGAAAATTGCACGGGCCTTTTGAATGAAAACGTGCGAACCATCGGCGCGCATAGCATGTGTGCAATCTCCATCGTGCAGCGCAGCATTTCCAGATGCTTCCGGAATTCGGGGTGGTCCGCAACCTTCCCTGTTGGGATATCGTCAAGGGAAAGACCTTTGATGAACGGAGTAGAGAGTACCGTCGGTTTGATTTCGTATGAATCGAGCAGTTTCCTCATCTCACGAACTTCTTCCTTCGAATGCTCGAAGATGTTCTTCCCCCCTACGGTGTTGAGATCCGCGTACGAAGCCCCCAAGTCCTTCATCACTTTCAGCGCTGCCTCCAGATTCACCCGGTCGATCTCATCGGTGACGATCCCGAACTTCCGCAAAGCCGTTTCCTTCCCACCCGCGGCTTTCGCCACATCCTTCCTATTATTGATCAAGGATACGGCCCCCTTATGATGGCTTATGATATGAAAGACGTAAGTTCCACTTCATAAAGCTGAGCATGACCGCTTCTGTCGGAAGTGAAGACGACTCTCTTGCCATCCGGCCGGAAGCTGGGATGCGGATGCGTATGCTGCGGCGCATAAACGTCGATCGGCCCGTTATCATATGGAAATGGACCCGCCCAATGCGCGCCTTGGCTAGTCGCCTGGGGGTAACACACAGTCAGGGGCTGGCCTGCTCCCTCCTGTACCCGAAACAGCTGAATTCCCCGATCGGGGAAATTCGTATCTGCTACCATCCAGTCCCCTCCAGGATTGCTGACCGCATGCCACGCATTGAATGCCGCAACCGTCCTGACTGCAAGCGTATCGGGGTTTACCGCTCGGACGCCGTGAGGCCAATCTATGAAAGCCAGTTCCTTCGTACCGGGAATCCACGTCTCGTGGGTAATCCATTCCTTCTTCTCTGCGTTACGTTCGTAAAGCCGCCTGTTCCCGCTGCCATCGCGATGGACAACCCATACTCGATCAGACAATGGTCCTGCATAGAACAGCAAATTCTCATCATCCGGACAAAATTGCAGATGGGCGATGGAATCCCGCCGTAAGATGATCTCATGAGTCCTATTGACGGTATCCACGAGAAGCAGACAGGATTCCCCGCCATCACTATAGCGCAATGCCCACCAACGACCGCTGCGGCTTAATGCCGTAGTTCCCATCGCTGAGGCTACCATCCCGCGTTCCCTCATGTTCACGTTTCCCAGATCAACGAGTGTTTCCTCGGCCAAAGTTTCCGTATCTATGCGGCAGCAATGCGCACCGGCCGTATAATAGACATATTTGCCATCCGGAGAAG
Organism: Paenibacillus sp. GYB004; assembly: GCF_036577605.1. Taxonomy (NCBI): domain Bacteria; kingdom Bacillati; phylum Bacillota; class Bacilli; order Caryophanales; family Paenibacillaceae; genus Paenibacillus; species Paenibacillus sp. GYB004. The sequence goes on from NZ_JARBDB010000007.1 coordinate 74,796, forward strand.
GGTGCACCGACCATTCTGCCAGATTTGGCAAGTCTGTCATTTGGAGAAGCTCCCCCGTATCTTGCAGCTCCGCGAATAACTGTGGAGAACCTGTCCGGTGAGAGATGAAATACAATCTTCGGCACAAGTCATCATATGCGGGTATCATAAAAAACGGGTGGTGATGGATCGAAGGAAACGAAGTAATCTGCCGGACGACAGCCCCTGTCACTTCATCCGTATAGGTGGATGATTCGCTTGCATACCTTTTACCCTTAGACACGATGCCGTGCTGCCCCCTCCCTTAATTACTCTACAAACGCATTGTTCATAGCTTACAGTCTGGGAAAGCTGATTTCGAGCAGTCCCTCGACATCAAACGGGCCTTTGCCGTACCGCTTCATGAATTGCCGTGTCAGCTCCTCCTCCTCCTGCGCTTCCATCTGCAGTGGAAGCGAGACAGGAGCCCCATCGCGCCTGGCCGAGTAGCGCATCGCCAGCAAGATCTCCATATCCGTCTTCGCCCTAGCGGCCGTGTAGAGCAGCGGCTTGCCGACTTCTACCGCTTGGAGCAGACTGTCGTGCATATAGGCCACCGATACGAGTAGCTCGGGCAGGGCATACCGGGCGAACGGATTGCTCCACTGCACCATCCGTCCATCAGGCAGATCGACCCACATCCGCTGCAGGACGGACACGTCCTCCATGTCCGCATACTCCCGCTGATACAGCACCGTTGCCGTTTCTCCGCCTTGCTGCAGTCTGTCTTCGAGCGCGACACGCACCTCCTCGCCGCCAATCGCTCCCTGATTGCCGTTGGTGATGATCGCTCCGCGGGAGCCGTCCGCTTCGAATCCGACGAGTTTGTTTCGGCCCAGCGCCGAGTTTTTGTTGCCGACCATGAAGATGGCCATCGCCTCGTTATCGTAGCGGATAACGCCGAACTCCAGCCCCTCCTGCTCAAAGGTACGCTGCATCCGATCTTTGTACGGTACGACCGGGAAGCTGTGATCTAGGCTGTTGATCTTGATCGGCGTGCCTCCTGTACGCTCGTTGATGACAGAAATGCCGTGATACCCTGTCGTGGAGAACAATCGGTAGACACGCCCGATCTCGCCAATCACCCCGGCCCGAATCAGTTCCATCGTCATCCGTTCAACCGGCATAAAGGGAAAGTTCTCCGAGATTTCCAGCTTGACCTGATGCTGGTCGGCAGCGTCGATCATCTGCTTGGCCAGCAATGGATGGGAGGCGATCGGCGTCTCCACCAGCTGATGAATGCCTTGGCTGGACAAATAACACGATACGGAATGATGCGCGTCAGCCGGCACCGTGACGATACAGATATCCAGTCGCTCTTTGGCAACCATTGCCCGCAGATTGGTATAACCGGCTACTTGGTATTGCTCCGTTATCGTTCTCACGGTGTCTTCGTGCAGATCGCAGACGGCTACGAAATCGAGCCGATCTTTGCGCAGCTCATGCAGCACCTTCAGATGACTTTGTTGAGCGCGGCGCCCCGCACCAACAAGTCCAACGCGCAATCTCACAAACTCTACCCCCTTGGAGTATATAGGTGATTCCTAATTGTTTAGTTTCCTGTAAAGATTAGCGACATACAAGACGATGGGGCCATTGTCGTGGGGCACGGACCGTCCCAAGTTGGTCTAAGCGTCGACAAGGAGGGCGTCGCTATTCGCACGACGCCTATCTATTAACAAGGGACCACTCCAACACGACGCCCAGCATCGCTGCCTTCCGCTCGATAATCGCTTGCCAGGCTTCCGCCGCGCGCTCCGCCGGAAAGCGGTGCGTGATCAGCGCGCCGGTTTGCAGCCAGCCGTCACGGATCCCCCTCCAGCGTGCGGTCCATCCGCTCCTTCTGCCAGCCGGAAGGCGTGTGCAGCGTCATTTCCTTGAGCCGCAGCCGCTGAATATCGATCATCCCCCGCGTGCCGAGAAAGCCTGCCGATACGAGATGGCTGCCGCGGCTCATGCACGGCCATAAGCTCTCCACCGTCTCCATATCGCCGACCGAATCGACGACGATGTCCACCTGCCCTTTCCAGTCGGCCGCGATGCGATCGATTGCAGAAGCCTTGCGAGCGTTCACCGGGGCGATGCCGGCGGGCAAATAGCGCAACCGCTCGTCGTGGCGGCCGATGACCAGCACCTCCGCTCCCCGGTGCTGCAACGTTTGAGCGGCCCACTGTCCCACCAGTCCGTCGCCGATGACGACTGCCCGGCACGCTGCCGCCACCGGCGGACGCGATCCGCAGTTGTAACCGACCTGAGTAAGCACCAGGCCCGAATAGTCGATACCGACGGCGTCTTCGGGCAGCTTCCACACCTGAGAAGCGGCCACGACGGCAGGGCTGACATGCCCGCCCTGCGGAAAAAACATGTTTGCTACCTTGCTGGTTGCAACAAACACACGGTCGCCGGGCAACAGATCGCGGACGCGGCTGCCTACCTCCCGCACGATCCCCGTCTTCTGGTAACCCATCACGATCGGGAAAGGCCACGGATCGTCCGCCGAGCGGAATGTCTCGCCATTGATCCGTTCTCCCCGCAGAAAGGACGATTCCGTGCCGGTGCTGATCCAGGAGTATTCCACATCGACAACGATATCGTCGTCGGTGGGTTCGGGGACCTCGACTTCGCGAAACACCACTTTCATACGATCTTCAAATACGACAGCTTTCCCCTTCATCTACTGTTCACCTGCTCTCATCATCGAACACGAAAGCAATCTTGATCGCTTGCTGCGCGGCCAGCAAACGCACGCCTTCGCCGTACTGCTCAAGCGTCAGTTCCTTGGAAACCAAGGGACTTAAGTCCAACTTGCCGTCGACGATGAGCTGCAGCGCATATTCCGCCGCTTCCCGCGAATGTCCCGGATAACCGAGCACCGACAGCCCTTGATGGAACAAGGCGTATTCGTCCCGCTGCACGGCGAACAGTGCCACCGCCTCGTGAGTGCGATCCATAATAAACCGGACCGACTCCGGATATCCGACGCAGTCGATGGCCAGATCGAGCGTGTTTGCCGCATTGGCTTTTCTGCGGCGCGGAAGGAGTTCGGATTCGCTGTCCTCTTGCGGATGGAGCGCGTGCCGCGCTCCCAGACGAACGGCCAGCTGCCTGCGGCTTTCGTTCGGGTCAACGCCGATCACCTCGGAGGCGCCCTCGGCTCGCAGCATCTGCAGAGCGATCAGTCCAGCTGGACCGAGTCCGTTGACGCCGCAGCGCTTGCCGGCGATGCCTACCATCCGCTTCATTTGCATCACGCTCGCGGCCACGCACATGGCTAGCTCCAGCGATGCGACCTTGCGATAAGGAATGCCATCCGGTACCGGAAGCAGATGATGCTCGTCGATAATGACGTATTCCGCGTAACAGCCTGGCCGATTATGCCCTTGATCCTTCCAGGCGCTGACCGTTTGTCCAACCTGCAGCCCCACTCCGGGACCCGTTCGATGCACGACACCCGTCATTTCGTGTCCCGGTTGTCCCGCCGTGTAAGGAAACGGCACCTCCTTATCCGTCGCAAACATCGGTTTGCCGTAATAAATGTGCAGATCCCATTGCGGGCAAGTCGTCACCGCTGTAACTTTCACCAGCACCTGACCCGGTCCGGGTTCGGGGATTGGCACCTCCGCCACTTCGGCTTTCTCCGCTCCTTGAATCACCAGCGTTTTCATTGTACGCATGTTCCTCTTCTCCCTTACTTCTTGACTTTTACTTTTGCAGTGCCTCGGCAATTTTCTTGTTGATGGCCTCCTCGGCTTCTCTCAGAGCGGTGTTGCGGTCTTTGTCGCCGTACACGAATTCACGGAATTTATCCTTCAGAATGCTGTAAGCGACATCATCGTATTCTGTGTTGGACGGGGAAACGACGGCCAGCTTGTTTTTTCTGTAGGCGGCTGCGTTTTTGCCGCGCAGCACCTCGATGCTTTCGCCGAAATGCTTGTTAATCTCAGGATTTTTCAGTACAGACGGGCGGCCGATCTTCGTGTTCGCGAGCTGCCCCTCTTCGGAGAAAATGAACGCAATCACTTGAAACGCTTCGTCCTTATGCTTCGATTGGGTGGAAACGGCAAGACTCGGCATCCATGGCTGAATCGTCGTATTCGGAATATCGGAGAACGAAGGCAGCGTAACGACATCCCAGTTCAATCCCGCCTTGACGGCGTCGGGCAGGGGTCCGAACATCGTGGCGATCGCATACATGGCGATCGTCCGGTCTTTCAGAAACGTAGGGGTGCCTGTCCCCCATTTGTCCCGTTCCGGGACATTGCCTTCGATCTCATAAAGCGATTTCATTGTATCGAACCAACGCTCCCAGCCAGCCGTGGTTACGGCAGCCTGCTTCGTCTTCTGATCGACGACGGGCAGCGAGAGCTGATTTCTTACCATCGTCGAATCGAGATGCAGCTCGATGCCCCGGTATTGCACACCGCCTTCCTTCCGCGTCATCTTTTTGGCAATCTCGCGTACTTCCTCCCATGTCATGCCGTCCTTCGGGTAAGGCACGCCGAATTTGTCGAACAAATCTTTGTTAAAATGCAAACTCGCCACACCTACCGTAATCGGAAGCGCCAGCAGTTTCCCCTCAAAGTAGTACGTTTTGTTTACCGCTTCTAGTATCCGTTCGTCCAATGCAGACAAATTGACGGAGAACCGCTTCATATAAGGCGTCAAATCTTCGGCGAGCTTCATGCGGGAAGAATCGTAAATAGTGACGGTGTTGCTGTCCAAAATATCGATAGGCACGTTCGAGCTGATCAGTTCGTCGAGTTTGCCGGTGAAACTAAGCTGCTTAAGCGTCACGTTCGGGTATTTTTTCCGGACGGGGTCGGCGAGCGAGTCTTTGAACATCGCTTCGCTCAGCCGGCTCAGGACGACCAGTTCAATCGGTTCCTTTGTCATTTGGTTCTCCTCGTTCTCTTTGGAGCCTTCAGGCGGATTGTTGCCCGACTGTGCGCAGCCCGCGAGCAGAACCGCCAGCGCCAGCATCGGTGCGGCTTTATTCGGCGATACGCCGTATTTCCGTGCTTTTTCCGATTTTCTCATCGTTCCGTATGCAACCCCTCTCGTATCATGAATCAATGAACGCTTGAATCAAGTGGAAAGCGCTAAACCATACTTGAACATCGTACTGCGAAGCTTTCACCGAAGGACAATTCCTTTGTTGTCTATAATCGCTTACGAATTGAAGGGAGCCTGCTGCCCGCATCTGGAGGTATTCCGGATCTACCTGCAGGATGCCCGTGGCATCGGCCTTCCCTTTTCGACTACAGCCTAATTATACAAGGGCGCTCCTCCCTTGTATTTATCGGATGTCGTACTTCCGCAGCTTATTTTTGCCCGCATTCTAGTCGGTTTCGCCCTCTCCATTTACACAAAAGTGAACTCGCCCCATCCGAACGGCAGCGCTTCCGTTTACAAACGAATCGGACATTGGGTAAAGTGGAGAGACAACGACATCCAACCCAATTCTCATTCCAAAAGGGAGGGCTCATGATGCACATCCGAGAATACGACGAGTTCGTGACAGCGAAAACGGCAGCCAACATAAGTACGGCCGCCGGCATCAGCGTTGGAGAGCGGCCCAATTTCCATTACAACGGCGCCGGCGTCGGAGGCGGGATTCACCCGTATCACGAAGTGTTCTATATCCATTCGGGCGAAGTGCTCGTCCAGTGGATTGGGCACACCTACCACGTGCACGCCCCGGCTCTCTTGCTGCTGACTCCGAACTCCCCGCATCTATTCACCCGCCTGTCTACGCAGCTGCACTTCTGGTTTGTAGAGCTGGAGGCGGAGGAAACAGACTTCGTGCCGAGCTTGGACACCATAACGAACTGGAACCACATGCAGAGCGATCCGGCGCAGGCATTATCCCAGTGGCCGCTGATCGTCCAAACCGTGCAGGGGTTAACGGCTATGATCCGGACCGCGCTTACGCAAAAGAGGCCCCCCGTCTTCGAGCGGCTGCTGGTCTGCGATATTCAGAAGCTGCTGCTGCTCATCGAGCATGGCATCCGCTCCGAGCGCCCAGCTGGGATGGCCATCGCGAATGGGACCGGGCAGGCCGGGCACGGAGCCGCGGCGGCCAAATCCGCCCAGTACGATCCCATCTATGACCTGATCCGGTACATGGAGGGCTTCTACCAGACCGATATTACGCTCGCCCTGCTGACAGAGCGGTCGGGGTTCACCGCTTCCTACATTATCCGGCTGTTCAAGGAGCGGATCGGCATAACCCCGATCCAGTATTTGCTCGAGCTGCGGATGCACTCCGCGACCTCCTACCTGCAGCTGACCGATATGTCCGTTCAGGATATCGCCGAAGCGTCCGGGTTCCCGAGCATCCATTATTTCAGCCGCATGTTCAAGCAGCGCTTCGGCGTCAGTCCGTCGGACTGGAAAAGAAAGATCCGCGCTTCCTCAACTTAACGCTTGACAATGGCGAGATGTTGAGGATAGGATTTATTAGTAAACGTTTGCGTCCCAAATACCTATCTCCATCAGGCGGATGGTTCTCAATGGTGTCAACTTCACCAGTTCCGCAAACGTCTTCTAAACTTAAACTTCAGGAGGCTGAACGATGAAAAACAAATCCAAATGGAGCGGCGTTTTCCCGGCCGTCTTACTTCCGTTCAAGGATGACTACACGATCGACGAGCAAGGGTTTCGCGAGTTAGTACACTGGGTAGCTTCCCATGACGGCGTGAACGGGATTGTGGTGAATGGCCACACGGGCGAGATTATGTCCCTCCTGCCCGAGGAGCGGGCGGAGGCGGTGCGGATCGCGGCGGATGAGCTGAAAGGGCGCATTCCGGTCGTCTCCGGTTTATCGGCGGAAGGCACGATTGAAGCCGTGCAGCATGCAAAAGCGATCGAGAAGGCCGGCGGGGAAGGTATCCTGCTCATGCCGCCGCACTCATGGCTGCGCTTCGGGATGCAGCCGGAGTCGACAGTACAGTTTTTCAAGGATGTGGCGGCCTCCGTCTCGATCGGCATCGTCGTGCACCAGTATCCGAAGTGGACGAAGACGTCCTATACGACCGATCAACTGCTCCGGATGACCCAAATCCCGAATGTAGTCTCCGTCAAGATCGGCACCCGCGATATGGCGCAATATGAAGTCGATGTTCGCGCGTTGAAGCATGGAGCGCCTGACGTCTCCATCCTGACCTGTCATGACGAATATTTGCTGCCTACCTTGGTGCAAGGCATTGATGGAGCGTTAGTCGGCTTCGCCAGCTTCGTACCCGATCTAATCGTCGAACTCGTGAGGGCTGTCGAAGACAAAGATCTGGTGCACGCTACCGCTGTCTACGACCGTCTCTACGAGCTGAAGCAAGCCGTGTACAAGATGGGCGAGCCGTCCTCGACCGCCCACGCCCGGATGAAGGAAGCGATGTTTCAGCGCGGCTTGATCAGCAGCGCCTTAACCAGACCGCCGGTATTGCCGTTCACCCAGCAGGAGAAGGACGAGATTCGCGCCGGTTTGCAAAAGGTCGGACTTGTGGCTCCAGAAAGCCTTGTTTAAAGCCTCGTTTAAGAATGATTTTAACGCAAACGTTTACTACTTTTTTATTCGCAGTGTTCGCCATTTCTGAAACACTTACACTCCCTTTTGCTCATAGGGGCCTATGGTAATTGGAGTGGCAAGGCGAACTCGACACGTTCGTCCATCGTGGTAACCCGTCGACAATCGCGGACACGACCACGTTCGCGGACGCCAGCGATATGTCAGCCCGGGAATACCTGATCCAGCGTCGCCAAGCTCCGGTCGTGAACGAGTTCGTCGACCGGAGCCGGACGCGCAGCTCTTGTTCAACCTGTTTCACGAACTATGATCTGTTAGTTCGAGCCTGTATTGAATTAATCTACTCTTACTTCCCATATACACTTCATTACCAACTCGACTAATTTCCTTAAATCCTAATTTCTCAAGCATTCTTTTCGAACGTTGATTCATTTCATGCGTTTCCCCTATCAAAATTGTAATGCCTAACTCCTTTGATGCATAATCCATCATACGCAAGGCTGAATGAGTACCTATGCCTTTTCCCCATAATGTACTCTCACCAATAGCAATGCCTAATTCAGCGGTGTTATCTTTAATGCAAGCTAAGTCTACATATCCCACTAATCTCCCGTTATATTCAATTCCCTTTCGAATAAAGTCTTCAGATGCATGATTAACACAATTACGCCACCACTGAAGTAATTCCTCAGCGCTTTTATCTTTCTTCCATCCATTTGCAGAACAAAAATCATCATCTTTGCTCCAATTCACTACAATTTCGTAATCATCCATAAGTAAAGGTCTTAATCTAACATCCATCTTTCTTCCCCCACATGGTATTGGTCGGACAATTGGGCATACAAGCCTTATACCATACAAACATGTTGCCCAGCAATTGGAATCCTACTTTGTTATACACTCGCATCGCATCGTCAGGCTCTGGATCTAGGGTCCATAAACCGCCATGATTGATGTAGAGTCTCGAAAGCCCCATCTCGCGCAGGCGGTGCATACACTCATACAGCAAGTTCGTGGCCAGTCCTTTTCTTCGTTGGTTCGATGAAGTCCCGAACGGTTCAATAATCGCAATGTTATTTGCCGTGTCATGCCACACATTTGCAAACCCAACGACCCGATCTACTTCGTCGACAACCACTAAATCCAGTTCCTGCTTATACGTCGGGCTGCTCATTAGGCGGTGGTATATATCCATGGCAGGTGCTGTCAGTCCAGCTGAACCACCCATGATGTTTACCTTCTGCTCCAAGTCGCTAACATCGAGCGGCCGAACTTTGAAGCCCTTGGGAAATTGCGGTGTTGGAATCGCGCCATCAAGATCAATCACACCTGAATACATATACCACGTATGTTTCGAGTAACCTCGCGCTTCCAAAATCTCTACTCGCGCTGAATCTTCTTCATAGGCCCAAACATATACTTCAGTCCCTGTTCGGTCCTCTAGCAGAGTCGGTGCGTAATAATTCTGCTCGGCCCAGGCAAAAATTTCGTCCTCGAGCCCCAAATCATTAGGCCCCGTAACGCAGTAGAGGATCCGATAATGTCCTGGCCAAATGGCTCCAATGATCGTCCCGTCTTCCAACTCGCAAATGGTCACCTTTTCTTTGAAACTCGCATCGAATGAACGGATATAATCCAGATCACCGAGACTAGGGTAAAACCGTCTCTTGGGATCAGCAAACTTTTGGGTGATCAAAGAGCGAAGTGCTGAGTAATCGGCTTCATTCGAAAATGGTCGAAATCGCACCGCTTTTACTTGTTCCATGATTTCCACTCCTTCATGGGGGTATGCAAACATTTTCTGATAGCTTTCCAGTTTTTATCAAGTTCCAAATTTGGTTTAAATGATTTATTATCGACCGCATCCGCAAAGACCACGATCAAAAGCCGCCATCCCGCACTTTGCGTGCGTTTGGCGGCTTTCCTTCATCGGTGGACTGCAAACGCTCCCCATCTGCTTGCAGCCAAATGCAAACGAACTATGATCCGGTCCGGCCCGATAAACCGTCCTGGGCGAATCAGTGAGCGTTCCAATACAGCGAAGCATCGTCTATATAGACAGTAACGCCGTTCTCCACGAAGCTAACCGTAACAACCAGTCTTATATTCGCGACCGCTTTCCCGTCTACGGAGGAGGGGACCGTGCTACAGACCGGGACGCTTGCCCCATGGCTTGTAAACGGACAAAACAAACATCCCGGCAAGAGAAACGATTTGACATACAATCCCGGCGATCAAATAAAGCCGGTTCGCCAAAAACGCGGGGTCGTGCAGCGCATTCATCCCCTCCGCCCCGGAGATGTCGGCCGCTTGCAGCGACCAGACGTAGATGCCAACCATTCCAATGCCAATGGCCACAACGGTCAGCAGTTCCTTTGCTATTATCCAATAGTAGCGCAGCAGCCCCCAATGGGTCAGGACGGACAACAGTACCCCGCTTACGACAGTACCGATCGTCGAAGCGCGCACCGACGATTGGGCCAGCACGAGCATGATGGCGTAGCAGGCTTGAAACAGCTCGGGGTCGCGCGTTCCCGCGGCCGTAATCGTCAGGGTTCGGGGCTCGTTTGAATTTTTCTAAGAGGTCAGAAACTTCGCCAGTTATCTGTATAAATAGTACAACCCAAATACAAAAGAATCTTTAAAAGAGAAGTGTAGAGCTTTTTTGAAGTAGATTTTTTTGTTATACCAAGGAAACGAGGTCATCAGCCGGATTTGTCCAACATAATCGCCTTCAACAGCAATTGCTTTATCAGACGGACGTATATATAACCGATCCTTGGAGAAGGTGGTAACAGGAAGAATTAATTTATACATTCGTGGAGAAGATTCAGTAAAATGTGTGAACCAAAATGAATTAAAATGAGGTTCGTCAGAACCATCCTTATCCGATAGATGAAACCACACAAATTTCTTAGAGCGATCTGCAAAATTCATGGAGTAATTCGATTTTTTACTGCCATTGGCTATCAGATGAATTGAGTTTGTATAGTGGAAATGCTTTACATCCTCCTTTGAAAGATAATCGGTAAAATGAACTAAATTTCGTCCAGAGTAAATCTCATATTCTTTATGAGTGATCGGTCGCATGTAGTAGCCATCTCGTTGGATAACAAACAAGGCTCCCACAACATTATATAGAATCATTACAAGTAATGAAATTAAGAAAAACCAAATTTCATTGACGTCGGGAATGTAGAATAGAAACAAAAATCCAACTGAGAACGATAATACAATCTGTAAAATGATATGGCTAAGTATAGAGATCGACCACAAGACGAACCTAATACGCCCAACTACACCTCGAATTTTATTCCTCTTCAAGCGATCTGAACTCCCCAAGGTGCCCCTCCCCCACAAACTCCGTTGCATCCGCCTTCAGCACGTCGACCGCAGCAGATGAAGCCCACCCGTGGGCGGCCGCTTGGTCGACCCGGGCGACGAACTGCTCCATCTGCTGGAGCGCCTGGGCGCGAAGCACCCGGTTGACGGCGAATTGGACGGCCGGCTTCAGATGAACGTCGAGCTCGATGAACGTCTGCAGGGACAAGTCGCCCGATGCCTTGAACCCATCCAGTAGCTGTGGCGCCCTGGGCGGCGGCACGACTGCCGATTAACGAATTGTCCGGTGAAGCCCTGTTCGGCGAGAAGAACATTTGGAGTTTCTGGCGATAGCCGCTCGAGCCCGTTCCGGACGGAACTTTGATCTGCAAACCCATACGATACGTTGACGCATGGAAGGGAACCTGTGCCTTCGCCCCAGCCAGTCGTTGATGAGGTTGTACAGGAACAACTCGGCTCCGAATGGAGCCCGTAAACCCGTTTCCTCAGAACCGGTCGCGCTGCGCTTCGCTGAGACGAAATACATGCAGGCTACCTAACCAGATAAGAGTCTCTGGCACCCTTTATTATCGGCATTTTGGGCTGCCAGAGACAAATAGAGGCGGTTTGTACCCCTACGGCGCCGATTAGAGGATCGTCTGCCCCTCGTGTACTACTTCACGGCAAACAGCCGGTTTATGGCTGGCAGGCTGACAATGCCGGAATAGTGGTACACTTGGCCCGCCATTTGATCGCCGTCCGATATCTGTGTCGGCTGCTCAATTACGAAATCGGCAAAATCGGGAGCGTTAAAGGCAACGTATGCCAAACTGATCGCATCCACCGCCCGTTCGCAACTCGCAGACAGATCCATGAGCAAAACCGGTCCCGTATCGACCTGATACATATTTTTGCGGTCATGAATATTCATCGTCTTAACGGGATACTCCATAATCGTCCTCAACCCGATCTCGGCGTTGTACAGTTCGGTCTGCGCCACAAGCGGAACGGCGTCGTGGGTTGCTTTACGGATATCCTCATTCGACTCCAGCAGCATGCAGTATTCCGGTTCTTTCAGCTTGTACAGTTGTCCCCCCCACATGTCGGATGCTTCCGGACATGTTTTATAATTCGGATTCAGGTAAGCTTTGCGTCTGTACACAATTCCGTATTGCGGACCGAAAACCGGAGTAAAATCGTAGTTGTCACTGTAAAACAAATGGCTGGGAGCAAAGGTATCCTCCGCTTTGCACGAACCGCACTGATAGTAATCCTCCGTTCGTCCCGTCTTCTCGTCTATCATGCGCAAACGCGATTCGACCCAAAAGCGCACCGAGTTTTCCGGGTTACACCCAGAAATGAAAGAAAGACCGTAATGTATGGGTTTCATATGATTTCCTCCTGACCTTTTAGACTGCATTCGTTAAGGTATTTTCTATATTATAATCTGGTCAGACCAATAAAAAAATAATGATCCGCTTGTCGATTTGTTTCTCCTTGACGGTAGTAACACTCCTGCATTTTACTGGCATGGTCGACCTATTCCTAAGTCGTCATCGTCCGATAGAGTCCCGCGATCAAGCGAATAGCCGTTGTTGCTCCCAATCGGAAAAGCGCTTTCGCCATTTGATATCCGAATGAAGCCGATAATTTCCAGCAACGGTACCCACTCATGCACGAAGGAACAGTTCACTTTCAACCCTTAAGCAACAGCCCTCCTATCGCAAGCATGTTACATGTTTTGAACCAATTTAGATTATGGTCCAACCAGAATATCTATAATCCTGAACACATTCTACATGTCAACATGATATACGTCAACTCTAATTTCACTAATTCAGCCGCACTTCCAAATAAGGCAAAGCCTGCTTGGAAACGAACCAGGAAAAACAACACGTATATGTGCAACATCATAAAAAAACCTTGATACACTAGTCAGTCCCCATACCGCATCCGACTTTCCGATTATCATTGTAAAAAAGCGTGAGAAAGAGCCCAGCCTGCAGCCGATGAAATCAGACGGCTGCCGCCGGGCTCTAGCATTCTAATTTACATGGTGGAGCAGCCGTTTCATAATTGCGGCTGCTTGCGCTCTTGTCGCATGGCCAAGCGGATCAAACGCATCCGGTCCGGTTCCGAGAATGAGCCCTGTTTCGATGCAAAGAGCAACGGCTTCCCGGGCCCATTCGCTGATCGCTCCGTGATCTGAGAACTTCTGCAGCAAATTGATCTTGGCTTCCGCTCCCTTGATTTTGTAGAGGTGTACGTAGGCTCGCCAAACCATGAGTGCCATCTGCTCCCTCGTAATTAGCGCGTTAGGTTCGAAACGTTCCGGCGTGACGCCGTCTATTAACCCGGCCTCGGCTGCCGCTCTCACATTGACGCTATACCAAGCTTCATTGCTTACATCTTTAAAGCGGCCGCCGCTGCTGCCGGGCGATGCCTCCAAACCGAGCGCTCTTACGAGCATAGTGGCGAATTCGGCTCGTGAAATCGTCTGATCGGGCAGGAATGATCCGGGCGCCGCCCCGTTAACGAGAAGCCGCTGTCCCATCCATTCTATGTCGGCCGCTCCCCAATGACCTGCGATATCTGCGAACGGGTTCGTATAGGCCATCACCGCGTAAGTGCCGGAAGACTGCATCTCTATTGTCGCGGAACTGCCGCTTCCGTTTGTTTGGCCCCATACGTACGTCCAGATAGGATTCTCTCCATTCAGACGGTATATCGCTTCCTGGCGAGCCGCGTTTACCGGAAGCTGTAAAATAATCGGATGCGCAGACGTAATCGCAAGGGCGGTCGTTTCTTGCCCTTTATCCGCTTCGAGTTTTACGACAATCGAATGTCCGACCGGTTTCAAAGCGTTCCCGCTCTGACTTGCGGCGGCTTCAAAGGCCGCCTTCTCCTCCGAGGCCGACGCTGCTCCGAAGCCGAGCGAGACGGAGGCGTCTGATGGAACTTGTGCGGCTTCTATCATTTCCCCCGGTAATATGGCTTGCAGCGTCTTTGTTTTGAAAATGATTGCCGCTTTGCTGTTTTTCAGCTTTTCCAATACGTTTGCCGGCAGCTGAAGCACGTACTCGTCTGCTTGCCCGGTTACATCGACGGTCAGCTGCTTTTTGCCGTCAGCGCTAGTTTGCATAGCTTTAGCAATCCCGTCGCTTTGCAGCGTAATGCGCAGCCCCGATCCGCCGTTCCGGCCGGTGAACGGCTCCGTTTTGGTCAAAGCCGGCTCCGCCGGGATGTAGCCTCCTTGATTCGAGCTTCCCGTTGTTCGTTTCACGCGGACCGAGTACGTCATCTTCGTCGTTCCGTCTGCCGCCGTCACAACTACCTCGATTAGACCGCTTGCCGGTATTGTTACCGTTTGGACCGCTCCGCTCACTACGGCAGCCCCATTAATCGTCAAGCCTTGTGCCTTCGTACTATTGGCAGTAGCCGTCACTTGCAGCGTCGTGACGCTGGAGCTTACTTCTACTTCATATGCCAACTTGACTGGGTCAAATGCAGGTGCAAGAGTGCCCGGCGTTACCGCGAGTCCGGACAATGCCGCGTCCCGATCAGGTTCGTTTGTACGGGATACACTGATCGAGTACTCCCGAACGGTTGCGCCGTCTTCGGCGATGACGCGTACCGCGATTTCGCCATTATCCGGGATGATCACCGTTTTCGGCACGCCGCTCACCGCTTCGACTCCGTCGATAACGAGCTTCGCTTTCGGATGAGCTGTCGTTGCGGTAATGCTCGCCTGCTCCGCTGTCAACGGTACCGATGTTGAATAACTCAGCTTCCCGGGATCGAAGGCCGGCGACAGCATGCCCTCCTCGATGCTAAGCGAATTCAGCCGCGCTTCATCCGACAATACGTTTCTTGAGGCTTGCAATGACTTATCCATCGCCCCGTTGCCTGCGGCATCGAATACCGCTCCCGGCAATACGGTCAATTTCCCGCCGCCACCCATCGGTTCGGTCAAGGTGATCAAGATTGTCCTGGAGTCGTCTCCATAAGCGCTTTTCACTGCGGATGCAATAAATTCGCCGCTGCCGTTCCAAGTAAACTTCGCCGAATCGACCGCGGCAGCCAAGTTCTCGTCGAACGTAAGACGAACGATCCGGCCCTCCGCCTCGACGCTTGCGCTGATGGCCTCCGGTCCGCGTTCGTCGCGCAACTGGACCGCAAACGCGCCTGTAAACCCTTCATTCATCCAAACGCCCGAGTAGCTTTGGAAATAGTTCGGATTCACCTTCACTGTATACCCATCGCCGACGGTAATCGCCGCCTTCGGCGTAAATCTTGCGACTCGCGACAAATCGGCACCGTCAGGATCGGCCGGATTGTTGACCGGACTAACAAAGGCAACAGTGCCTTCTATCGCCCTGCCATCCGGTCCCGTTACGGTTACGGCTTGCGAAGGGATAGCCGATTCATGAACCTTTACATATTTCGTAAACTCGATATCCACATTGCTGCCTCCGGCATAGGTCACACCGGTAACCGTCTGCACCTTGGGTGCCTCCCACGATACGAGTCCGGCGTTCACCTCGGTATGAGGCGGAGGAACGTCCAGTTCCGCACTCGTCTGCGTCGCGTATCCGGCTTTCTCCCAAACGACCTTCCATTTGCCTTCCGGCACATCCCAGCCGTACTTGCCGCGGTCATCCGTTTGATGCGGATTCACTTGCTCGTACGGTCTCGCATCCCATACGGTCCATTGCTTGCTGTCCGGATCTTGGTAGAGAACGGTCGCTTTTACGCCGCTCAGACGGTTTTCCGGCACGGCTTCATAAATATATCCGCTCGGGTCGTAAATCCAGCGCGGACGCGCGATTTTATACCGTTTCCGCTTGCTGGGGTCGACATCTTCTTTAAGACACTGGTTATAGCCGGTGCCGATCGCGTCGATCTGCTGGTCGACGTAACCGTCGATTTTCGCCCCGATTGCGGCCGAAGTGCCAGCCGCGGCTATCGCTCCCGGACCTGAAAATCCCATTGCCGCGGTCCATGCGCCGAGTCCGAACTTGGCTACCTCGCCGCCGACAAGCGAAACTAACGCTTTGCCTGCCTGCTTGGCGGTGCGAGGCAGCTCGGCGAGGCAATCGAGACCGCCCACTTGAACGTTGTAAGTAATTTTATTGACTTTTTCGGCGAATCCCTTCATGCCGTCGTATTGGCTTTTGACTGAATTGAATGTGCCGAACTTATCGCCATCCGGCCCAAACTGCACATAGGACTCTGTTACAACTGCGGCAAAGGCGGGATCCGCGTCAAGCGTTTGTACTTCCCCGGACGATCGCAGAGCTTTCAGTCCTGCATTCACATTATGCGGAAACAGCACGCTCATGGGTATGTAGCCCTTCGAGACGGTTTTGAACCCGTCCTCCGTTTCCGTAAGCGTGAAGGAGCTGTCATACATGGGTACCCCGGATCGTTCCGCTAGCGCGATCTCTTCGCTCGTCGCCGAATAGTTCGCATTCGGCTCCAATCGAAGGGTTACGGTCATCGTCATGTTATCGAGCTGCGGGAAGGTCAGCTTCACCGTACCCGAATATTTGCCGTCCTTCAGCTCGAACGGAGACGTCACTTCTGCCGTAAAATCGCGCATCGTGAGCGGCAGCGACGCCCGCACTTCATCGATCGTCGGGGATTTGCCGTCCAATTGGAACGGCTCCGACTTCGATTCGAAGTCGACGTAAATGTTGCCTAGCGCTCCCTTATTCGTAGGGGCAAACGCCCGGAACACCCCTCCGTCCCGAACGGCCTTGACCGGTTCGCCTGCCTGACCGTCCAAATAGACGTATGCGTTCTCGACTTTGTCCGGATAATCGAACTTCAGCTCGAACTGGAACGGATTGCCCGGCACGACGGTGTAAAAAGGATTCGATATGCCGTTCTTGGTATCTATCGTGATCCATTTGCCTTCCGGGGCCTGCGCCATGGCCATCTCCAGCAGCCGCGGCTTCTTCGTATCATAATTGACATAGGAAACCAATGACTGCAGCTTGGTGCCGTTTGCTTCCACTTCGGCGCGCAGGGCGTGCATGCCGGGATCACCTAAATCCGGCAGCTCCACCTGGAGCGCCCAATATCCGTTGCTTGCCGTCGTCGTACTGCCCAGCAGCTGCCCGCCGTCATATACCTTCACTACGCTTTGCTTCGGCGCCACTCCACTGACCGCGAGCTGCGGCTGATATACGCGTTCGGGCGCCTCGAGCGTAACCAACGGGGCATCCAGCAAGACGGTACCGATCGTCTCCTCCACCTGCTTCCCGCCGATCGTAGCACGAATGCGGGCGGAAGACTTCGTCGAGGGTTGGTTAAACGTCGGATCGGCTTTAATTTGGAAGCCAACCGTACCCGACTGTTTCTTTGCCAGCGAACCGATCTTGACCGAAAGCGTCTGACCGTCGAGAGCCGCCTCCCCGTCCTGCGGAAGTCCGCTCACGACCAGGCGGCCTGTGCCGTCTTTAACGACTGCTGTACCCTCCGGTATATCGAAAAGCAGCGTCACGTTCTCCGCTTCGGAAGTGTCTCCGTTCTTATATCCGGCTTTAAACGTCACCGTTTCACCCGGTGCAATCCGACTGTTCAAAACGTCGTACGTATTGCCGCTGTAGTTTGCGAAAACGTTCCTTTCGCTAAAGTTGACCGTCCCGATCGATAGTATTTGTTTGTCCGCCACCGTAAACTGAACATTCGCATAGTGGTATTGGATCGGGCGCTCATCCGTACGTCTCGACAGCTCCATAACGTAGGTGCCGGATTCAGGTATGTTGATGTTAAATTTCCCGTCCGAATGGACGTTGTCTTCACCGAAGTATGTCGATTGCGATGTGCGTCTCCCGTTTTCCATTTTATATAGCCAACCGGAAACGAAGCCTTGGCCGGCCGGAGCAAGCTGCCCTTGAATGCGCGCGCCTTTTTCCTCCAAATACAGCTTAGCCGTAGCGTTAGCGTTCGAATCGAGCGTCACTTGCGTGCAGGTTGTCATGTACGCCGGCACGGTCCCGGTCACGCAAACGGAAACTTGATCGCCGGGCGACCCATGAAATTGATACGCATTCTGAAAATATCCCGTCATCCATCTATGCTGCGTTTCCAGCCGGGTCAGCATGCCCATCTGCTCCATGTCGACAGGCTCCCCGTATTCGGTATCCTCGAGATATTTCAGCCGCACCTCCAGATTGATGACGCCCCGGCTAGGCTGAAAAACGGGAATATCCAACACGGTCGTCTGGTCTTCCGTCACCTGAGCGGCAACCGAACCGTTCGTGCTGTATTCGTAGGACGATTCGTATGCTTCGAGCCTGGCCTCGCCTTTCAGCAGGGACAGCACATACTCGCCGTCCAGATTCGTCCTCGCCTTGCGTACGATTTGCTGCCCCCGGTATGTCTGAGTCGACGTAACAAGCGCGTTGCTGACAAACTCCCCGTTCGGCGATTTGACGCGGCCGCGCACGATCCCTTCGTCCGGTGCCTTCAACCGGATCGTTTGCTCATTCGCTCCCTGCTTCAGCAACACTTCTTGATTCGGCACCGGCTCCATTAGCAGCTCGCCGATATCGAACTTGGCGACGACCCGGTCTCCGGCTTTCAAGTTTTCCATCCATCCGCTCCAGCCATCGCTGCCGCTGCTGTCGGAAAAGGGATATTGCTGCTGCGGGCTTGATAGTTCCATACGGACGCCGGATACAGGCATTCCCTTAGGATCGACGACCTGGAACCGGATCTTAGCAGGCTGTTCGATGAACATGTCAACCTTCCTGCGTTTTCCGGCCTCTGTCTGTACCTGCTCCAGCTTCCCCCACATATGACGGTAATCCGGTGAACGAAGAATGAACGAATAATCTCTGCCCGGATGCAGCCCGTTTACGGCAAAAGAGTCCGATTCGGTCAACTGATAAACTTGCTCCCCGTATTGTCCGTTCATGACAGACAGCACACTGCCTGCGAGACTGGAGTCGCCACGGTTAGCAAACCCAAGCACGATCGTCCCTGCGACTTGAATCGGCAGTCCGTCGGCTTGCTTCTCCTTCGCTTCAGACGGCTTGGCCGGATCGGTCAGCTTCACGGTTAAGGAAGTAAGCTGATTGACTCCGTCCGGGAGCGCCCAGTCCACGCCGTAAGTTCCAGGTGAAGCAGCACGTTCGTCAAGTTTCAGCTCCGCTTTTCGCGTCTCCTGGGAGGTCTCATCCTTCCATGCTGTATACACCAGCTCTGCTGCAGCCTGCTTCCCTGGCTCGCCGTTTGCTGTAATGTTCAGCTTGCCGTCCGGCATAACCAAACCGAAGCGCATGTTATCGACATCCCAAGAAACTCTCAGCGTACCGCCCGGATTTTCTCCGCCCTGGCCGAGCTTATGAGTCGGACCGCCGAAACTTTCGATGTACTCCGCATTTACGGCTTCGACTTGAAAAACATGCTCTGCCATGGGGATTAGCCCCGTTGCCGTGAACGTGTAGCCGCCACCTCCAGCGAACGGAACATAATCTATATTTTCACCGTCTTTATAGACGTGGTAGCCTAGGATGCCTGCCGCATCCGATGCGTTTTGCCAGCTCAGCGTGACCGTCGTGTCCGTCCGGTTCGTCGCTTCCAGCTTGCTGCCGGCCGGCCATGACGGGGCTGACCCGAGCGCGGCGATGAAGATGCCGGGAAACGGGTCTTCTTCCGTCGAACCGCCAAACGTTTCTAGATAGTCCGAGCTGTATACGACGAGCTTTCCACCGCTGCCGATCGCCGGAGACATGCTCGGACCGACCAGACGGTAAGGCGCGTTTTGCACCGTGATCTTATATGCAACCTGAGCCGCAACGTCGGCGGCATAAGCCTCGTATGGAATATCGTTGTCTCCATCTACGTATAGGGAGTCCAGATGAAAACCGACATAACGCCCATCATCGCTGATCGACGGACTTAAGCTATCGCGAGTAAAAGGGACGCCGCCCAAACCGAGCGAGACTCGAACGATCGAGGCTGCGTTCCGATTGTAGACGAAAATATTTTTCGTATCTTCCCCATTCGTAGTGCCGTCCACCAAATTCGTCGCATAGGATTCGAAAGCGATCGTTAAACCGTCCGAGCTAATCGAGGGCATTGTACTTGGACCGTCCGCTTCCTCCCCGTTTGTCCCGACAGTGATCCGTTCAAATGGTGAACCGCCTCCTCCCAGACGATCATATACATAAATGTCGCTCTGGCCGATATGCGGACTTTAACCCGTCAGGTTGGCCTCCGACTGAAAAGCGATATAACGGCCATCGCCGCTAATCGACGGCGCTTCGCTGTTGCCGCTATCGAAATCCTGCATGCCGGCTCGCGAGCTGATCCTTGTAAGCAAATTGCCTGCTCGGTCATAGAGAAATACATCGCGATAATCGTCGTTATCGTCCGGCACTAATCCCTTAGCATCGGTATCGAAGACGATATAATTGCCATTATCGCTGATGCTGACCCGGTTGCTTTCTTCGGAGGAATCCGAAGTTTCAAATGGTACCGTTAGCGGAAGCAGCCTTCGTTCTTCCCGATCGAATAAATAAACTTGCAGCTTCGGATTCATGGAGTAGCGTTCGGTAGCATACGTAAAAACCACGTAACGGGCATCTGCGCTCATGTCGAAATAAAGCATTTCATCGCTTAGGGAAGAAGCTGGAACCTGGATATCGTCCATGATGCCCGTTACTCGATCGTAGACGGTAATAACCGGTTTGACCGACACCGGATTATTTGCCAGCAGCATTCGTTTGAAACCGATGAACTGTCCGCTGCCGCTTAGTTTGAACTGCTGAAAGTCAGGCTGATAAATCAAAGGGATCATACCCCGGTTCAGCTTAGTCAGCACGTTCCATGTGAGCGGCGGTGCTGGGACTGCCGCTGCTTTAGGCTTAACCGGCTTAATGCCGTAAACCGCATTCATCACCGCATTGGCGACCAGTTTACCGAGCGGATCTTGGTCCGCCGGCACCGCTGCCGCCGATACAACTCCTTGCTCCGGCACCATTAACGCAACGGCCAGCAATATTGCGGTCATTTTTCCCCATAAACGTTTTCCGATTCGACTCATCGACTCGCAGCTCCTCATCTCCTGATACATATTGCATTTAACAGATACATCCTGTATCAGTATAGCGAAGACACCATGCCGCCCATAGTGACGTTAGCACTACAAATTCTGCATGATTTTGCGTACAAGCCAAGGTCTTTGGACCTGATTATGAGAAACGAAAGACCCCGTCTTTTAAATACTGAACCTGAATTTCGAAAGTGACTCTTTCTGAAAATATGAAAAAGGGCTCAAATCTTTGGTAGAATGGTGTTTGCCTAGAACAACATCACCCAAAGAGAGGAGCACCTTTAAGGTGAAGTCTATCACAC
>NZ_JARBDB010000008.1:0-347082 GCF_036577605.1 Paenibacillus sp. GYB004
AGAAGCGGATGGTAGCTTTTGCGGCCGGGTTTGTGCGGATTCGTTCCCTTGGCCGCTCCGGTTTGGTTGCCATATACCGTTTCCACCGTGGAGTCCAGATCAAGAATCAACTCCGAGGGCAAACAGGGCTGACTGACCTCCTGATTTAACTTTCGCAGGTCCAGCCGAAGGTTCGGACACGTCTTACGCAGTCGCCCCAACTCTTTGTACAAAAGCGAATGGTGCGGACAGCGCCCGCCGAGAAATCGCCGAATGAGCGGATCATGCTGCAGTTTGCGAAAATGAAAGAGCCGCTCGCAGCCGAGGATCCAGCCGATGATGAGATAGAGCAGGATTCGATGCACCGGAAAAAGCGAATTGCCTGCCTTGATGCAGGACAATCGTTGCAACGCCTGAGAGAGCTTGATCTTTTCGAGGTATTCCAGAAATATTTTGCTACCGCCGATGCTGGTTGCATTTTGCAAGGAAAATTCGGTCTTGATTTTGCTAACGGGTGTGATAGACTTCACCTTAAAGGTGCTCCTCTCTTTGGGTGATGTTGTTCTAGGCAAACACCATTCTACCAAAGATTTGAGCCCTTTTTCATATTTTCAGAAAGAGTCACTTTCGAAATTCAGGTTAAATAGTAAGATATACACGTAGTGAATTACAAAATCAATTATCCTAAGCGGAAAGGGTTATCTTTATGGAAAATAACAATGATAGGAACTGATTATTTTTGATACCCATGTCACAGAAGGAACCCACTATGAAGTAGGTAAGCAACGGGCGATTACATTTAAGGATTATTCGGAAGTTATTGACTACTTTATCACCCCTATGGAAGGAACGGATTTTCTTTCTGCGGCAGAGGCCCATAAAAGAATGATGATGATTGATAAAATATGTCCTGGGTTTACTATCTATTTAAAGCCTCAGGAAGGACATGGATGTGAGTTCTGGATCGTCATTCGTGCTCTTCTGGATCGTTGCAAGGATGTATATGAAGCACGATGCTTGCTTGAAGAAATAGATATACGTACTAACGCAAATATCATGGTAGCAGATGTTTCTAATAATGCATCTATCTTCGAAATTGCCAACTTCTCTTCAAACAAGAAAAAAATAACTGAACGTAAACCGGTGGGTGACCTAATCCTTACTACCAATCACTATGTGAGCAATGAAATGAAAGAATTCGATGAATACCATTTTTGGCATTCGAAAATGCGTTATACCGCTGTCTGGAATATTTTTATTGCGGGAAGCACCAAACGTTGATCATGAAAAGATAACGAGCCTTTTGTCTACAAAGTATCCCTTTGGCCCATGCTGTCACTTTTATGCAAGTGGAATGGGAACGCTAAGAAGTATGATATTTGATGTAACAGATAAGAAATTGAAGGTTAGTTTTGGCCCTCCAGATATGAATGAATGGCATTCTTTTGACTTTGATGAACCAGTAGGAATTCAAGAAGTTGTATGCAAATATGAAGATGTGATTATCGAAGATCCGGAACAATTTTGGAGAGAAATGTAATTCGTTAATCCAACTTGGTATGGAGGTAGAGTACTATGGGTCAAACATCTCCGAAACATCGTAACAGCAAAATTATGCGGGTGAAACCGTATTATAAATGACGAAAACGGTTTTGGGGACGGGCACTATTCTTTAATGGCCTTTCCGAATGGAGGAGCTTTTCTATCTGTTGATTTCAAGAAGGTGCCCTATGGCATGAAATTCTGAGCATTCAAGGCCGTCGGAGCAATCGACGACCTTGCATCTCATGAAACATTCCGAAACATAATAATGTCGAGCTTTATAATCTATCGTCGCCGGACGTTCGCATCCGCCTCTCAGCAAAGCAGCCGAACGCGGTTTGGTTCCAAAACACCCGGCCCGGCCCTAAAGTTGACATACCGTTCTTTAAGTGACAGAAGCACATATCGGTTCCGATTTCCGCAAGATATGCTCTGTGGTTTGTTTTATAAAAATAGGTATAATATCCATTAACTTCAATTCATACGTAAAAGGGGTTATACGTTGATTAATCTCGGCAACTAATCGTGCGTGAAGGAAACCAATATGGAAGCACTACTGTCCGGTCGATTCCATTCCTTGGAAACATCGTAAACGATACTTAAAATATCACCGGGGGCAAACGTTTGCCGCGTAGGCTGCAAGTAAACGGATACGCTTGCTCCCTTTGACTGATCCATTTCAACCGTCTCGATCACTGTATCGTTTTTCTTCACATGATAAACAGCGTTTCCAGTGTTCGAAACATGATCTGTATGAACGGTAATTGCTCTCAAATATGCATGAATAGACATGACGAATTTACCTGGCCCTGCATGCGACTTGGCTGAAATGGCCTCTTGACCGGCAACCAGGTGATCCGTATGAAAACAGAGCATCATAGGTGAACCATATAAACATTCGGCGGGCGATCCGAAATGGATTTTGTCGGCAACCATCCCCTCCGCTGTCAATCCGCTAACTTTCACCCTCGAAGCCGCCCCCGTCGCTATAATTGCATTTCGGCATAATTTCTGTTCACGATCATCGATTACCCTTAGTTTGCTCAAAACGATTTGGTTTGATTTCCCGTCAATTCGCACGCCCGCATGATTCACTCCACCTCCTGCCGCCGGATTGTAGGCGGAGTTTCCTTCCATAAATACCGATTCACAATCTAGCAAAAGAAAGGCCGAACCATGGGAATCGTATGAAACATTTCCAGTAATGTCGATATTTTTGCATTTCCTGAAATCGAATGCATTCGCTTTGCCCGAGCCAAAAATCATATTATCGATAAATTTTGCATTTTGCAGCGGCTCTCCGTTATTGTAAAAAAACGAGCCGTACCCGGTCGAAGAAAACGTGTTTCTTACTGTGACCTTTTCAATATGAATGTCATTGTATAGGTATCGCTCTCCCTGCTTTTGATTTGGGTGTTGAGCCAAAACGATCGCATACCATCTTTGCGTTTCCGGATGAGTGCCGTCAATCAAGCCATTTTTCAGCTTGTAACCGCTTATCAGTCCTTGTTTTTTGGCTCTCAATACGACGGATTCCAGTTTATTGTTATAGATTTTAAAACCATCCGCACAAACATGGTCACATGCCGTAAAATAAAGGCCGTGCCTCCGCGCATATCTGGATATGATGTTATGCAAGTTACAATCGATCGCTTCTTCGGCTACATAAGCGTTGCCAGGCACATGCTCCACAAAGGTATTCAGGATTCTGGCATTTACTGCGCCGCGACGCATCGCTATTGCCGACGAATTTGAAGTATCCCCCGTAAGCTTGCAGGTCACTCTCAGATCGCGAATCGTAGTATTTGCTGTGCGGATTAGGAAATAGTCTCTCGTTAGATCTACGAATTCAAATTGATGCACAGACGAATATCCGGATCCGAAATACGTTTGTCCTTCCTGTAAGGTAAGAGTATCCGACAATAAATAAGCCACAGGAGGAGCGGGCGCGTATACATCCTTTCCGGTCGCAATCGCAGCTTTTATCGCCTCGGTATCGTCTGTGACTCCGTCACCCTTAGCGTTATACGGAGGTTGCCTAATATTGATTGCTCGTTGCTGCAGATCCGTGATAACATCATCAAGCTGTTCCTGGTATTCCTCCGGAATCTTTTCACTAGCCTGGACCAAACTGTTTCCCAGGAAGACTCCTGAAACGACTGCAGCGCCAGTAACACCTAACATTTTTCTTCTGCTGATTACTTGCTCTTCACCGCCCATATTGCCACCTTCTTCCTTAGAATAGTGTCCATTCAATGATTATGTAAGTGCTTTCAGCTAAAATTATATTAATCCGACCGCATTATGTATTGTTCCGATTCCGTTGAAAAATTGTGCCACAGCGGAGATTGGACAACCTATGCGCTTTAGCCATTTCGGCTTGTCCGCAATTGTCCGAGACCAGGCGCGCGGCCGTAGATTATGGATACGGCAGACAAATCGTTTTCATTAACGAATTCCCCCGAATACGAATGAAGGAGGAGTTCGCGAGAGCAGCTTGCTCACCATACTTTACCGAATCATGATCCAAGGAAATCGCTCATTCAGTAAAAAAAGACCGTTTCTAAGGCTGAAAACGGTCCTTTCTCATCTGTGAAATCAGGTAAAGCAAGGACGCTGAACTTTTCAGCGGTCTCGTTTACCGAGGCGGCTTTTAATATCGCAATTTGAATCTAACGGTTGCCTTCCTCCAGAATGTACTTGTTCCCTTTCTCTTCCGCTTCTCGGAGCACTGTGTTTACGTCTTTATTTTCAGTGACCATCGCTTTGACAGCCTCTTTCAGAAATGAATACATTTTCGTATCGAATTTGGTAGCTTCCGGCAATGCAGCCGGCTTGACCGAGTAAACCCCCGCCAGGTTTTTGTCCTCGTACAGCTTGGTGCTGCTTGCAAATTGCTTTTTCAAGTTCAAATCTTTAAGAATTGTTAACCGAGTTCCGCTATTCATCGTTTTCTGCGCTTCTTCACCCATCATCGTTTGCAGCACGGCGAAAGCAGCCTTCTTGTTGTCGCTGGTCGGGGTAACAACGCCGAGATGAAAATCGATTTCTCTGCCAATTCCCGGTTTATCGTCTAACGAAGGATAAGATACGACGTCCCAGTTGATCGTTTTGCCTGTTTCTTTCATCGACTGTAATCGGGTAGTCAGAGCGGCGATCCAGTACGGAAACATCGCCATCTTCTGATCCTTCAGAAAGTAGTCAACTCCGTACGTATATTTCTTGTTGCCGTCCACTATTCCCGGAATCTGGTATAACTGATCGTATAACCGAAACACTTTACCGTAAGCGTCATTTGTAAAAACAGTCTTTTCTTGCTTCTCATCCACAACCGGCAGCGAGTACGCACGGGTCAACGAAGCCGGATCGCCTAAGTCCATGCCGATATATTGCGTTCCCTGATCGAGTCTGGTTGCTTTTCGGGCCAATTCGATCGTTTCGTTCCATGTCATGTTATCTTTGGGATAAGGCAACGCCAGCTTGTCGAATATATCTTTGTTATAGACCATTACACCGTAGTTCATTGCATAGGGGATGCCATAGATTTCGCCGTTTTTGCCGAATTGCTTAAGCAAATTTACTGCTTCCGGCTCGAGCGGACCCATGTCAACTTTTTGCGTCCGGATCGTCTCGGCCAAATCAACGGCAATCTTTTTTTGAAGAAGGTCATGCAAATAATAATTGCTGGTCAAAATGATATCCGGCAGATCCTGAGCCCCAATCATGTTTTCGAGCGTAGTCCCTGAAATATATTCCATTTTAATGTTCGGAAACTTTGCTATTACGGGCTGGGCAAGAACGTCTAAATCCGATTGACTGAGAATCCCCGCATAATGACTGTAGAACGTTAAAGTAACCGGCTCATTATTATAGGCGTCCTCTTTGCCGCTGATCGGTTTCCCTCCGTTGTTTCCGCAGCCGGCTAGCAGGACAATCGACAAACCTGCCCCGATTAATGCTGTTAGTCGCTTCTTCATGAATAAGATCCTCCCAACGAACTTAAATTGCAATTACGAGTAAAACTGTTATCATAATAGACCAGGTTGATAACGATTTGAATGAGCAATATAATTAAAACATCAACTATTCTGCTATTTTCTACGGTGATCCGATGGACCAGAGTGTTTTATTGTGTGGCTATGGCTATCATTTAAAGCAGCAGTTCAGGGGCTCCAAAAACGCTCCTATACGACATTATTTGTTCCGATTGCAAACGGAAGGGACATGCACGATATCGGCAAACGGAGATACGATGACGATTGAGTCGGGAGATCTTTTGCTGCTGCAGCCTGGAAGCATGTATTACTTGCAGACAGAAGAAGGCTTGGGTAGCGGGGACTATTATATGTACTGTCAAGGAGCCTGGGTGGACGAATGGTGGAACCGGTATGAAAAAAATATTAAGACCTCCATTCAAATCGGGGAATCCGTTCTGTACCCGTGGAGGCAGATTATTAAAGAAAAACGCCGGCTTACCGATGAAAATTCGGAGCTGATCGAAAGTTTGCTAAAAGTTCTTTGCTTGTCGCTGGATCGGGCAATGACAGATTCATTCGCTTCCCACAGCCGGTCATACACGGCTTTTCGAATGAAACGATGTATTGAATCAATTGCTTACGAGCCGTTCAAGGTGGAGCAGGTCGCCAAACACGTTAATTTGAGTGTTTCGAGAGCCTCTCATTTTTTCAAAGAATGTTACGGCAAAACCATTTTAGAATATGCTCTGGAAGTACGGCTTAGCGGTGCGATCGACCGCATCAAACATACAAGCATGACAATGGAGCACATTGCCGAATGCTGTGGATTCGGGAGCTATACGTATTTTCATAAAGCGTTTAAAGAAAAGTTCGGGATGCCCCCCACGGTTTTTCGTAAAATGGAAAATACTTTAAGGTAAGTAAACGTTTAAGTTATGGATGCGGACGACTACTCAGAACGTATTGCAGCGCGAGAAAAGGCAGCCGATCCCCTAAATCTAAATCGGCTGCCTAAGCAGTTTTACGGATATTCTCGATAAATTTGAAACCGCTGTCCCAACGATTTCAAGAAATCCGCCCAGCACGACATAGCTCCACGTATTTGTCCCACTCTTATTATTCCCCCACTCTTTCATGCGCCAAATGCCAGTCTGCGATGTGACCGATAGGGGGGATCCTAACCTATAGGTTCATCCTCCTGAACCCATTCCATCGATAGCTTTACGATTCTCGCAGCCGCTGCTCCGTGGTTTTTTCCACAGCAGTCCGTTATCCTCAAGTGCCGCAAGCATAAACCCCAATCTCTTAATTTATACAATCCTACGTTCCCAAACAGGAACAGAAAAACGCGGGAACTTTGGGTTCGCCGCGCTTTTAGGGATACAACTTCGAATTTCATACAGCAAGCGATCATTTCCCGAGAGCGCCGGGCCAATTGTCACTTTCGCAAGTCGCCGTGGGGGCATTGCCCTCGACCGTGCTCTCTGACACTTTTTTACCGTCATACAAAATGCGGCAGGTAATGGACTTTGCCGCAGCAGACGCTTCCGCAGATAACTTCGCAGATTTGAAGTTCATGGGCTTGCTATGATCTACCGGAAGCTCTAGCGTATAGGGAAGCAAAATGTCGGCCTCCTCCCGCGAGTTCGTGCCGTTTCGAGTTTTCAGTTCGAGAAAGACCTTGGCAGCAGTAGACACATCGCTCTCTATGATGAATTTCACAACACCATTCTTTGGCGCAGGCGCACCACCGCAACCGAGCAAAGGGATCATCGTCATCACCGCAACACCCCATCCTGCTGCGCGCTTTAGCGGATGCCAGAGCTTGCTTGAGCCGGCTGAAGTTCTCATACGTTCATCCTTTCCGAAAAGCCGTTGTTGCTGAAGGCCACTCCTTGCGGGCTGTCAGTCTTCCCCCTGTTCCGTTTCTCCTTCGATCGAAGAAACAGACCGTAGACGACAAACCCCGCACCCAAAACAATCAGGATGCGTCCTGTACCCGGCAGATCAGACAGGATGGCAATTCCGTTTATTGGAACAGCCAAAAATTGTAAGATTATGCCTGCCACGATAAAGGTCGCACCCCAAATAAATTCCTTACCGCTGTTACTTACTGCCTCAACCCCAATTCTGTGAAATTATACGGGGACCCGGCGCCAGTCGGAGGCCCAGCCGCGTACAAGAACGAAAAAGTGTTTTGCTTTTCATAAATGTTTTCAATACAGCTGTATTATTTGAAACATGAAAAGCATAACACGCTCGTCGAAATAATACAAGTGTATTATTTCGTTGTATATAAGGAGATCCTTTGTTATAATGTGGCCATGACAAAAATTGTGGATCACGATCAACGAAGGTTAGTAATTGCCGAGGCGGCATTACGTGTTATCAGGCTGATGGGCGTAAAAGGAGCGTCGGTTCGAAATATTGCGCGGGAGTCGGGCTTGTCGCTTGGCGCTTTGCGCCATTATTTCTCAAGTCAGGACGAGCTGCTGGATTTTTCCATGAAGCTGGTCAAGGAACGGGCGATCGAGCGTATTAATAAACTTGTCGTGTTAGACATACCGCTATTTCAAAAGGCGCTGCGGATTTTGTTGGAGCTGCTCCCGACCGATGACCATAAACTGGCTGAAATGGAAGTTTGGCTATCCTTCACCGCTCATTATCGAAGCAGTAACACCGCATTTGACGCGCAGCACGACGGGGTACTGGACCTTGTCGAGCGTCTGGTTCGCAGCTTGAAGCAATCGGGCGTGCTTCGGCCCGAACTTGATTGCGCGATGGAGACAGAACGGTTATACGCTTTTATCGATGGAATAGCGTTGCATGCCTATCTGGATACGAAGCGGGTAAATTACGAACGTATCGTAAGTGTAGTGACCTATCATATGAAATCGATATGTACGGAGGAATCTCATCTCAACATGATATAAACCTTGCATCGTTGGCGAAGTCAAAGCGAATGTTAAGCCAGCGGGATATTTGAATAGGCTGTCTATTCACAGAGAAGCCTTGCAGACAGACAGCCTTGGCGATATCTATAATAATGGTGTTTCTTAAGCAGTAAAAATGGAGGGAAACATTACGGGTTCCCTCCATTTTTTACAAGGCTCAATTCATGAGTTAGCCCTTGACAGAGCCCAGGAGCATGCCCTTATTAAAATATTTCTGCAGAAAAGGATATACGATCAACAACGGCAGTGCCGTAATGATGACCGCCGCCATCCGAACCGCCTGCGTAAACTCATACCCGCTTACGCTCGCTTCGATCGCCTGGTCCGACTGGCTCAGCATTTGTCTCAAGAATACTTGCAGCGGCCACATATTGGAGTCATTCAGGTACAAAATCGCATTAAAGTAGGTGTTCCAATTATGAACTGCATAAAACAAAGTAAACGTAGCGATAGCCGGCATCGAGAGCGGAATAACAATTTGCCAAAATAGCCTAAGCTCGCTGCAGCCATCGATATGCGCGGACTCTTCCAGCTCCCGGGGGATGTTCTGAAAAAAGCTGCGCAGCACAATCAGGTGGAATGGAGCGATAGCTCCGGTCAGGAAGATAGACCAATAGCTGTTTAACAAATCGAGATTTTTGACTATCAGGTAGGTCGGTATCATTCCCCCGCTAAAGAGCATCGTAAAAAGAATCATGAAATTCAAGGTACGTCGACCCTTCAACCACGATTTGGATAAGCCGTAAGCCATTAAGCTGGTCAAAATCATATTGATGGTCGTCCCCACCACTGTCATGTAAATGGAGTTGGACATAGATTGCTTGAAATTGTGATTTTCCATCAAATATCCGTAAGCGTTCCAGGTCCAATCGTCAGGAATCAGGAAGAAGCCTCGGGACAAAATCTCCTCCTCAGAAGCAAATGAGGTCGAAAGCACATATATGAAGGGAACTGAGATTGCCAGAAGAAATATAAGAAGAAGTCCGTATACAAGAATTAAAAAGACCGGGTCCTTGCCGCGCAAATCGTAGCTTCTCATTCAGTATACCCCTTCCTCTCCGAATTTCTTGGACAATTGATTGGCAAATATAATCAGAATCAGACCGATAACGGATTTAAATAATCCGGCTGCCGTCGTAAAGCTGAACTCTCCTTGAATAATCCCTGCTCGATAGATATACGTATCAAACACGTCCGAAACTTGGAGATTCAGCGGATTTTGCATCAGAAGCACATGCTCGAACCCGAGATCCATAACATGACCTAATCGTAAAATAAACAAGATGACGATCGTAGACTTTAATGCGGGTAATGTAATATGCCATAACTGCCTCCAACGGTTCGCACCATCCACCACCGAAGCTTCGTACAGCGTTGGATCAACCGCGGCCAGCGCAGCCAAAAAGATGATGGCGTTCCAGCCCGCTTCCTTCCAAATGTTCTGGAAGACGAACACATATCGGAAATAGGACGGATCGGTTAGCAGCGGAATCCGCTCGACTCCCAGGCTCGCCAGCAGATTGTTGACCGCGCCGTCCTGCGTGGAGAATAACAGCACCGTAATACTAACAACCAGAACCCAGGATAAAAAGTGAGGCATGTACGCAACAGTCTGGACCAGCTTACGGAACCAGGCTCGGCTAACTTCATTTAACAGCAAGGCAAGCAGTATTGGAGCCGGGAAGAACAGAAACAGATTTAAACCACTTAAGATCAACGTGTTGCTGAACAATTTCCAGAAGTCTTCTTCTGTAAACAGCCGCTGAAAATGATCGAACCCGACCCAAGAACTCTCCCAAAACCCAAGGAACGGGTCATACTCCTGAAACGCGATAATGATGCCACCCATAGGAATATATTTAAAAATTACAAAAAAAAGTAATCCAGGTAATATCATGGCATACATAGGCAAGGCCCGGTTCCACTGCATTGGTTTACCAACTCCCTCACATGATGCATTAAGAATAAGCCGGGGCCAGCCCAGACAGGCTAACCCCGGTGCACGATCCGCTATTTGGATTTCATATACTGCTCGTTTATCTCTGCGATAATCTTGTCCCCGCCATCCTTCTTCCATTTCTCGACAGCTTGGTCCAGTGCGTCGAGCGGCTGGGAGCCGATTATAATGTTGGTCATCGTCTCGACAAGTTTTTGATCAAGCGATGCCCCCGTCTTGATTGCCGTCTCGGAGTCGAATGCCGCACCTTGATTCGGGTAACGGTATTTTGCATTTACTTCAAACCATTTGTTGGTCATCTTCACAACTTCCTGGTCATCCCACAAGCGAACCTGAATGTTGGGATCTACTCGTCGAATCAGCCATGTAGACAGCAGGAACGGTCTTTCTTTGTCAAATGCTTCTGTCTTTTCGAACTTGTTGCCATCTTTTTTCGTGTAATGAACGCCTTCGATTCCGTTCTTGGCCAAAATATTTCCTTCGTCGGAGACCAGGTAATTCATGATCTCAAGCAGCCGCTCTTGTTTATCTTTATTAATCTTGCCGTTGATGACAACTTTCTGATCTCCGGGGTTCGTAATCGTTCCGCGGGAGCCGTTTGGTCCTGCCGGAGGGGGAAGTTGCGCCAACTCCGCTTTTGGATCGATTTTCTTCAAGCTTGGTATTACGGTATAGGCCATCGTCGTCGGGACAATAGAGGTAATTCCCGTTTTGCCGGAATCAAACTTATACTGCGGATCTTTCAGTTTATTAACTGCAAAATCCTTGTCCAGGACGCCTTCCGCGTACGCTTTGCGCAAGAAGCCCGCAAAATCTTTCAATTCCTTCAATTGAGCTTGCCAAGGTACAAGTTTATCCCCTTCCAGCTTCCATCCGTTGGCCAAGCCAAACGCATATTCGATCGGCTGGATATGGTTATATCGGCGATTCTCCGAAATGGACATCGATAAACCGATAGTGTCGTTTTTCCCGTTTCCGTCCGGATCTCTAAAAGTAAACGCTTTAAGGACCTCGTAAAGCTCGTCAATCGTTTCCGGCATTTTCAACCCCAGCTTGTCCAGCCAGTCTTTGCGGATTCCCAGTGAATCTCGCGTTTCGATGCTATAATAAGGAAGACCGAAATATTTTCCCGGAGGGTTCAAGTATTGAAACGCTTCCGTTCCGCCCAGTTGTTTATACAAGTTTGGGTATTTGTCGATAACCGGCTTTACATCCATGTACACGCCTTTGTCGCGCCATTTCATGTAATCGTCGCGCCTCATGATAAAAGCATCTGGAAACTCATTGGATGCTGCGTATACGCCCAGCTTTTCTTTGTAATTGTCGTTCGGTATCCATTGAATTTTCAGATCGACATTGAACTTCTGGTTCAAGAACTCCACTACAGGGTGCTTCTCCGGCCAACCGCCTCCTTCGTAGCTGATTGTCATGATGTTGAGCGCCAGCTTGTCTTTGCTGCCGGTTTCGCCCCCCTTGTTTCCTCCGGTCGTGGCATTTGGTCCGGCGCTGGAACATCCGATCGAAACGGACGCGAGAAGAGCCGTAATACAAGCCGTGTTCACATAGGATCGTTTCATTTTTTAAATCCCCCTTTTCAAGAATGACTTTACTTGTCTACGTAAAGCATATAGCAAGCGCTTTAAAAAGGCTTGATCCAATCTTATGTTTCATTGCACAATCCTACGATTGTTAGTCGACCGCAATCGGCACCCTCACCGATACGACGGCCCCCTTCCCAGGAAGCGAGAAAATCTCGATCCCGCATTGTTTGCCGTACTTAAGCACCAGCCTCGCATGAACGTTGGATATGCCAAGCGATCTGTCCTGGACAAATTCGTGATCGATATGATTCGAAATATGCTGCAGTTGCGATTGAATTCGAGCCAACTCCTCGTCTCCGAAGCCTTCACCGTTGTCGGCAATTTCAATGACCAAAAAATCATTCTCCGTATAGGCGCTTATTATTATCGTACCTTCGCCTCCGTTTGGTTCGATCGCATATTTCACCGCATTTTCGACTATCGGCTGGAGAACGAGCTTTACAAGGCGACAATCAAAATACTTGGAATTTACATATATTCTGCTTTGAAACCGTATGGGGAAACGAACGTGGATGATATCGAGATATTTCTCCAGATGATTTAGCTCATCTCTTAAAGTAACTTCCGTATCCGAAAAAGAGGCGGTGTATCTGTACATATCCGATAAATTTTTGGCCATCTTCTCTATAATCGGCACCTTCTCCAGATAAGCAATGCTCTTGATGATCCCGAGTGTATTATACAAAAGGTGGGGATTGATTTGATTTTGAAGCGCTTTGATCAAGGCTTCTTTCTGCTTTAATTGAAGTTGAACTTCCTGCAGCTTCAAGTTGAAGTTCTTGTCAATGAGATCATCCAGCTTGCCCACCATCATATTGAAGCTGTGGTGCAGTTGCTGGATCTCGTCCCCTCCTTCGATCGGAACGCTTTGTACTTGCAAATTTCCCGTAGCCACCTGTAGAATCATACGTTTAAGCTGAATAATTGGCCTGATGAAATAGTTGGACAATAAAGGAACGACAAGAGCAATCAGGATAAAAATCGCCGCAAGCACGATATACATGGAAGCGGTGGCCGACTTGAGGCCCCTCGCCAATTCGCTAAACGGCACCACCGTTACGATATTCCAACCCGTTATGGTCGATTTATGACTGGCAATCAAAAACTTTTCCCGATCGATCCTCTGAATTTTTGCCTCCCCGGATTGCGGTACTTCCAGCTCTTTCAAGCCCGTTTGCTCCTTCTTCGATCCATTCCAGCTCTCTTGCGGATGGTAGATGATCGTATGATCGTCCGTGATCAGAAAGAACACCCCATTCTTTCCGAATTGGGTGCGATTGAGCGTGTTCCGAAGCTCCTGAAGCGAGATGTCAACAGCCAGCCGACCAACCAGATCCAGCGTCGATTTGCTGTAGATCGGAAGGAGTACGGAGATGACAGGCTGACCTCGTGCTGGATTATAGCTTGGCTCGTGGGTGGTGAGAATGTGCTTCTCCCGGTCTATAGGCATACGAAACCACGGTTCATTCTCCAGTGATTCCAAACGTCCGAACGACTGGGACATCGATACAATCGGTTTGTTTGGAGAAAGCAGAAATATCCCCTGTATTTCCGAATAATTTAACGCCAAATATCGGCGAATTTCCAATTCTACCTGAAAGGCGTCTTCATTGGAGACTTCGTCAGAGACAAGCCATGTTTGCAATATATCGTTTTGAATTAAGGAACGGGTTGATCGTTGCAATTGATTAATGTAGTAGTCCAGATGATAACTTATCCGTTCGGCAGCCTCTTCGGACAAATCGACGAAATCGTCCTCGATCGAATTGCTGTATAACCAGTTCGACGACACTCCCATAGAGATGACAACGATAAATGAAAAACTCAAAAAAACTACGATCATTTTTTGTTTAATCGATAAACTATAAAACCAGCCCGCTCTTTTTTTTGTCATAAGCCCATGATCTTCCTGTACTCGGCCGGCGTCTTGCCTACCGTTTTTTTGAACATCCGATTAAAATAAGACATCGACGTGTAACCGACCAATTCAGCCACCTGGTATATTTTGATATCCGGTTCCAGCAACAACTGCTTCGATTTTTGTATACGCACCTCATTCAAATAATGAATCAGGGACTGTCCGGTCTCTTGCTTAAATACTGCGCTGAAATGAGAAATGCTGAGATGAGCCATTTGAGCCATTTGTTCGAGCGTAATATTTTGAAAATATTGAGTTTGGATAAAGCCGCATACTTTTTGAATCGATTTGCGAATTTGCTGTTTGACATCTTGCGAGGAGTAATCTCTCCATTTCTCAACAAGCCGAAAAAATACTTTTTTCACATCCTCGACATTGTCCGGAAGGGAGGAGCCTATTAATCCTGGTTCATGTATTTGCAGCATTTCGGACAGCTTACCTCCCAGAATTGTAAACAGCGGACTTTTTTTATCCATCGATTTTGAATGAATGGTATACAACTGGTCTATTAACTTATTCATGTGATGGAAGATAGCCGAGGAATCGAATTGAGGGAGCTGTTGCATAAATTCATTGATCTTAACGACGCCTTCCCTTATATCCGATATATTTTCCAATCTTTTGACCGACCTATTCAAGGCATCGTGCAACTCCGATTCCTCTACGGGTTTGAGCAAATACTCGGAAACGCCGTATCGCATAGCCTGCTTGGCGTATTGAAAGCTGTCGTAACCGCTGATTATTATGGGGATTACCGGCAGTTTTAATTCGTGAATTTGCTCACATAACCATAAACCGGTTTTTTTTGGCATCATAATGTCCGTAATCAATACGTTAGGCCAATGCTCCTGAACTAGAGTCCATGCTTCTTCCCCGTTGGAAGCTTCACCCGCGATGGAAAATTTCGGACTCAGCTTATCTACCATTTCCACGAGCGCGTCCCGGATCCATACTTCATCTTCGGCT
This sequence comes from Paenibacillus sp. GYB004, assembly GCF_036577605.1. Lineage (NCBI taxonomy): Bacteria > Bacillati > Bacillota > Bacilli > Caryophanales > Paenibacillaceae > Paenibacillus > Paenibacillus sp. GYB004. Next base: position 14,895 of record NZ_JARBDB010000008.1, read on the forward strand.
ATCAATATCTGATACAACTCGCATCCCACTTCCGTATCGACAAACGCTCCTCCGATCGCATGTGCGTCTTCAGGGGAGCGCTGTCTCCTTCTCTGTTGTAGTATTGTTAAGAAGTTGATAAATTATTACTTTCTTTGTTTGCTTCTTACTATCTGTTCTCTCGGGATCACTTTGCAACGTTGAGCCCATTGATCGTAGAGATTGCGCATTTCATTTACTTTGTCCGGATACTCTTCCGCCAGGTCTTTCAATTCCGAACGATCTTCCTTCATATTATAAAGCTCCCATGGGCCGGGATAGTTTCGTACCAGCTTCCATTCCCCGATCCGAATCGCGCTGTTTCCTTCATGCTCCCAATACAGTGGCCCTTTGGATGCGATTCTGCCTTCCAGCGCGGGAGCGAAGCTGTCTCCTTCCAAAGGCGGCAAGGAATGACCGTTCATGGATTCGGGATAGGCTGCTCCCGTTATTTCCAAAATTGTGGGGACCACATCGGTAAGCTGCCACGGAGTATGAACCACTTCCCCAGCATTCCCGATCCGTTCAGGCCAGTGAACGATAAATGGAGTCGCTATTCCCCCTTCGTGCACCCAGTGCTTATACAGACGAAAAGGCGTATTGGACAAATTGGCCCAGGCAATTCCGTAGCTTTGAAAGCTGTCCTCCGAGCCGGGCATAACATCGGGCCGATTGCCGAATCTAATGTCCTGACCGTTTCGGCTAACGACCGGTGACACCTTTTTCGACTTTACCCTTTCCCTCAATTTCTCCTGCAGAACCTCCGCACAGCCGCCATTATCCGCAAGGAATACAATCAGTGTGTTCTCCAACTGACCCGTCTTCTCCAGTGCATGCAGGATTGTCCCGATCCCTTGATCCATACAGTCAATTTGCGCGGCATAAACTTCCATACAACGAAGCAGCCAATCCTTATGCTCGGCAGACTCCCATGGGGGCTGCGTAGGGTCTCGGTCGCTTAATAAACTGGTATCATCCAGAATGCCACATTCTCTGAGTCTCGTTAAGCGTTTCTCCCGGAGCGAGTCCCAGCCTTCGTCAAAATGTCCCTTATATTTGGCGATGTCCGTTTCCTTGGCATGCAGCGGCCAGTGGGGCGCAGTATACGCCACGTACATAAAGAACGGGCTGTCGGCGTGTTGGGCGGCATGTTCTTCCACGAAGGAAGCGGCTTCGTCGCTAATGGCATCCGTATAGTAAAAATCACTTGGAAGTTCTTCTTCATCCAAATTTTCATTATCCCGCATTAAGGTCAAAGGCCGAAAATAATTGCTCGTGCCGGACAATGTTCCGTAGAATCGGTCAAAGCCTCTCTGAATCGGCCATGTATGTTTCTCTTTATAGATATCGTGCGCCAGGTGCCATTTGCCACTCATGTAGGTACGGTACCCGTCTGCTTTCAATACTTCGGCAATCGTTGCACAATTGCGATTCAAGTTACCCGGGTATCCGTCGGGACCGTCATTATCGGTCAGAATGCCGATCCCTGTTTGATGCGGATGAAGCCCGGTCAGCAAGGATGCTCTGGAAGGACTGCAGCGGGCTGTATTATAAAACTGCGAGAATCGCACCCCCCCTGCCGCAAGCCGATCCAGATTGGGCGTTTCAATCTCGCCTCCGTAGCATCCGATATCGGAATATCCCATATCATCATTCAATACGATCATCACATTGGGACGCTTCATTCGTCTAAGTCTCCCCTCCAGCTCGTAATCGTTGAAAGCGTCCCATAGTCATGGGACGCTTTTCTGCTTACTTAAACTCTTTCGGGTGCCTGCTCACAAGTTCAGGTATAGCCTCTTCGCGTCCTGTGCTTTTCAGATGCTCCAGGTATCCCTTTAAACGGCCCTTCGCATGGAACGGACCGCCTTCCTTCATTACCGTCCAGAGCGGATCGACGTCATATGGCATGGAGAGCATCATGTCGTCATGCCATTCGTTTAATAAATATACGGCTTCTTTGCAAATGTCGGGGTTCGAAGAGGCCACGTCGAACTGTTCGTTAGGATCGTCCTTCAAATTATAGAGCATTTCCTTAGGGAACATATGGTACCCGTCATGGTACGTTCTCATATACAACCATTCGCCGAACCGGACACTCCGCTGGCATACGTGAGCGCACTGGGACAGAACCAGATAGTCTCTTCCGCATTCCCTCTGCCCGGTTAAAGCAGGGGCGTAGCTTTGACCGTCCCAGCTCTGACACGGTTTTTTACCGAGCATATCCGCCAAAGTCGGCAGCAGATCGAGATGGTAATGAAGCCCTTCATCGACATGCGCTTGGGTCACTCCCGGCCAACGGACAATCATCGGAATGCGGCAAGTCCCGTGATCGGCGGTACCATGCTCGCCATAAATCCCGAGCTGACCTTGATTTTCTCCATGGTCAGCCGAAATGAATATTACAAGATCGTCCATTACATCCGCCCGGCGCAGCGCTTCGAATAGCATTCCAATATGTTCGTCCATATAGCGAATTCCGCAATCATAGCCGTCGATCATGTTCCGCAAGCCGGACATATCCAGCAATTCGCCCGGATGCCGCGGGAAGTTCGGGTTCGTTTTATTATCGTACATGTTGATGTCTCTGGCGCTGTGCGGACCGACTTTCTTTTTGTGCCTCTCTAGCATTTCCTCTGTCAGCCAGGCCGGCAGCGGATCATCGGCAAACGGATTGCCGAATTCTTCAGGCGCCCGATATGGCGTATGCGGGTCCCAATAGTTCAGGTACAAAAACCAGTCGTCGTTTTTCGCGTTTTGCTCGATCCACGACAACACCCCGGGCGTTACATCTTCTGCCGATTCCATTCCGCCTTTGCCCGAGTTGTGAATTTCCGAAAACCCGGAATAGAACGTCCATTGCGAATGCCGTTCCCCGAACGGACTGAACAGCACGGTTTTCATCCCGGCCGAACGAAGGAACGCGGGCAAGCTTTCTTTGGTCAACACGTCCCTGAACATGCGTGAGATTCCTTCATGACGAAAGTCCGCCGCCGTACCTCCATGTCCGACCAGGCCGGTGTGAATGCCGAAGCGGCCTGAAGAGAGTGCCGCTCTAGATGGGGCGCAGGGCGCATCGGATGTGTAATAGTTCGTAAACCGAACGCCTTCGCAAGCGATCTTGTCAATATTCGGGGAAGTATTCCGGTGATACCCGTAGCATCCCAGATGGTTCGGGCTTGTCGAATCCAGATCCAAAAAAAGCATTCTCATCGTTGTCTGCTCCTCTATATTTGTTTGTTTTCTCCTCGCAGCCTCTCTGTCTTAAAGAAAAGAGGGATCGCCTACTGTGAACGACGCCGATCTTTCCTCGCTATGCTTGTAACCGATCCGTGAGGCTCTCACTCTAATCGTGGTCGTACCTCCAGTCAGTCTCAGAGGCTCTGTGTACAGTTTCCAGCGGGCGTCTCCGCCGGTCTCTGTCGTATAAGTTATGGAAGCGCCCTGTGTTGCACAATATAATTGCACCAACATGGGGGCCGGATATGCCCCGCCTTCCAGGGAAGCTTCGATTCCCGGACTGCCCGCGGCAATCGGGATATAGACGGGAGCCGCGGTTTGTGGCTGAACGCCTCCCGGCCAGAAGTTTGCCACCATCTGCCCTTCGTCCATCTTCCCCATGTCGCCGTGCTGCTCAAGCCATTCGTCAAGTACGTTCCGCAGCTCGGCAAGCTTGTCCCGATAGTTCGGATCCTTGGCCAAATTGTACAATTCATGAGGATCGTTCTCCGTATCGTACAGTTCTTCAACTGGCCGCTTTTCAAACATGAGATTTTGTATCCCCTCCAGCTTGCCTTCCCTGTGAAGACGCCACATCTCCTGCTGTACCGGATGTTGGTTGTTAAAAGATACCCACATCATGCGGGGCAGATCGGGATAATAATTCCGAATATATTTGTACTTTTTGTCCCTTATGGCACGAATCATATCGTAGGACTGATCGTATCTGTCGCGTGAAGCGAATACATACTCTCTCTCTTGCTTTCGATCTCCTAGAAAAGGCTGCCCCTGCATATGATAAGGGATGTCGATTCCGGCACACGATAGCACTGTTGGTCCCAGATCCACGAGACTGACCAATTGATCGGAAACAGCCTGAGGCTCTACTTGACCGGGCCAACGCACAAGAAGCGGCACGCGAATTCCGGCGTCATATGGCCAACGTTTTGCCCGGGGCAGCCCTTCTCCGTGGTCGCTCCACAGGAACACGATCGTATTGTCGGCTAACCCGTCCTCTTCCAGCTGCTGCAATAATCGGCCGACGATTTTGTCAGCTTCCGCGATATTGTCGTAGTGTCGCGCAAGCGCCTCGCGAGCTATGCGGGTATTCGGAAGATACGGAGGAAGCTCCACCCGATCGGGATCGGTTTGCAACGGCTGCCTCTCCTTCTCCGGCCACATCCCGCTTTCATGCGTCAAGGTCGGATTGAAGACGGAGAAGAAAGGCTGACCCCGTTCCCGGTTCCGCCAATGGCCGTGTGATCCCAGTTCGTCCCATGCCGTCAAAGGCGGCTCAAACTGGTAGTCGGTTTTTTTGTTGTTGGTACAGTAATACCCGGCAGCCCTCAAATATTCGGTAAATGTTTTGACATAATGCGGAGTTACGGTATGATATGGCGTCGGCAATTCCGACGAATTCGCATGGGTATGCGTTGTTCTCATATGATGGGTGCCAATCGACGTCTGATACATTCCCGTGATGATGGCGGAACGACTGGGAGCGCATACGCCCGCGGTAGAGAAAGCGAGAGGGAAACGCGTACCTTCCGAGGCGAGCTTGTCGATATTAGGAGTCCGTGCCAATGGATCTCCGTAACACCCGAAGCGAGGGCTTGTATCTTCCAGGGAGATCCATAAAATATTCGGCCGGGCAAGTTCACGTTCTGTCAATAAAACCACCTCCAAAGTTATCATTGATTGGAAACGACTATTCACATCCCATTGCCTGGCACGATCCTAATGATTAAGAACCAGCAATCTCACCATTGGTTTCAATGACTCGCTTGTACCAGAGACCCGATTGCTTCACCGTTCTTTCTTCTGTTTCGTAATCTACATAGATCAGTCCGAATCGTTCGGCATACCCGTGACTCCATTCGTAATTATCCATCAGCGACCAGCAGAAGTAACCCCGAAGATCGGCCCCCTCCTCCGCAAGCCGTTTTAATTGTCCAAGGTAGCGGCTTAAGAAATCGATTCTTTGATGATCGTATATTTGACCGTCCAGATTAGGCCATTCAGTATTAGCCATTCCGTTCTCAGTAATGTACAAGGGCAGCTTGTAGCGGTCCACTATGAACTTAGGACCCCAATACAACGCCTCAGGCGTTACAGGCCAGCCCATCGACGTTTCCATGTGCCCTTCCTTAAATGCGACCCGTTCCGGCTTGGCGCCATCGCCTTTCTTGTAACGCGCGCCGTGATAAATATTAAACCCGATAAAATCAAGCGGTTGACAAATCGTTTTCAAGTCGTCCGATAGCATCGCGGGCATATCCGATCCGAATACCTCGTAAGCGCTTTGGGGATAATCACCCAGAACGACAGGATCCACGAATAGGGACGCCAGGTTCGTATCCTGCTTCGTTTGAATTTCAAACATCTTGAATCGGGCTGCTTCAATATCTTCCAAAGAATCGGTATTCGGAATCGGAACTTGAGTGTTCGGCGCATAGCCGACTTGAACTTGAAGCTTGGCGTTGTGACGAATCGCTTGCACCGCTTTCCCGTGCCCCAACATAGCGTGATGGGCGGCCTGCAGCACTTCCTGCAGCGGCAGTTGCAAGCCGGGAGCATGCTTGCCAGTCTTGTGTCCAAGATTAATAAAGACTGGCGGCTCATTCAAAGTGATCCAATTTTTCACACGGTCGGAAAGCCTGTTGACAACAACTGCGCTGTAGTCTGCAAACCAATTAGCACTGTCCCTGTTCAGCCACCCGCCTTTTTTGTATAATTCGTAAGGGAAGTCCCAATGAAACAATGTAATATACGGTTCTATGCCGTGATGCAGCAGCTCATCGACCAGGCGGTCATAAAAGTCCAAACCTTTGTCGTTGACAGATCCGACGCCTTCCGGCAGCACTCGGGGCCAGCTTACAGAAAATCGGTAAGCCTGCAAGCCGATCTCCTTCATTAACCCTACATCACCCTTATACCTTTCATAATGGTTGCACGCCCGTTGACCTGTATGGCCATGCAACACTTTTCCGGGCGTGGCGCCGTATATATCCCAAACTGATAATCCGCGGCCGTCTATCGAGGCGGCTCCTTCCACCTGATACGCCGCCGTAGCTGCTCCCCACACAAAATTTTTGGAAAATCCCATCGATGGCACATCCTTTTCTTCATCTGTTTCCGCTCTACCATTTTGTGGAACTTCTAGCTTATATATCGTTTACATTATACGATCAAGCTTGTCGAAATTACATTTCCTTTTCTATGGAATCACTATACGTATCTTATGATGGACATGGATCACAATTCATGACAAAATGATAAAAAAGTGCGTAGCGGAAGGTTGGGTGACTGATAATGAATGTTCTTCTAGCGGGATATTCGGTTCATGATAAACCTTTGGAGCTTACACGGTACAAGCTGATGTGGTATTTAATCCGGCTGCAGAAGGAAGGTGTGTCCGAAGCGATCGTAAATGGGCAAAGTTATATGCTCGGACCCGGAGATTTGCTGATCTGCAAGCCCGGAGATTTTTACAAGATGAGGGTTGGAGAGATCGCTTCAAACTCGCTTCCGAGTACGGATTATTTCCTCAAAATCAGGCCTGACGATTCCTGGGTCACGGAATGGTTCCATCGTTTCGAACAGGCATGCAGGGCGAATATTGTCCTTGACGAGAAGCTTCTTAACTTGTGGGAACATATCATTTATGAGACAAGACAAAACAAGAACGTAGATAAAGATATTGTCGATTACTTATGTCGGGCCCTTCTGTTGACCATATCTCGCCATATTGGAAGCGTCGACAAAAATAATCGCGAACTGGCGGTAAGCATTAAGATCAAAGATTATATTGAAAAAAACTCGACAAAGCCTGTCACCTTGCGCGGAATTGCTGCTCACGTAAATTTAAGCATTCCCCGGGTATCCGAGATTTTCAAAGCTTCCTTCGGTCAGTCTATTATGGATTATGTGATTGAAGCCAGAATATCAATGGCTAAGAAGCTGATCGCGATCAGTGATTTGAAATTATGCGAAATAGCATTGATTTGCGGATTCCCCAACTATACCCATTTCAACCGCACCTTTAAAGCGCGCACCGGTCAATCGCCAAGCCAGTATGAGGAGCACAACAAAGCTCATTACGGCGCAGCCAAAGATTCCGAAGATGAATAAAGCCGCTGCTCATCGACTCTCGTTTGGGTAGCTGCATGTCAGTAACTCGCTTGAACAAAGCCTCAGATAAACCAACCTTGGCCTCAAACCGCGAATCCTGTTACTGCGAGTAGTTAAGAGTTACATTTAAAAAGCCTCCCGCAAATCTATGCAAGAGACTAAGGACTCGATACAGCTATCTGAGCTACGATCACGACCGCTATTTGCGCTTTAAGTCAAAAGAATCCATCAGCTTCCCCTTCACATCGTAAGCCTGGTAGGACAAAGTATCCCCCTGAATGCGAATGGCGGCGAACATCTGATTGCCGTTCTGAAAATGAACCCGGTGATAAAACTGGTCGTCCTTTTTCTTATTGAATTTGGGACCGGACGTATTGAGGGTCACATAAACGGTGCCTCCGGATTCGACGATCCGCCCTTCCTGAAGCGGATACGATCGGGAATACTCGTGATTATGGCCCTGCAGCACGAGATCGACGCCGTACTTGTCAAACACCGGCACCCAATGCTTCAGCACGGATTTATCCTGATTTCCGCCGTAAGCCGGACGGTGAATGGAGACGATCTTCCATGGTTTGTCGGTTGCTTTCAAGTCCTTCTCCAACCACGCCGCTTGGTCCTTCAGCTTCGACTCCGAATTCAGCATAACGAAATGCACCGGACCATAATCGAACGAATAACTCGTCCCGGGAATGGAGCTGGGCGAGCCGTTATCCGGCACCATAAAATGCGAGACGAACGCATCCGCTTTTTTATCCACCTCTTCATGGTTTCCGGTGACAGGCATTAGCGGATAACTAGCTGCCCAAGGACGCGCTTTTCCCAGCAAATGTTTCCACGCCTCGGGATCTTCCGGATTTTCGGTCAAATCGCCGTTATGTACAACAAATGCCGCACCGGGAAACTGCCCGAACGCTTTGTCGAGCGTCCGTTTCCATAGTTCAAAGTCACGCTCCGTCACCCCTTGCGAATCAGTGACATTCAGGAAGGTGAACGCTTCGGTTTTCGCCGGTTCCGTCGTAAAAGCTGCTGGCTCGCTCCAGCCTTCCGCACTCCCGTCTCCGACCCGATACCTGTATCCCGTACCCGGCTCCAGGCCGACCGCTTCCGTTTTGTGTACGCCTTGGGACGAACCGTCGATCAGCTTGAGGATAGTCGTCGTTCCCTGGAACGTGCGTACCCCGGACCCTTCAAATGAAGCGTTCCCCGTATCCTGGACTACCTGGAGGACGGAAGTCGCTTCCGTACTTGCCGTATGCCAGGTGAAAGCGCGGCTCGTTTTCGGATCGCCCCTGAACGTTGTTACAAGCGAAAACGGCTTTGCCGATTCAGCTCCGGCTCCCTGCTGCGGCTCCCCGGCTTCCTGCCCTAACCGTTGCAGGCCAGGCTGACGCTCCGGGCCCAAATAAATAAGAAGCGCCGCTGCCACCAGTACGGCCAACAGCGCCCCAAAGATCCAATATCCATTCACCCGGCTCATAGACTCCCGTCCTCTCCCATCCCGTCCGTTTATTGTACCTCACGGGACGCCGGTATTCCATTCATTGATTTATGGGATGGATCGCAGGCGCTAGCAGTTAAAAGCTAATCATACATCCTCCGCCTTACTGCACTCAACCATGATATAATCGTGAGTAACTAACAGCACGGATCGGCCGGCATTTAACGAGGAACAGGAGGAACCATGGATAAAATCGAGTATTTATCGCAATTTAATTTGCTGCGTTCGCTCTCGAAAGAAGATCTGATCGAAATGGACGAGCTCACTTCTATCACAACGTTTCCGAAGCACACCTTTATTCAAACGCCCGAAACGTTTGCCGAACGGTTATATTTCGTGAAAAAAGGAAAAGTCCGGTTGTACCGGCTGAGTCCCGACGGGAAGCAGTTCACGCTCGATATTTTAAGTGAAGGAAATGTATTCGGTGAAATGAAGGGCATCTCGCTGGGAACTCGCGAGTTGTTCATCGAAACGGTCGAGGAAAGCGATATTTGTTTGATGGATACGGAGCGTTTCGAGAACTATTTGATGCAACGGCCGCGGTTTATGATGAACATGATCCAAGTGTTGAGCGATCGTCTGGCTCATTTGAGCAGTCTCGCTTTCAATCTGGCTATCCATAATCTGCACCAGAAAATTTTGCATACGGTCGTAAAGCTGTCCGAGCAATTCGGCTATCAAAGCGACGGTGAGTATTGCAGAATCGATATGCCCCTATCCCATCAGGACCTCGCGAATATGGTAGGTGCGAGCCGGGAAGCGGTAACGGTTGCTTTGCGTGAGCTGTCGGAACAAAAGGTGATCAAGACCAGCTTCAAAACAATCTGCATCCATCACGAGAAGTTGTTTGTCTAGAATAAACATTAGGATTTGTAACCTGTCTTACATCTTTCCATGCGAAAATGAGTTATCGTAGGTACAGCTGCACAATGCGATAGGGAGAATAAGAAGGTGCCGCGCGATCATGAAGAATAGGAGACTGGGCAGTTGGACAACGCAAATACTAAGCTTGGAACCGAAACGCTTCTGGAGCGTAAAGGAGCCCGTAAAGCCGGAGACATTCCGGAGCAGGTGATCGAGCTGCTGAATCGGGGCCGGCTGGAGACGGTAAACTTGACCGAATGGCTCGCCGTCAACCATGTGGTCCTGCTTCAACATGTTCTTGCCGAGCTCGGATTAGAGCGTTATCTGGATATGATGAGGAATGGGCTGAAACAAGTCGCGGATAGGAAGATTATGAAGCTTATACCTGCACTTGCGAAGGAATGGCTTGGTTTGTTGGAGCGACTGCCGGATAAGGAAGCCAGCCGAATCTTTGGACTATTGTTTACGCATCGCTCTGACAGTGTTCGATGCTGGGCTGCGTATATGATCGGATTGGATCGGAGGCTTTCGCTCGAGCACCAATTGGCCGGTATTCGCCCGTTTGCCGCAGATCATCACTTTGGCGTACGCGAGATCGCATGGATGGCCGTCAGGGAGTCGATTACCAGGGATTTATCGCAGGCGCTTTGTCTATTAACCGATTGGGTGCATGACGAGGATGCCCATATCCGGCGATTCGCAATCGAAGCGACCCGTCCTCAAGGGGTTTGGGCCAAACATATTTCCGAGCTGAAAGTCAATCCCGGAATCGCGCTGCCGCTGCTGGAAGCGGTCCGATCCGATCCGGTCAAGTATGTGCAGGATTCCGTAAGTAATTGGCTGAATGACGCCGGTAAATCGAATCCGGATTGGGTCATTGGCATCTGCCGAAACTGGCTGGAAGTTTCGGATACGAAAGCAACGAAACGGATCGTGGCTCGTGCGCAAAGAAGTTTTGCCGTCAACCAAAAGAAAAGGTCCGAGTGAGGATCGCGGGTTCCGAATATTAGACTTGCACTGCTGCGACTTTCGGCCGGACAAGTGGCAATTTGTCGAGCTCCCACGATTAGAGCTCTTGCTCGATCGTCTTTAGAAGGAAGAGAAAAAAGCTGGCAACCGTTCTTGTACGGAATCAGCTTTTTTCCTGTAACGTGCGTAATATTCAAATTATCACTTGCAGGGATTCGAAATCCGGTTTACTAAAGCGCGTCCCTACCCCCGGGAACGATCCACATAATCATACCAGATCTTGCTTTCCTCGTCCGTCATATTCCCGCTCATCGAGGAGAAATCGATTTTCCGGTCAAAACGGTCCTTCAGCAGGGCAAATTGTTGGAACGAGGCCATTATCTTTTTCAACGACGCCGAACGGGCTACTTCTTCCAGCCTGCCGACATCGGGACATCCGCTCATCTTTAAGGTGTGGAGGCTCTTCAGCTCAGCCATAGCCGACATATCCCCGACCGCCGTATGATTCAATACGAGCTCCTGCAGCTTGCCGCAGCCTCGCATGAATTCCAGATTCGACAGAGTAACACTATCCAGCTCCAGCTTCCGCAAATGAACAAGCTGCCCAATCGCGGCCAAATTCTCCTCCGTTACGTGTCTCAGCCCGGAAATCTCCAGCTCGCGCAACTGACTCATCTCCGACAAACAACGAAGCATCTCCGCATCCGGCTGGGAGATTTTTAGAGTACGCAAGCTTTTGATCGGTTTTAATGGAGAAAGATCGCGAACCGGCGTTTGCTGGACATCCAATTCCTTTAGTTTGGGAAGCGTGCTGAGCGGCGATAGATCGGCAACGGACGTACCGGTAAGGATCAGCTCCTGCAAAAATTCGAGATGCTGCAGCGGACGAAGGTCCGTAATCGGATTTTTCCCAAGATACAGCTGTTTCACTTGCTTGCAGCCGCTCAGAGCTTCAATGGAACGAATCTCGTTTACGCTCAGAACGAGCTCGCGTACGTCCTCGCAGCGTCCCAGCGGTGTTATATCCGTCAGTCCCTCACGAATAAAGCGAAGCTGCTTCGCCCGGAATAATTGTTCCGGTGAACCGGCGGCAGACCGGACCCGCTCTTGCCATTCGTGATCCAACCCCTCGAACCAACCTTGAACGTCCGCCGCACCCGGCTGCGGTTGAATCGGCTCAAGCACGGGAAGCTCTAGTTTGCGGATCGCATCGAGGAAGTGAACGGCCCCGTCGCGGCCTATGCTCCATGAACGGTAATCCTCTTCTTGCACGATGTTGTAGTTGCCGGCCTTCGCCGTATCCCGGATAAATTGCAGGAAATGACGGACCTGCCGGGCGATCACATACTTGACCTCCTCGTCGCGGCCGAAATTAATCACCTGTCCCACCAGACCGTACTTGTCCGGGTCCAGATCGACGCCGATGTTGTTGCCGCCCCAATCTTTGCTGATCGGCAGCCAGCGGCGGTTGATGTATCTCTCTTTAATCCATCCGGCAGGAACGGAATGATGCCCGCCCTCCAACGCAAACTCCTCTTCCAGCTCCGCCCAGACTCTCCATTCGGATAACATCCCGTCCAGCGATAGAAACGGCAGACCGAAAAACAAGCCTGTCCCCTCTTCCTTCTCACCGTTATGAATCTGGTACAGCTCGCGCAGCTCCGGCGGCAGAGGGAAACCAATCTCCTCCTCCGCTTGACGCAGCTCCGCTTCGGTTGCAGGCGGGTTAAGCGATTCGGCCAGCCCGGGAAGTTCCTCCCGGAGCAGCTCTATGACTTCTAGAATCGATTCTCTCATTCTCTATCCGTCCTCCTTGCAGCTCTGTTACTGCAAATCTGTATATACGTATGAATGTAACTAACTTGTCCGACCAGCCAGTTGCTTGATCAATTGCTGAGGGAGATTCATTTCCGTATCTTGTCTGCGCCAACAGACCGCCGTAACAGATAGCCGCTCTTATGTACGTTGTAAAATCCTCCTCCGCTTCGGTCGTCTCGATCGGAAGGGTCAGGTATGGTTCTCCATGCTCCAGCTTGCCGTAGTCCAAATAGTAGCAGGCTTTCATCCATTCCTTCTGCGCTTGACGCATTGAAACCTACTTGGCCGCAGCAGCCAGCCCGTATGAACAGGCTCCGCTTTTTATTATAAGTTCTGAAGTCCGAGCGGGCAGCGGTCTTTATACCCATCTATTAGGAGCGGCTACCTCATCTTGTACAACTTAAAGGCGGTTCGCACCTCTTATTTACCCCGTTCTACCGCTCACGTAGCTTTTCGCGCCAAATAGCAGCTTCAGATCGCTCTTATTTCCCTCTCAAAGCTGGATTTGAACAAAACAAGGGGGGCAAACCGCTCTTAATCAGCTTCCACTCGCTTTTCCCTGCTCATGAGCAAACGATGTATAACGCCGGTTTTCCCGGGTGAACTGCTGTGCGATTCCTCCCGCCATGGACGCCCCTTGGCAGTTAAGAGAAGTTCACCGATACTTGATACGATCGCGAAAAAGACACGGCCATATCGCCGTGTCCCAAGAAACGTTTCTGATAAATCGTGCCGATGAATGAATCCATCGTACCGGATGGTTACTTCAAATGAAGCTCGATTACCGTATCCCGCTCATCCGGCAGCTTGGCGCCCGCCAGCGTGATGAAAGCGCCGCTGTCGATGTCCGAGTACTCCTCGGCCATCCAAGGCGTCTCCACTTTCAGCTCGGTACCGTCGCGAAGCAATCTCGCTTTCGCGATTTTGCCTTTCAAGCCTTCGAAATAAATCGGCCCGATGCCGCGGTCGTAGACGTGAGCGTACAGCTTGTTGCCGTTTTGGGTATACCGCCCCCACTCCGGCTTCGGCTTGTCGGCCGCGCCGCAGCCGTAGATGCTGTCGCCGTTCAGATGCAGCCATTCTCCAACTTCGCGCAGCACGTCCAGCGATTCCTTGTTGATTTCACCTTTGGCGTCCGGTCCGACGTTCAACAGCAGATTGCCGTTTTTGCTTACGCACTCGACCAGCGTCCGGATAACCTGCTGGGCCGACTTGTAGTTTTTGTCCGTAGACACGTATCCCCAATGATCGTTCAGCGTAATGCACGCTTCCCAAGGGACGGACTTGCCGTTCACGTCGACGATGCCTCCGGGCGGAATGATCTGCTCGGGCGAGAAGAAGTCTCCCGCATATTCCTCCGGCTCCGCCGCCCGGATATTGCCGCCTAGGCGGTTATCGATAATAATATCCGGCTGGATGGAACGGATCATGCGGACAAGCTCCGTCGCCTTCCATTTCTCACCGGTCATATTGTCGTAGGAGAAATCGAACCACATGATGTCGATCTTGCCGTAGTTCGTCAGCAGCTCTTTCACCTGACCGTGCATGTAGGTCAAGTAACGGTCGAAATCGATCGGCTTATCCTTCGCCGCCTCGTTGTCCCGGTCCGGATGAGCCTTGTCCCCGTAACCCGGATAATCGTCATGATGCCAGTCGATGATCGAATAATACAACCCGACCGCGATCCCTTCCTCACGGAAGGCGTCGACAAATTCACGGACAAGATCGCGGCCGGCCGGCGTGTTGGTCGCCTTGAAGTCGGTCAGCTTGCTGTCGAACAGGCAGAAGCCGTCATGATGCTTCGTCGTCAGCACCGCATATTTTTGTCCGGCGGCTTTGGCCGCTTTCGCCCATTCCTTCGGATTATAACGCGATGCGTCGAATTCGTCGAAATACGTTTTGTACAGCTCGTAGCTCATCCGCTCGTTGCCCCGAATCCATTCCCCTCTGGCGGGAATCGAATACAGTCCCCAATGAATGAACATGCCGAACCGGTCCTGCAAAAACCAGCGGGTTCTCTGCTCCCTCGTACTCATGCGGCCATCCTCCGTTTCCGTAGTTACCAACGCCGTTACGCTCGATGAAACAAAGCGGCTGCGCCGATCAGTCCGACATCGTCCTGAAGATCAGCCGGCACAATGTCATAGGTGCCGAGATACGGCTTCATAATATGTTTCTCCGTCTGGGCCCGCAGCGCCGGGAAAAGCATATCTCCCGCCTTGCTGACGCCGCCCCCGATGACAATTCGGTCGGGATTGAACGTATGCACCGCGTTCGCAAGGCCGATCGCCATATACGATACTGCCCGCTCCACCACTTCGGCGGCGACCGGATCACCCTGTCTGCTCGCCTCGAACACATGCTTGGAGGACACCGTTTCACCCCGTGCCGCAGCCAGCTCCGCAATCGCGGACGTTCTGCCGCGCATCAGCTCCACCGCCGAATCCCGGATCGCCGTGCCCGACGCGTACATTTCCCAGCAGCCTTTGTTGCCGCATATGCACTCCGGTCCATGTGGCTCGATGATAGTATGGCCCAGCTCGCCGGCGAAGGAAGTCGTCCCGAGCAGCAGCTTGCCGTCCAGTACGATCCCCGCCCCGATCCCGGTGCTGAATGTCACATAGACCATATTCTCGGACTGTTTACCCGCACCGTGAACATATTCGCCCCACGCCGCCGCATTCGCGTCGTTAACGACCTGCACATCGACACCGAGCGCTTCGCCCATCCATTTCTTAAGGGGAACGTTTTCCCACTCCGGCAAATTCGTACCGTGGAGCACGATCCCTTCCTTGCTGTTCACCGCACCCGGAGAAGCGAGCCCTACACCGGACAACGGGTATCCTTCGGAGACGGAACGGATCATATCGATCATCCGCTGCACGACCTCCTGCGCCGTACGCGCATTTGCCGTCTCCATTCGTTCGCGGCCCAGAATCTCGCCTTTCGAATCGAACAAAGCGGCGGCAATTTTCGTACCGCCCAAATCGATCCCGACTACGTATTGTTCGTTGTTATGCAAATGATTCACCTTTTTTCAAATCTATGATCAGCCGAATCTAAGAAGGCTGTCGGATAAAGCCCTCAGCTGTACAGGATCGATCGGAGACAACGAGGAGCGGCCATAACGCACCGCCGATCCGAAATGCACCTCGCTCACCCCGGTTTGTTCAATAAACGTTTCAATTCCTTCCACCGTCAGCCCGCTGCCGGCCAGGATGCACAGCGTCGATCCTTCAGCCGCCCCGACCAGTTTGCGAATCGCCGGCACCGCTTCCGGAGCGGGCTTCGGTCCGCCCGACGTAAGTAAGCGGGTAACCCCCGGATAACGAAGCAGCGTCTGCAATCCGGCCATTTGATCCTCCAGCTCGTCGAACGCCCGATGAAAGGTGACCTGCATCCCGGCGGCCCATGGAAGTAACGCCTCAAGCGCCGCTTCGTCGATCACGCCTTCGGACGTCAAGGCGCCGACTACGATACCGGCCGCTCCCGCGGCGGCAATCGCCTGAATCTCTGCGATCATCGTGTCCAGATCGTGCCTGCTGTATACAAAAGAGCGGCTGTGCGGCCGGACCATCACATGAACCGGTATGCCTACCCCGCGGACTACCTGCTGCACGAGACCGATGCCGGGCGTCAATCCGCCTTCGGTAACGGCCGTAATCAATTCCAGCCGGTCGGCGCCGTTCTGTTCGGCTGTAAGCGCATCTTCCATACAAGTGGCGATCACTTCTAATTTCATGACGAAATCTCCCGATTGTCCGATTTATGTTGACGGGCATAATGAACGGCATAATCCGCAAGCAGTCTGGCCCCATACCCGGTAGCTCCGGCTTCGGCGTACCCGACGTCCTGCTTGTACTGCACCGTGCCGGCCATATCGATATGGACCCAGCTCATCGGCTCGGCGACGAACCGGCGGATGAACAGCGCTGCGACAATCGCTCCGGCGAGCGTGGAAGTGCCTACGTTGCGCAGATCGGCATAATGGCTTTTCAACTCCGATTCATAGTCGTCCATCAAAGGCATCGGCCACAGCCGCTCGCCGTTGCGTTCGCCGATCTCCACCAGTGTCCGCGTCATCGCGGTATCGCCCCAGATCCCGGCGATCCCGAGACCCAGCGCGTCGCCGACGTTGCCGGTCAGCGTAGCGATGTCGATCGCCTGCGCCACGCCAAGTCCGGCTGCATGGATTAAGGCGTCAGCCAGCACGAGGCGGCCTTCTCCGTCGGTGTTCGCCACCTGAACGGTCAAGCCGTTCGGATACGTAATGACGGAAGACGGCAGCGTAGAGCGTGCGTCCGGCAAATTGTCCGCTACGGCGATCAGAGCGGTGACGCGAGTCCCGGCGCGCTGCCGGACCAGGATGTCCATCGCTCCGATGACGGCCGCCGCTCCGCCCATATCCATCCGGGCGTCGCTAATATCGCGGCCCGTCTTCGCATTCATGCCACCCATGTCGAAGGTGATCGCTTTGCCGACCAGCGCAAGCGTCGGCGCTTCGGAGCCGGGCAGTCCATCGTACGTAAGCTCGATCAGCGCCGGCGCATACAAGCTTCCGGCTCCGACGGTCAGCAGGCCGTTCATGCCGCGATCCGCCAGCTCTTGCCCCCGGTAGATGCGGATGCTGACCGGCTTGTCCCTGAACAGCTCCTCGGTCCATTGGACGAACGTATCCGGATTTAACGCCCCGGGCGTCTCGTTCACCCAATCCCGCGTCAGGTTGGCGCCTTCCGCGCGATGGGCGGCGATCCGGATCACCTCATCCAGCTCCACCAGCGTAAGCCCGCTCCAATCTTCCGACCGGAGGTTGAGGCGGACTTCCCCGGCGAGTTTCGTAACGCCCCGGTACTTGTCGAACCGGTATAAGCCAAGCAGCCAGCCTTCGATCCACGCTTGCAGCCATTCCGCCGCCACTTCCTTGCTGCGGACGATCTCCGGCTCCGCGAGGGGCTCCAGGCTTCCAACAAGCGTTCCGGCATTGCGTCCTTCCAGCAGCAAAGAGCGGGCCGAGGCTCCGCCTGCACGGCGTACCCGCTCCAGCGTCGATCGGCTCCGCTCCCCCATTCCTGCGGAGAGCATATCCGCTTCGCCTTCCGTCCGGCTGTACAGCCACGTCATCGTTCCCGGCCGCTTCCGCGCTTCGCTGAGCGGATACGGGAATGTTTCTCCGGCATACGCCGGATACAGGAGGACGTCCGACGATCCGGCTTTATCGATTGTAATCAACATGGCAATCCCTTCTTCAACAGTGATGGTGGAATACCGGCCGTATCGGCAGCCTTACTTGGCCGTTCTCATGACCTCTTCGTCGTACAAATGACAAGCGACCTGATGACCCGGCTCCGCTTCCTTGAATACCGGCTCCTTCACCTTGCAGATCTCCATGCAGGACGGACATCGGGTGTGGAACCTGCAGCCGGACGGCGGATCGACCGGACTCGGCAGATCGCCCTTCAGAATAATCCGTTCCTTCTTCAGGCTCGGATCGGGTACCGGCACGGATGAGAGCAGCGCCTGCGTATACGGATGAAGCGGACGATCGTACAGCACGTCCTTCTCCGCCGTCTCCACCAGCGTACCCAGATACATAACGCCGATCCGGTCGCTGATATGCTCGACTACACTCAGATCGTGGGAGATGAACAAATACGTCAGTCCGTACTCTTCCTGAAGATCCTGCAGCAGATTCAGCACCTGTGACTGGATGGACACGTCAAGCGCCGATACGGGCTCATCGGCCACGATCAGGCTCGGACGAACGGACAGTGCCCGCGCGATGCCGATCCGCTGCCGCTGGCCCCCGCTGAACTCATGGGCGTAACGCTCGGCGTGAAAGCTGCTAAGACCTACCGTCTCCAGCAGCTCATGCGCCAGCTTGTCCCGTTCTTTCGTGCCAAGCTTCGTATGAATAAGCAGCGGCTCGGCGACGAGCTCTTTCACTTTCATCCGGGGATTCAGCGAAGCGTACGGGTCCTGGAATACCATCTGCATGTCTTTGCGCAGCGGCCGCATCTGATTATCGGTGTAATCGCTGATGTTGTGCCCGTTAAACCATACTTCGCCGCCGTTAGGCTTCAGCAGTCGCGTGATCAGCCGGCCCGTCGTCGACTTGCCGCAGCCGCTCTCGCCGACCAGACTGAACGTTTCCCCTTTGCGGATCGCGAATGTGATGCCGTCCACCGCTTTCAGATGTTTGGTAACACCGAACCAGCCTTTTTTGATCGTAAACGACTTTTGCAGCCCTTTGACTTCGATAAGTGGCGTCTCTTTCATTCGCTTCTCCCTCCTTCCTGAACCGGCTCCGTCAGCCAGCAGCGGCTTTTGCGGTCCGCCGCTTCTGCGAGTGGCAGCAGCTGCGGCTCCTCCGTTAGGCAGCGATCCATTACATACGGACAACGCGGCGCGAATTTGCAGCCTTTGGGCATCGCGCTCAGATCCGGGACGTTGCCCGGGATCGACTCGAGCCTCCGGACTTTTTGCCGCAGCTTCGGCACGGAATGAATCAAGCCTTTCGTATACGGGTGCTGAGGCCGCTCGAACAGGTCGGTCACCGACGCTTCTTCGACGACCCGTCCGGCGTACATGACGACGACGCGGTCGCACATCTCCGCAACGACGCCCAGGTCGTGCGTGATCAGCAGCATGCCCATCTCCTGCTCTTCCTTCAGCCGTTTCATCAGATCGAGAATTTGCGCCTGAATCGTCACATCCAGAGCCGTCGTCGGTTCGTCGGCGATCAGCAGCTTCGGACCGCATGCCATCGCCATTGCGATCATCACCCGCTGTCTCATTCCTCCGGACAACTGGTGCGGATAATCGTTCATCACCTCGTCGGCGCGCGGAATCCCGACCAGCTTTAACGTATGGATCGCATGCTCCCTCGCGCGCTTCCGGCTATATCCGAGATGCAGCATAATCGGCTCTTCCAGTTGAAGGCCGATGCGCAGCACCGGATTCAGCGAGGTCATCGGCTCCTGGAAAATCATCGCGAGTTCGTTCCCGCGAAACCGCCGCATCTCCTTCTCGTTCAGCTGGGTCAAATCAGTGCCTTGAAAGCGGACCGCGCCTCCGGCGATCCGTCCCGGCGTATCCTTGAGCAGCCGCATGATCGATAAGGAGGTTACGCTTTTGCCGCAGCCGGATTCGCCGACCAGGCCCAATACTTCGCCTTTATTTATATGAAAGTCAACGCCGGACACCGCCATTACGCTGCCGCCATCGCGTCTGAACTCCGTTTTCAATCCTTGCACTTCAAGCAATCTAGGCGTCACGGTCTGGCCCTCCCCTTATTTTTTCGCTTTGGGATCTAGAGCATCACGCAGTCCGTCCCCAACCAGGTTAAAAGCAAGTACGGTCAAAAAGATCGCCGCTCCGGGAATGTACACAATATGCGGAGCTATGCTCAAGTAGTCCCGCCCCATGCTCAGCATGGCTCCCCAGTCCGGCTCGGTCGGCTTGGCGCCCATACCGAGAAAGCTGAGCGAAGATGCGGCCAGTATCGCACCGCCGATTTTCATCGTCACATTCACAATAATGCTCGGAACCGTCTCCGGAAAAATATGCTTCCATATAATACGCCCGTTTTTGGCGCCCATCGACCGCGCCGCTTCCACGAACAACGTTTCTTTGGCCGATAACGTAACACTGCGAATGATCCTGGCAAAAGACGGCGTGCCGAACACCGCTACGGCAATTACCACATTGGACAAGCCCGGACCCAGAATCGCGACGATTCCGATCGCGAGCAGCAGATCGGGAAACGAAAACAGCACGTCGCTGCCCCGCATAATAAGCCGGTCCAGCCATCCCCCGTAATAACCGCTAAGCAGTCCGAGCACGGTACCGAACACCGCCGCGATAAAAACAGCGCTTAAGCTGACCGCAAGCGTCAACTGCGTCCCGTCGATAAGCCGGCTCATAATATCCCGGCCGTACTCGTCCGTTCCCGCCCAATGAGCGGCCGACGGAGGAGTCATCAGCGCGTCGTAATCCGGTTCGTTCGGGTCGTAAGGAGTCAGATAAGGACCGAATAACGCGATGATCACCAGCAGTAGGATGAATACACCTGCCGCCAGCGATATTTTTTGTTTGCTGAAATTGCGAAAAAACTGGGCCAGCCGGCCTTTCGGTCGCGTTATCTTCGCTGTTGCTCCAGACTCGGAGGAACCGGCCCCCATGCTCGTCGAATTGTTGTTCATTCAGATCTCCTCCTAGTTCGACGCATACCGGATTTTCGGATTGAGTACCCCGTACAGTAAATCGACGATAAGATTAATTAAAATAAACTGGGTGGCAAACAATAACAGGAGAGCTTGAATAACAGTGTAATCGCGGAACGCGATCGAGTCGACCAGCAGTCTGCCGAGACCCGGAATACTGAACACCGTCTCCACCATAACCGAACCGCCCAGCAAAAATCCGAACTGCAAACCGGCCACGGTTACGACCTGAATCAGCGAGTTGCGAAGCGCATGGCGTCCGACGACGACGAACTCCCGAAGTCCTTTCGCGCGACCTGTCCGGATGTAGTCCTCTCTCATCGTTTCCAGCATCGATGATCTTGAGAACCGGGCCAGCATGGACATAATGCCCGCTCCAAGCGTAAGCGACGGCAATACGTACGATTTCCACGAATCCACGCCGCCTGTCGGGAACCAGCCGAGCTGTACCGAGAAGATCTGGATCAGGACGAGACCCAACCAGAAGCCCGGCACGGAAATGCCGGATATCGCCGTCAGCATGCCGGTGTAATCAGGCCAGCGGTTGCGGTATACGGCCGAGATCGTTCCGATCAGCAATCCGATCACCAGTGCCCAACCGAGGCTTGTAAACGTAAGAATGACGGTCGGGGTCAGTCTGCTCATCAGCATGTCCGATACCGGCAATCCGGAGCGTAGCGAACTGCCCAGATCTCCCGACAACAGTTTCCCCATATAGTTCAAATATTGCTGCCACAGCGGCAAGTTCAGCCCAAGCTGCTCGCGTATGCCATTAATTTCTTCCAGCGTAGCATCCTTCCCCGCTACGAGCCGCGCCGGGTCGCCGGGGATCAAATGGATGAACAAAAAGACGAGCACCGATACGACAAACAGCAGAGGAATGACTCCAAGAAGTCTTTGTAACGCGTATCTTCCCAACACGAGAGCCTCCCTTCAAATATGCTAAGTACATAACAGAGGCCGCTTCCGCAGCAACATATACAGAAACGGCCCCGTTATCTAATCCAACGTTAATTACTTCACTTCGGCATCGCGAACGCTGATGGAGCCGTCCGGGAACACTTTGACGCCGCTCAGGTAAGCACGCTTGCCCGAGATGACTTGGTCGACACCCATGAACGCCCATGGCGCGTCTTCCCAAATTTGCTTCTGGATGTCGGCGTAAATCGAACCGGCTTGCTTCGGATCGATCGCTTTGTTGGCGTCCGCAATCCATTTGTCGACGTTAGCGTTTTTGTAATAAGCGGTGTTCGCTCCTGCAGGAGGGAACATTTCGCTGCTGAACAAGCCTCTTGTCGCGCCGTCGGCATCGCCAGACGACGGGGACCAGCTTACGTACCACATTTGAATCTTCGCTTCTTCCGGCGTTTTGGCCGAGTTGATCTGCTGCGACAGCGTGCCGCCTTCCATCGATTTCACTTCCAGCTTGATGCCCACAAGCGCGAGCTGCTGCTGAATGAACTGCATGCCTTTCATCGTTTCGGAATCGTTCTCGCCCCAGATTTCGGCGGTGAATCCGTCTGCATAGCCGGCTTCGGCCAACAGCTTTTTCGCTTTCTCTACATCGTACTCGTAGCCGGATTGCTTGGAGTAGTACTGGGTTTTGGATGACATCGTGGAATCCAGCTTCGCTCCCAGACCGGATTTGACAACTTTGATATAAGCGTCTTTATTGATTGCGTAGTTGATCGCTTGACGTACTTTCACGTCGTTAAACGGCTTTTTCATCGTATTCAGCGTCACGTAACGAACGATCGTCGAATCGATTTTGTCTACGACGATATCTTTTTGTCCTTCCACTTCGGAAACTTGCTCGGTTGGCATCGGATAGATAAAGTCCGCTTCGCCGGTTTTCAGCATCGCGATCCGCGAGCCGTTCTCCGGTACCGGTTTGAACGTAATGCTATCGACTTTCGGAAGTTCCTTTTGACGGTAATCGGTGTTTTTCACGACTACAAGACGGTCGCCCTGCACCCATTCCTTGAATTTGAACGGACCCGTTCCTACCGGATTTTTACCGATATTCTCGCCTTGCTCTTTCAAAGCTTTCGGGCTGATCATCAGAGCCATCGCCATTTTGTTCAAGAAGGCGTTATACGGCTCGCTCAGCGTAATGACAACCGTTTTGGCGTCTTTAGCTTCTACGTTCGTAACTTTGGCAAAGCTTTTGCGAAGTCTCAAGTTGTTTTTCTCGTCGCGAAGACGATCCAGATTGATCTTGACCGCTTCGGCATTAAAATCGGTGCCGTCATGGAACTTGACGTTATCCTTCAGCGTGAACGTATATACGAGACCGTCTTCGCTGATTTTGTGCGATTCGGCCAATACCGGCACGACGTTCATGTTCTCGTCGAAGCCCATCAAACCTTCGTACATCGTTCTTGCGCCTGTAATCGAATGGGTATCGCTGGTATTGTGGGGATCAAGCGTAATAAAGTTGGCATTGATGGCAACTACGATGTCCTTGTTGTTTTTGGAAACCGTTTTGCTGCCTTCGCCTTGACCGGCGTTAGCGCCTTCTGTGCTTTCGTTGCCGGCTTTGCCACCACAACCTGCGGCCACTACCGCTACGATCAGCAGCAGCATCAGCATCGACCATGTTTTTCTTCCCATAGCCTTCATTTTTGTTTCACTCCCCAAGGTGTTTGTTTGTATAGAATCGCTCCTGCCCTGCGCCGCACGCGGAAGTTGGATCAGGCCCGTATGTGAATCGATCCGGACTGTCCCGCCCCCCGCCTTGGCGCAGATCAGGAAGTTATTCTCGATTAAGCTTGAGTTCGAATACCGCCCGGCGTTCGCCGACTTCCGTTCCCCCGTCGTTAACGATCGTATTGGGAACCAGCTTGTACAGCCGCTCGATCGTCTCCGGATTGTCATACCCGATCCGCTCCAGAATCGAGGCGATGATGCACGGCCATACTAACTCGGAGCCGTCGGATACTTTCAGGGAGATGCCCAGCCGTTCCTTCCGGAGACCGATGCCGTATACCCCCTTCGCCCCGCCCTTGGCCGTCAAATTAGGGTCCTTGAGCAGCTCGGAGCATACGAACCGTGTATCCGCTATCATGTCGGGATATTCATTCATGAGCTTGGCCATCCTTGCAGCGGCATCGCGCGTCTCTTCATCTTCGATCAGATCCGGGCAAGCGAGCTTCAAGAAAGAGTAGCCGATTTTGTGCAGCGGAAGCGCGAAGATCGGCAAGCCGCAGCCATCGACACCGTGCGGAATCGACTCTTCCGGTACTTCGGCGAAATAAGCCAGCGTCCGAACGATTTCCTTCTGAACCGGATGTTCCGGATCGTAGTACGTCCGCTCGTCCCAGCCCATATGTTTGCACAGGGCGATGAGACCGGTATGCTTGCCCGAGCAGTTGTGGAAAATTCTCCGCTTCGGCTCATGAGCCTGATGCCGCAGCGCCTTCGCGTCTTCGTTCAGCGGATACGTCGCGCAGCAATGAAGCGCGTCTTCCGAAATGCCGGTTTTGCGAAGCATCGATTCGAGCGCGTCGATATGGAACGCTTCGCCCCGGTGGGATGCCGCAAACAGTGCGGCTTCGCGGCCTTCAAGGCCATATACGGTTTCGATCCGCCGCTTCATCGCGGGAATCGCCTGAAACGGCTTGGCCGCCGATCTCAAAAACGTAAGATGCTCCGGATTGCCCGCCGAGTACAGCACCTTGCCTTTCTCGTCGACAACGGCAACGGCTCCATAGTTTACATTCTCCAGCACGCCGCCCCGGTATTCTTCCACTAAAGGTACGAACCTCATCTTGTTCCCTCCCAAATTCAACCATGTGCAGTCCCGTCTACTCCAAGGCAAAAAAACAATTTTGCGACATCAATCCGGAACCGATGACGACGCCTTGCTCGCTTAGCTCCGAACGCAGAATCGTGAACGTTCCGCGCAGCGGCTCCCAGACGAATCTGGTGATACACAGCTCCACAACTTCCTGGTAAATTTCCGGGAACTTGTCCGCCAGCTCTCCGCTTAATATAACGCTGTCCGGGTTGTACATGCATACGACGTTATTAATCGTAATCGCCATATACATAAGCGCCCGGTCGATCAAATAAACGGCCCAGCGTTCCCCCGCCCGCCTCGCTTCAAACAACTCTTCAATCGTGCGGACCGGATGCGTCTTGTTCGCTTCGGCCAGCAGCGAGTGGATGTTGATATATGTTTGCAGGCAGCCCGCTTTCCCGCAGTCGCACATCATCCCGTTCGGGTCGATCGTCGTATGGCCGATTTCACCGGCACTGTTCGTTTTACCGCGATAAATCTCCCCTTCGAAGATAAGCGCAGAACCTACGCCGTTGCCGAAGCCGAGCAGCGCGGTACGGTTCGAGCCGATGGCGGCGCCTTTCAAATGTTCGGCAAGCGCTTTCACTTTGAGCTCATTGTCCACCGCCACGTCGTATCCGGTAATTTCCTTCAACCTTTCGGCGAGACGGACATTTTTCCAGCCGAGCTGGACGGAGAAAATGACGACTCCGTTGTCGTTGTCTACGATCCCGGGAAGGCCGATACCGATTCCGATCAGGCGGGCGCAGTCGATCTCATTTTCATGGGTCAGGCGATTGATCTCGGCTCCGATCCTCTCCAGCGTAATCTCAGCGCTTTCATCTGCCGCACGCGGGTATGTGCCGCTGGCTACCACCTTGCCCTGGATGTCCACGATGCCGATATGGATGCGATGACGGTCCAGCTCGACGCCGACAGACAACACGGCGGCATCGACCATCGCGAGCAGCGTCGATTTGCGGCCCAAGCCGGCGGATACTTGTTCGGTTTCGAGCAGGTACCCTTCTTCCGTCAGCTCGCCGACGATGCGGCTTACCGTAGTGGGACTCATGCCGGTCTGCTTGGCGATGGAAGCACGGGAGATCGGCTGCTGGTTTTTGATGATTTCAAAAACGGTGAGCCGGTTTTGCCTTTTCATAAAATCCTGATCGTGCTTTTTCACTATCCATCTCTCCATTATTTTCACCAGTGAACAAAATAATATGATTTCTCAATGATTTCTGGTGAAAAAGCTAATGTTTTTTAAGATTTTATGTTATTTTCGATTTATATTCTCCAGTGGTATTAATATTAAAGGATGAATTCGATAGCTGTCAATATTAAATAAACCTTTTTCTTATAGGGATTAATTTTCCATTACACCGCTTTCCGGTTGTTGAACAACTGATATACAACGACGACAGATCTTCTCAGTCTTCCAGTTTGAATGCGTTTTCTATTGATATATTACAATGTGGATTGGAACGTATATTAGGTGGAGATACAAGTATGAGCTGTAATAGATGCGACCTTGTTTCGCCAATACAAGACCAGGGGATTTTTGCTTTGCTGTACATAAGGAATCTGTAAAAGATAGATAGACTGAGGGGGGAAATTTGGAACACAAGCAAAACATATCGAACGTGAAAATAGACCGCGACCTTGTAGAGGGTTGCGATCAGAAACTAAAGAAACAATGGCTCCTGGCAGACATTGTTGAATGCGCGGAACAGAACCCTGGATATCCCGCTCGCCCAAGGACATTTATTCGGTAAACTTTGTAAGCCGCTGCCCGAATACCGCTTATCGCGTGATCCTCTAAACACCCCGACGCATCGACCTCATCTTGGAGCAAGGGACATCGTCAACGGGCGCTAGTGCTTGATTTTGGAAATCCCGCCGCTGAGGATACTCGCTTTCACTTCAATCGAAACGATTGAATCGGGCTCAAGAAGCAATTTGCCGTTTCGTGCCAGCTCGTGCCATTGCTTCGGCCTGGAGCGAAACAAAGTTTCGGATAAACCAAGAACATCCACTCCGTGGCGCAATCCTTCCAAATAGGTTTGTTTGATTTCCGCTTGTATCTTTTCGACTGCAAGCCGCTCCAGATTATTTTGAGACAAAGGCTGCACCAACTGCGGAATGTTGCCTTTAGCCGTAACCTGGATCTTGAATTCGGCTTTTCCGTTTTTGACTTCGGCTTTGATTTTGGGTCTCACATTTTCCATAACGAGTGTCGAATCCAACGCGTTTTTGCCATTGGCCTTCACATAAAGAGGAGTTCTCTCCGTTTTTCCATTTAACCACCTAAGCCCTTGTAGCTGAATCCGCGGGATAAACCCTTTATAGTTCCGGTTTTGGAATACGCCAACCCCGTTTATTTGCAGCGTCGATAAAATTTTCCCGCTTTCCTTCCAACTTTCATCGATGGTCAAGTACGGAATCTTCAACGACTGACTTTTCTCATACCATGTACGCATAAAGTCATACAAATAAATCGGAGCTATAACCGAGCTTTGCGAGTAAATATCTTTGGGATCGTTCAGTTGGGAATAAACAACGGAGGTGTTCTGAATCGGCGTTGCTTCGAACACTTTTTCGATCGGTTCCTTCGTGGCGAAAACCCAGATCGTATAGCGATTCTCGTAATAGCGGTCCCATACGTCCAATACTTGCTCGACAATCTTGTTCTTCAGCGCCGCCTCGGTAAATACCAACGCCTTGACATGGCTCCATGCGATACGCTGCTGAGCGGTTGTATACATGTTGAAAGCCGCCTTGTCAAACGTATCGCCTTCCGCCTTGACGATAGAAACGATCTGTTTTTGAGCCTGACCCCCGCCCTCTTTCTTGGCCACATTGAAATAGCTAACCACTTGCGCATAAAAGATAATGTTCCCATCTTTATAATCTACACCGACCGTGTTGAGATAGATCATATGCTCGATTTCCCGAATCCCCCAGCACCCCGTCAGTGTAACGGAAAGCAGGACAAGCGCCAAAAAAGATCGAAACATTGTCATCGCGGCTTGCCTCCTCCTGATCGCTTCGTTTTTTGCAATAAGCTAGGCACTTTGAAACGTCTTCCCCAAGGAGTGCGTAACAAGACTTTCCATAAATCCTTCAAAAAAGCGGGCGCCAGCGGCTCCATATAGTACGTGCCGAACGACTTCAAATTAACGAGATA
Organism: Paenibacillus sp. GYB004; assembly: GCF_036577605.1. NCBI lineage: Bacteria > Bacillati > Bacillota > Bacilli > Caryophanales > Paenibacillaceae > Paenibacillus > Paenibacillus sp. GYB004. Next base: position 42,605 of record NZ_JARBDB010000008.1, read on the forward strand.
AAGCGCAATGGCCAGCAGACAAATAAGAAAGCCGAACATACCTAATGTTCCGCTGACCAGTAAAATAACTACCCGAAGGATGCTTACGATGCCTACCATATGCTGGTTGACGAGTGTAAACGTCGCCAGTACGGAAATCGCTACGATAACCAAGATGCCCGGAGCCGTAATTCCGGCGCTAATAGCGGCCTGGCCGATAATCAGTCCTCCGACAACCGACAGCGTCTGTCCGAATGCGGAAGGCAGTCGCATTCCCGCTTCGCGGAACAGCTCGAACAAAAGAAGCATGACGAACGCCTCCAATGGTACAGGCAATGGAACCCCCTGCCTGGATAAGATCAGAGTGGATAGCAGCGAGAACGGAATCTGGTCCTGGTGAAAGGACAACAGGGCGATCCAAAAACCAGGAAGAAAGAGGGAGAAAAGCAGACCGACCAGGCGCATGATGCGGGTGAAAAAAACGAACATATTCAGGGTATGAGCGTCCTCCGACGTATTAAGCATATAGCTTAAAGTAACGGGAGCAACCGAAGCCGTTGGAGAACCGTTCACCAATAGGATGAATCGTCCATGAAGCAAGGAATTGACGGCAAAATCGGGCCGCCCCGTATATGCGAACATCGGAAACAAGGAAAAACCCGCCAAAGCCTCCTCCAGCTGTGTGGAGCTTATCAGACCCGGCAGCTTGACCCCCGACAGCTTGCTTCGAATTTCGCTTAATATCTCTGGTTTGATCTTATTGTTCATGAACAAAAGACATACGTTCGTCTTGGTCTCGTCTCCTAACGTGTAAGTCTCGACGGCCAGCTGATTCGTTTTCAGCCGCTTGCGGATTAAAGCGAGGTTCACGCTGATTTCCTCGGTAAATCCGTCCTTCGGCCCCTTTACGGATACTTCGGTATTTGGTTCCTCCGTCGTTCGCTTCGGCGGATCGGCCACATCCATCGCATAAAGCTTACAGATGGGCTCGAACCAGAGCAGCAATTGGCCTTGAAATACGTTCCGTACGATGGCTTCGCTTTCCTTATTATCGTCGAATGGCGTGACCCTCAGCTTTAGATACTCTTCCAACTGCCCACTGCTCGAAATCGAATGGTTCCGGTATGTTTCCAGAAGGCCGGGTAAGACGAAACGGTTCAAGTAAGGAATATCGCACATGCCGTAGCAGTATATAAGCAGCATAGATGCGGGCTCGGTATCGTTCTCGCTCGAAAGCTCATACTTCTCGAACTTGACATCGGAGCATATCGCGAATAAATCGCGAAGACTCGCTTCATTCGGCGTAGTATCAGCCATGATTCGCCCCCCTCCTTTTCTTCGCATGTATCAGCATCATGAGGATTAAACTGTAAACCGCAATGACCGCCAACACGGACGGCAGTACATAATCGCGGAGTACATCAAGGAACTTGTCGTCGCTCATCGAATAGATGGAAGCAAGAACGGAAACCAACAATACGAGAGTGAGAACGACTTTCTTCTTCCAGGGGTTTTGGACACACAACAAGTCTGCAAAAAGAAACATCGATAGTGAAATCCGAATAAAGGCGCCAGAGAACCATTGATAGATGCTGAGAAAATCCAGATGCTCAATATAACGGCCAATGGTCACCAGTCTCCACTCCTCGTATGCCGGATATCTTAATTTGGCCAGTTGCTCCGGGCCAAACTCCGCGATCCCTCCCATGACGGGACCGATCGTCAAACCCATAAGAATGAGCGCCAAGGCCAGTACATGCCAAAAGGAATATTTCGATCGGATATGCTGCTGCAGAAACAGCAGCAGCACAATCTCGATCAGTCCGGCCCCCACATAGATGATCCCGCTCCAAACCGGCCTCATGCCCATCTCCAGCACAGGCGTTAGAAGGGAATATCGTTTATGAGGAAAATTGGCTGTCATCACGAAGAATCCGAACACAACAACGAACGGCAGCAATAAAATGGACATATTCGCGATCGAGCGAATACCGGAGTAGGCGTTGAACAGACATAATAAACCGAAGACAAGAGAAAGCACAAAAACAGGAACCTTGGGCAAGAACGTCAGGTGTATCCAGGTCGACGTATCCCGTAATGTAACGGCGCACAGCAGCAACATATAGAGACAGGCTACTCCGGCCAGCGCTTTCGCCAGTATTGGGGAGTAAGCCTTCCCCAACCATTGAAACAGATGAATTCCTCGCGTTTTGGCCAAAGCGGTATACAGCAATGCCGCCCATGCTAAATTGATGCCGCCGGCCAATAATACGCTTATCCACGCATCACGCTTAGCCACTTCCACCAATATCGGAATAACAATAACGTGATTCATAAGACCGGTTCCAAGCATCATGATCATTACCGTTTGAGCAAATGTAATCGAGCCGCTTTTCATGGTTTCCTCTCCTTCCCGCCAAATAACCGACTGGTTATTCAGGAAACGATCCCCATTGTTTCCGTTTTAATATTGTGCTGAAAAACCCCATCTTTATTCCTTCCGAATCTCCGGCAGCCGTGCACAATAACAACAACCGAAGAATTAATATTCTCCGGTTGTTGTTTGTTCGGTTGCATGAATAGGGCTGACACGAAACTTAAATATACATCATAAGGAATGGCAAACTCTCTTTCTGAGCAGAGTCCGAAAAAAGCCGGAATGGAAGGAATACGTTTCGGCATATAAAAAATTGAGCCGGATTGCTTGCAGCAGGCCATGATCGGACATGGAGTCCACTCTCCCGTTACATACTAATGGTCAACCTAATCAAAAAAGGACGCCTCTATTCGAAAGCGATTGGTCCTCATTCGCTTTTCTAGAGACATCCGTCAGCTATAGGCTACACGTATTTTATCAAAGATACTCCTTCATGCAAAATAAGCGGCTCTCGTCCCTACCTGCCAGTTCGTGATACGGCAATCGAACCTCGGTAGCCTGATCCTCGTTGACAGCGATCCATCTTTCGTTGCCTAGTATTCGAAAAAGTTATCTTCGATCAGTTCGGCAAATGATCCCGCCAGCATGCTCGTCTCTCCCGAGTCATGGTAACAAATATAAACTTCCCCTGTGGAAGCAATTAGGATGGGATCGCCGGAGCCGTCCAGCGAGATGACAAGGCCGCTTCGCAGCAGGGTCTCCGCCTCCGTTACGGTTCCCTCGTACTGCTTCCTGAAGTCCAGCGTTAATTCTACTACCGTCTCGTTTCCCATCGCCGAGCCGTTCGCAAAGGCATGTACGGGAAGACCAGCATAAGCGCCTCCGAACGCTTTAATAAATTCGATATAGTCGGCATCAAAACGAACATCCAACAACCGCTCGGCGGAGGCGATCTGCTCGTCGCCCGCCGGCGTGCCGGACAGCGAAGCGTTATCCGCCCGGCCCAAAAATTGTCGCAGCCGCTCCATCAGTTCTTCCTTCACCGCGGAAACCTCCTATTCCTCCAGCCCGTTACCGGCGCCGGGTTACTCTAAAGCATATAAGCTTACACAACCATAGTCCGTATAAACCGCCAAACGGTCCTTCGTAAACGCGAGATAACACGTTTTGACCACATGCTCGACATCCAAAACGAGTGTCTGCTCCCTCGTATCGAGATCGTACAGGCGAACTTTGCCGTACTTGTATACGGCGAGCAAGTTTTTGCCGGTATGGATCGCATAGCTCTTTATTTCACCCAGGTCCCAGTCTTCGCTCTTGGCCGGTTCCGCCACGTCATAGGCGAGCAGAGACCAGGAGCCGTATTCCTCTTGGGTGAACAAATAACGGCCGTCCGGCGAGAAGGACATGCTCGCCGTCATCGCTTGTTTCGCTTTGCTTATCGGCTGCTCGCGCCCTGTCGCCAAATCGACTATGACGATTTCATCGCTTTGCGCGCAGTAAGCCATCCTGCTCCCGTCCGGCGATAATACCGCACAAAGCTGGGGGCTGTGCCCGCCGTACAGCTCGGGTGTAACTTGGCGGGTATACCGGACGGCGTCCGCCCTCAGGTCGTACACGACGAGATTCGGATCGTCGTACCATACCGCCGACGCGCCTGACAGAGCCAGAGCGCTAACCGGATGCCGGCTCACGGCCGTATAGGCCCGGACTTCACCGTTCCCTGCAGACAGCCCGATGATTTGATGATCCCGGTTCATTAGCAGTACGTTCAGCTCGGGACAGAAACGCATGTCGAAGATCATCGGCCCGCCGGGAAGCTCGTACGTTTTCCGTGTCTCGCCCTGATCGTCCAGCAGGTACACGTCTTCTTTCTCGAATTGATTCACTACATAGCTGCAGTAAAAAGTATTCGTATCCTCAACCGGCGCAAGCGGCATCGAACCGGTGTAACCGCCGCCGATATACCGGTGCAGGACGGGCTGTCCGGCGTCCGCCTCCGGGTTCAACAGCACCATTCCTTTTTTCAGCCGGCTCCATACTTCCTTCTGTACGTGCTTGGCGGCTTGCTCCGGATTTTCGAACGTTTTCTCTTTCGGCTTGCCTCCGTTTCCGGTGGTGAAAATCCGATTTCCGTCCTGCTGGATCGACCAGGTTTTCCCGCTCGCTTTATCCGTTAACGTTCGTTCCATAACATCCTCCTTGTGAATACACGGCAGCCATCCGAACGCGCACTCCCGTTCAGGGAAGGCGACGCTTCTTGTCCGTAAATGACAGGATGGAGGCTAATAATGGCGCAAGCTCTCCTTTTTCTTTGCGGATTCTCGCCTGCAGCTTGTCTGCGCCGCCCCAGACGATATCTACGAGATGCTCGGCCTCATACGGCTCCATGCCTTGAACGACAGCAGCCAAAGCTTGCAGAACCGCTTCGGTTTCGAACAAGGCCCGCTCCTTGGCGAGCTGCTTGGCGAATCGGCCTTCCGTACACTTCAGAAGACAGGCGGCTACGGTCGGGATCGTCGACTCGTCGATTCCGTACTGCTTGACGAAGGTCAAGGTGAAAGCCGTCTGCACCGACTGATGCTCCTCGTCCACACAGCGCATATACGATTCGATCAACGGGAAATACCGCCGGTCCGTAAGCCCCAGTCCGAATACGGCGTACGTACCGGGCATGCAGCACGGCTCATCTTCGGTATCGTCATACCATTCATACTCGGTGATCGCGAGCTTCGCATACGTTTCCAGCCTTGGATACAGCTCGGCATATTGCAACGCGTTGGCGAAAAACCGGTGCGTTAACGATTTGTCCAGGCCCGGTACGGGGAGGACGTGCTTGGCTTGGGATTTCAGCTTGATCCGGTAGCTTTTGGAAAACCCCTTTTCGAGCAAATTGCATATAAAATCGATCGCTTTGGCGTAACTGTCGGCACACTCCGTCTTGATCTGCACCGTCACGGTCGAAAATACGTCGTTAGCCCGGCATTCCACAAGTTCGTCGCGATATCCGACATCCGCCGCATCCATCGTGCCGCTGCCTTCCTTCATGATCCGTTCCGCCTTGTCGCTTCCGAGTTCCTTCAGCCGTTCGAGCAAGTCCAGGCCCGATTGTCTGCTGTAATTCGGCTCGTGCTTGATAATGAGTATCGCCGTATTGAGCGCTAGCTCCATCTCCTGCGGATCTGCGGGCGTCTGCTCGCCGATCGCTTTCATCGTGTAAACCGGGAGGCCCCATTGTTCCTTCCTGCAATCGAAGTGCCGCGGGAGGAAGACGGTTTCCGTCCACTGGCTCAACGCGCGGATAAATGTAGCCCGATGCTCGGCCAGCTTCTCCTTGTTGCTTTTGTTCAGCTCGATGACCCGCTCGTACAGGCTCAGGATGCCGGCCGCGTCAACGTTCGGATACAAGCCCGGATCTACCAAATGATTCGATAGAAAAAAGGTTTCCAGCGGTTTCGTAGGATACTGTCCGTTGCGCAGCTTGTTCTGTATGTATTGGTCGAGCCTTAGCAGCAGCTGTGCTTTTTTCCCCTCATCGACATAGTCCGCAACCGGGACCACGAACTCGCCGTCCTCCAGCGTGAACTTGCCAAGCACAGTAAACCTGTAATTCAGCAGCGGATTCGACGCATAACGCGTAATCCGTTGCAGCAGACGCTCTTGCAGCTGCGGCAGCAACCCGCTTTCGATCGCCTCCTTCGTCAAAGGTTCCGTCCAGCGGCTGCCCTGCTCCTCCACTTCTGGCGAGCCGAAATCGTCGTCATACGAATAAAGGCGGATGCGGCCGTCTTTGTATTCGAAGCGCAAATAATCGTGGATGCCGATCTGCAGCGTCGTGCGTCTTACAATCTCCCCGGCATCCTTCTTCTCGATCTGATCGAACCACCGGTTGACCGCATCCGCGATCTCCTCCGCAATCGTTGTGATTTTCGTCTGTTGTTCCACTGTTGCTTCACCACCATAACCAAATGATGTAGTAATAAATCTGCTTCCCTTGAAAACGATTATAAATTTTCAACAACGAAAGGTCTGCGGGTCCTTGTACCTAATTGCCTGGGACGCCTGCCGCCCGATTCGGTAAAACGTACCGCCGCCGGTCCGCTCGTCTCCGGAACGTACCAGCCGAGCGTATACCCGCTGACGAACGTTCCCGCTTCCCGCTCCGACACCTCCTTACGGAGAACCCCCGCCGGCCCATCGTCACTTCCCCCTGGTCCGGATCGTAGAAACGGGCAATTAGCCGGAGCACGGTGCTTTTGCCGCTTCCCGACCGAGCTTCCGCTGGAGCCCGGAGGTCGTCGGGACGAGCAGGACGAGCAAGACGGCAACCGGAAGCGCGGCGAACAGCGAAAGCGCCATCCGCCAGTCGAGCAGCGCCAGACCGGCGGGCTCTCCCTTCCGCCGCCGCGCTGTATGCACTGCGGAATTGCGCCTTGTACGCCGGTACTTCGCACAGGTACAGCACCACCAGCGAAGCCGCCATCGCGCCGCACACCCACCAAAGCCGTACCGTATCGAATACCGCTCCGGGAGATGCAAACGGTTCGAACAGAAGCCTGACCGCTTCCGCCAACAGCGCATAAGGCACGATTCCCGCCAGATTGGCGAGCGATGTTAACAAGACGGGCTTGAGTAAAGCACGGGGATTACCCGCGGTGATGTTGCGCAGCATGTTCATGTCCGGGCACAGCCTTCATCCGCCAGCGCGTGGGAGTGAATGGGGATCTTCGCTCAACCGCTCGTTGATTAGGGTGTGTGGGAACAACTCGAATCCGAATGAAGCCACGCCCGTAAACCCGTTTCTTGTGAATGATCGCGTTGGGCGTTGCCGGGACGGCATGCATACAGGCTGCCACCGCAGGGAGGAGAAGTCGAGCAGCCGGGTGCCGGCCGCTTCCTCCATAAACCGGTGGAAGGCGGAAACCGGAATTCCGATCGCCTGCATCAGATAAGGCTCTTCCCCGTTAAACTCGAAATGGACTCCGAGCCCTAATCCTCTTGTCCTCGCCCCGGATGCAGCCGATATGCGTCTGCACAAGTTTAATCGGGAAACGCAGGGGGAATATTGGATTCATGAGCCAAGTTGAGCAATCCCTTAGAGGTGATCCGCTGGAATTCAGGTGCAGTTCATACAACCTTTACAGATCATCGCCGCTTAGGAGGTTGGCTCAGAAGGCAGATCAATGATACAATTTTGTTGGACAACAATTTTCGCCCTTTCCAAATCCGGTTACGAGGAGTGAAGCAAGTGTCTGTCGATATTTACATGAATTTTAACGGTAATTGCAGGGAAGCCGTGCTGTTTTACGCTAAAGTGTTCGCTACGGAGCAGCCGCATATTATGACCTTTGGAGAGGCGCCGCCGCCCCCCGACTACACCCTTCCGGAGGAAGCCAAAGATCTGGTCATGCACTCCCGTCTTCAGATCAGCGGCAGCAACGTGATGTTCTCGGACATCTTTCCGGGCATGCCGTTCGTCCAGGGTAACAACATAAGCCTCGCCGTCGTCAGCTCCAATCTCGACAATATCCAATCGTACTTCCATAGCCTGAAAGAAGGCGGCACGGTCCGGATGGAGCTACAGGAAACGTTCTGGAGCAAATGTTACGGCAGTCTCGTCGATAAGTTCGGCATCGAGTGGCAGTTCAGTCACGACAACGGTGAAATGACGAAATAACTTAAAAAACCTCCAAAACCCATTCGCATGGTTCTGGAGGTTTTTTCGTGGCCGGCGGTTCGGCTCAGCCAATCCGGTACAGCGTACATTCGTAATCGCGGAAAACGTCCTCGATCATCGGCCCGACGACATTCCAGTCCCCGTTGGCAAGACCGCAGCCGATCTGATACGGCAAGGCGACGGAAAGCCCGCGTTCCTTCGCGTACTCTTTCAGGGACAACAAGGCTTACTGCAACGACGGGTAGTCGGTGTAGATCGCGCTCGACCGGCCGTAATTCAGCTGCCCGAACAAGTTCGCCGCCCATTTGCCTTCCAGCTCGACGATTTGCAGCTTCCCGAGCAGCTCCTCCGGCTTTTTGCCGCTGCAATACTCCATATAGGCCGTATATATACGAGGGTACCGGGATTTTAACGCTTTCGCGACACCCGACCCCATAACCGCCTGACAGTTTACCTGATGGCCGATGATATGTTCCTGCGCTTCCAGCAAGTCTCCGTCCACAACCTGAACCGTCATCCGATCTCCTCCTTCGCGGATCACTGAAATCTACAAGTTACCCTATTCTCACATCGGATGTGAAAAACCTTCCGAAACGGAAAAATTTCGCCTTCCCGTTACGATTACGTTGGAAATTCATGTAACTCGACATGATATTAGGTGCGGATCTATAGTATAATAGAGATAACCCTGATTAGTAGAGAGAGAGGGATATTGGTGATTGAAGAGCTGGCCCCGACAAAGGCGGAATTGATTCAAGACCGCCGTCTGAACACCCTGCGCAAAAACCGAGCAATCTGTACCATCATCATTATGAACGGAGCCCGGATTAAAGGCACGATCGACGCCTTCGACAAATTCGTCGTGTTGATCCGCGAATCCAAAAGCAAGCAGTATTTAATCTACAAGCACGCCATATCGACCATCGTTACAGACACCGCTGTCGAATTCGACTCCTGAGCGCACAAGAAGAGGCACACCGGGAAGCTGCCGTACGGGCAAACTTCTCGGGGCCTCTTTTTCTTCACGCTTTGGCTTACAACAGCTCGCCCGCGCTTCATTCTTCCGCCGCGGCTTTCGGGAACTCGTCGCGGAAACTTCGCCAATCTCGCGTCATCTCTTCCTCTGTCAGCAGACAGGAATCGAGCGCCGAAGCGATCGACGGGATATCCATCTCCATCCCGATCATCACCATCTTGCTTGCCCGGTCTCCATACGCCGGATGCCAGCTGGCCCGCAGCTTCTCGTCCTCCAGCAAATACAACCGACGCTCCTCCTCCGGCAGCGAAGCGATCCAGTAACCGGCGGGGCCGAATTGGATCGACGGACCGGCCTGGCTGATCGATTGGCCCATCTCATTGCGCGTAGCGAGCCAGACGATGCCTTTTGCACGGACGATTTCCGGCGGCCATTCGCTCATCCACTCCATCAGCCTGCCCGGGTGAAAGGGCCGTCTCCGTTCGTAAACGAACGACGATATGCCGTATTCTTCCGTTTCCGGCGTATGGGCCGGCTTCTCCATTTCTTGAATCCAACCTGCGGACACACTCGCCTCGTCAAAATTGAACAAGCCGGTATTTAAAATTTGCCCGGGATCGACCTGCCCGTTCACCGCCCGAAGGAGTCTGGCTCTCGGCTGAAGCTTGCACAGCGCCGCCTCCAGCTGTTGCAGGTCGTTTTCCTCCACCATATCGCACTTGTTAAGGATCAGCACATCGCAAAATTCGATCTGATCGACGAGCAGATCGACAACGTCCCGGGTGTCCTCCTCGCCTACAGCCTGCCCCCGGTCAAGCAGCGTCTCCCCCGACGAATAATCGTGCCAGAACCGGTAGGCGTCCACGACCGTCACCATGCAATCAAGCCGGCAATACCGCGACAGATCGATCCCCTGCGCCTCATCGACATAGGTGAACGTCTGGGCGACCGGCACAGGCTCCCCGACCCCCGTCGATTCGATCAGCAAGTAATCGAACCGGTTCTCCTTCGCCAGCTTCTCCACCTCGTGCAGCAAATCTTCCCTGAGCGTACAGCAGATGCAGCCGTTCGACAGCTCGACCAGCTTCTCGTTCGTGCGCGACAAACCTCCGCCGTTTTTGATCAGATCCGCGTCTATATTCACCTCGCTCAAGTCGTTAACGATGACGGCCACCTTCAGCCCGTTGCGGTTATTCAGCACATGATTCAGCACCGTCGTTTTTCCCGCTCCCAAATAGCCGCTTAAAACGGTAACCGGAATTTTGTTGTCGTTCAATGCAATCGCGCTCCCTTATATGTAATTTTTACTATAATAAAACACAAATGCGTTATCGTGCAGCAACCTTGCGAAACCGGGCTAGCCTGGATCGATCGATGCACAGCACCTCGAGATTAATCGTAATTTTTACTGTTAGATCGTAACACAAATTCGCTGATGCCGTCAACAGGCTATATGTGGGCCCGCCGTTTCCGCCAACGGCCAAAAAGCCGCAAAAGCGGCTTGGGGAAATTACGCCGGACCCTTCCGCTCAGGAAAGTCCTCCGGCAAGTCCGTATCCGGTGCCGCTTCCGGCTGCGGCCGGTCCGGCCGTTATTAGCTTTGGCATTCCTCGCAAATCCCGTAAATTTCGAAGCGGTGGTTCATAATTTTATAGTTACCCGGCAGACGATTGAGCTGCTCCATCGGGCAAAAGTCAAACGTTAACGTTTTCTCGCAATTGGTGCAAATTAAATGATGGTGATGGTGCGACGAACAACTCGCCCTGAACTTCAAGCCGCCCTCCAGAAAATAAAACTGCTCCAATACGCCCATCTCGCTGAGCATCCGGAGATTACGGTATACCGTATCGAAGCTGACTCCGGGGTATTTGACCCGCATCTGGTCGTACACGTCCTTGGGAGACAAATAACCGTCCGCGCCTGCGAAGATGGACGCCATCGTCTTCCGCTGGTCCGTAATTCTCCATCCGCTTCTCGCCATCTTATCCAGCATGTTCTGTATCGAGCCGGTCTCCGTCATCCTAATCTCCTCCGTGTCGTATACTCTCCATTGTGCCGCAAAAGCTGTCGTAAATCAAGGCTTACTCCCCGGTACGGCCGTTCGAGCGGACTTTGCGCGGTTTGCCCGCTGGACAAAACAGCGCGATTGACATTGAATACCGGCAGCTTTTCCAGTACCATCGGAATGAACGTACGATTTTTCGCATTCCTTTTTTATACGATCCTGTAACCTTTTCGTCAGCCTCCGGCACTTAGTTATAGAACGCTGGTTAGAAAGGATGACATCTCATGGATTCGGTAAAAGCGGCGCAGCAGGGAGACCGCGATGCATTCGCTCAACTGGTCCGCCAATTCGGCGATATGGCCTATGCCGTCGCCTGCAATCAACTGAACGACCCTTATCTGGCTGAGGATGCGGTACAGGAATCGTTTGCCGAAGCTTTCGTTCATTTATCCCGCCTGCGCGACCCGAATGCTTTTCCCGGCTGGTTCAAGACGATTGTTACCCGCCAATGCAGCCGGATTGTGCGCCGGAACCGGGAATCGTCCTTGCCGTACGAATTCGTGTCACAGCTCGCCTCCGACCAGCCCTCGCCGCACGAGCTGGCGGAGAAAAGAGAATTCCGCCGGATGATTCACCGGTCCGTCTCCGTCCTGCCCTACCGGCTGAGGGCCGCGGTCCAGCTGTTCTATATTCACGGGTATTCACTCGCCGAAATTTCGGCCTTTCTCGGAACGCCGGTCCCGGCCTTGAAGAAACGGTTGTTTGATGCCAGACGCAAATTGAGAAGCGTGATACCGGTTGCGGATTTCGTATCCGTATTCCGGGAGCTGAATGAAGGAGGAAGTAAGGTGCTGCACATTGTTAACGGCGATTCGGTAGCGGAAACTTTAGAGCAAGGGGTCGTTCAGGGGGACATTCTGGTATGGCGGGAAATTTATTCGGAAGGTCCGGTATTTGCCGAGCAGGCGAATCCGGACGCCCTCGCTTTCCGGGCTTCCCGCTTGGAGCAGACGCTCGGGATTCCGCGCGATCTGTTTTTATCCGGCTGTGAGGCGCAGGAGCGGCAGCTGGCCGGATTTCGCGACTATGACGAAATCGTGTTATGGTTCGAGTACGACTTGTTCGACCAGACGATGCTTTGTTACTTGCTCGACTGGTTTTCGAGACAATCGCTGGGACGGACGAAGCTGCATTTGTTATGCATCGGGTCGTTTCCCGGAATCGAGAACTTTCGGGGATTGGGCCAATTATCGGCCGGGCAATTGACATCGTTATCCGGAACGTGGAATCCGGTCAACCACTCGGAGCTGGAACTGGGCAGCCGCGCCTGGCAAGCGTTCGCTTCCCCGGACCCGCGCCCGCTGGCCGCGCTGCTTCAGGAAGACTGCTCCGCTCTGCCCTATCTCAAGGAAGCGTTTCGGTTCCACCTGTCGCGGTACCCTTCGGTGCACAACGGACTCGGAATCGTGGAGCAGCTGCTGCTGGAGCAGCTTGCCGGCGGCATCGACCGGCCGTTTGAACTGTTCAGCCGGGTCGGAGCGAAGGTGAACTGGTTCGGCATGGGCGATATCCAGTTCTGGTCCATTCTGCGTTCGCTGGCGCGGGGACGGGAAGCCCTTCTTCGTCTGGAAGGCGCGTCCGATTTCCCCGGTCTCTCAGGCCCCCCGCCGGAATTCGGCAGCAGCCGCCTTGTCCTGACCGAGACCGGACGCAACGTGCTTGAAGGTGAGCGGGACCGGATCGCAGTGCAAGGAGTCGACTGCTGGCTGGGCGGCGTTCATCTGCATGGCGGTTCTCCCGACTGGCGGTGGGACCCGGAGCGACAAACGATTGTACGGATGGAACCCGGTCCGGAGTAAGGAGACACACCGCACACCTATAGGATTGAAGAACTGCCATTTGCCAACTGCCCGTCCCTCGAGCCAGCACGACATGTGCATCCAGCCCGAGGCGAGGCGGTTGGCCCTTCTTTTTCCGGCGTATGGCACATATCGCCGCTTCGGGCTCGCTCGCAATAAGAATACATCCGCCCCGACCTGTTGCCGGATGCGTCTATTCGAACCGTTCGCACCCCGCCGCCACCGCGCACTCAAAGCGCGTGAATCCAGTTCACATCCAGCTCCTGCATGATCTCTCTCCACTCTTCCGGCATATCTACGTCGCATACGATGGTATCCACCTGCTCCAGATCGGCCATCTTATAAAAACGGGCTTCCCCCAGCTTGGAATGATCGGTCAGGACGACCGTCCGTCTGGAGTGTTCGATAATTTTGCGGGCGAGCTGCCCCCGCTCGGCATCGAACCCGGTAATGCCCCGCTCCGGCGTTACGCCGTCAACCGAGATGAAGGCGATGTCCGCATAAAATTGTTCGACCGCCTGTTCCGCGATCGAACCGGATACCCGGGCGTGAGCCGCATTCACTTTGCCGCCGAGAAAATACGCTTGTCCGGTAAACAGCCCTTTGTTCATATAGTCGATCAGCAGATGGAGCGCAGGCACGGCAAATGTCAGCACGGTCACATTGCGCTTGTCCGACAAATAATGGATCACCTGCTGCGTCGTCGTACCGTCGTCGATAAAAACGACGTCGTTGTCCTCCACCAGCGTAACGCCCGCCCGGCCGATGCGTCTCTTCTCTTCGGCAAACAACACTTCGCGGTTCAAATACGGCGGCTCCTCGCGCGACGGATTGAGCTTGACCGCTCCGCCATACACCCGCTTCAGCTTGCGTTTGGCCTCCAGCTCCTCCAGATATCTTCGGATCGACTCGGAGGATACGCCGAACTGCTCCACCAGCTCCTGCGTCGTTACTTTCCCCTCGCTCTCAAGCCTGTCCAGTATCCATTGTTTTCTCTCCTCGCCTGCAAGCGACATCCGATCAGCTCCCGGAAACATATTCGTATTTTGCCATTATACCACGTTTGTCTCCACAATCTGTATACAACCGCCTCCTGGTGGTCCGCCGGCAGACGGCAGCGATAAGAAACCGCTTTTCAAATCGGACGGGAAGCGTCACAATAGAGAGGGAGGTGGAACTTGGATGACGACACCGGGCAATCAACACCCTTCAACGCCGAAAAGGCTCGGATACGCCCTGCAAACCTTAATCTTGCTGTCCAGACATCAGGACGGCGTATGTCCCAGCTGCAATATGGCGGAGAGCATCGAATCCCAGGCGGCGCTGCTGCGCCGTATTTTGGCGCGGCTGGCCAGCCACGGGTTGGTCGAGGCAAAGGAAGGGCGGGACGGCGGATACCGGCTCGCCAAGCCGCCTGAGGCGATTACGATCGCGGACGTCTACGCCGCTATGCAGGTCGAAGAACCGCTTACCCGCGGCTTGATCGATTCCACCTCAAGCGGAATGTTCGGACAAGAGATGCAGGCCGTCTTCGCCGGATTGACGGAAGATTTGGAGAGACGGCTGCTGGACGGGCTTCGCCGGCAAACGGTCGCAGATCTGATCCGCTCGCTCGAATGCCATACCCGGGCCGCCAGATGAGGACCGAATCGGGGGCTGCTCCCGTACCTCATCCCCTATAAGGAAACAGCTTCTTCACGATTTCCTGAGCCTGAATGAAGAAAAGCTTCTGCACAGGCGGCAGCTTTTCTCGTTGTTTAGGTCATGACGAGCCCCTACAACTACCAATAAGGCACTCCCTACAAAAAAGAATCCCTCCTGACTTCGCATCAAGGATGCGTCCGGAACGGATTCTTTTTTTCGGCGCTCGTTAGGGATTGGCCGGAACGGCCAGCCCCAGCTTGTCGACGAGCTGCCGGCTTTGCTCGTTAAGCCCGACGAGTTGTACCTGTTTACCCGCTTGCGCATATTTGGCCTGTACTTTGGCTATCGCCTTAACCGCCGACTGGTCCCACACATGCGAATGCGCAAAGTCGATCCGCACGATATCGGGGTCTTCCGTTACTGCAAACAAATCGGCGAACGGATACACCGTTCCGAAGAACAGCTGCCCGTACACCGTATAGGTGCGGACGCCTTGATGCTCGGAGGCGGTCGTCCGGATCGACGCCATTTTCCACGCAAATATAATCGCGCTTAGTACCACCCCGGCAATAACTCCTTTGGATAAATCATGAGTGACGACGACAATCGCCACGGTTGCGATCATAACGACCGCATCGCCAAGCGGAACTTTACGAAGCTCCGTTAAGGAACGCCAGTCAAACGTGCCGATCGAGACCATAAACATGACGCCGACGAGAGCGGCCATCGGAATTTGCTTCACTACATTCCCGAGCACGAGGATGAGAAAAAGCAGGAACATACCGGCCACGAACGTGGACAGCCTCGTTCGCCCTCCCGATTTGACGTTGATAACCGACTGTCCGATCATCGCACAGCCCGCCATGCCGCCGAAGAAGCCGGTCACCACGTTGGCAATGCCCTGTCCTTTGACTTCCCGGTTTTTATCGCTTGGCGTATTCGTCATCTCGTCCACAATCGTTGCCGTAAGCAGCGATTCCATAATGCCGACTAGCGCCAGCGAGAACGAATATGGCAGCACGATCCACAATGTGTCCAGCGTGACCGGAACTTGCGGAAGATGAAATACCGGCAGCGAACTAGAGATAGTTCCCATATCACCGACTGTTTTCACATCGATTCCGGTTCCGATCACAATCGCCGATATGATGATAATCGCCGCTAATGCCGAAGGGAACGCCTTCGTCAATCGGGGGAGCAGGTAGATGATGGCCAGAGTCGCGGCGACGAGCGCGTACATCAGCCAGCCCTCTCCTGCAAAATGCGTCAGCTGCGCCATAAAAATCAAGATCGCCAAAGCATTGACAAATCCGGTCAAAACCGAATGAGGGACGAACGTAATCAGCTTGCCGATTCGCAGAACGCCCATCAACACCTGCAAAATCCCGGTGACTACGGTAGCCGCGAACAAATATTCGACTCCATGCTGCTTCACCAAAGTAACCATCACTAGCGCCATCGCTCCGGTCGCCGCCGAGATCATCGCAGGCCTGCCTCCGACAAAGGCGATAATGACGGCGATGCAAAACGAGGCATACAGCCCGACCATCGGGTCCACGCCCGCAATAAGCGAGAAAGCGATCGCCTCCGGAATGAGCGCCAAAGCAACCGTAATGCCGGACAATACGTCGGCTCTCACAGTCGATACGTTCATCGTATTCAATTTTCCGCCAAACACGAGTAAAGCTCCCCCTCTGTAGTTGTATCGTTGACTTTCCACTTTCAGAAAAGTCGGGTCCGATGTTCGCCAGTAGCCATTATACATAAAACGTTCGGATGGGACGAATCCGGCAGTACCGAATGAAAGCGCTTTTATAATCATTATTCTAACTAATCCTCTTGCTTACGAATTATTTCCGACTGATTCTTCTGCACGCGTAGGCCGAGCCAGGCCAAACACCAATAGACGCTCCCCGAACCACTTCTGAAGTGGATAGGAAGCGTCTGCCCCAGCAGTATGGACTCCAGTCGAACTTGGAGCGACTTGACCTCAGCTCCCGGCGCCTTGTTTCCGGTCCGACCGGGGCCTTCTCCTGCGCGCCGTGAGAAACACCGCCGAAGCGGTTATGAATCCGATCACCGCTCCCGTTACCGAAGCGACGGATACAATCATCAATCCATACCTGCGATACCCGGTATCGTACAGCAGTAGGCCCAGCGCCGTAGAGCCGAACGAAGACAACAGAACGACCGACCAATAACCGGTCTTCGCCGGTCCGGATATAAATTCCGGTATATGGATCACATCACGTCTGCGATATATAAAAGCAACAAACACCAGCAGCTCGATCGCCACGCAGACGACAGACAATCCGAACTGGAGCAGCAGGTTGGTGGACCCGAATCCGGGCAGCAGCCAATGAACGAACGCCGTCGTATACGGATACATCAAGCCCCCTTTATGAGTAAACCCGTCCAGAAACAGATGGCTGATCATGCCAACAATGATGGAAACGACCAGAATCGTCCAGGCTCTCGCCCCCGCAATGCGCCATCCCCGTTCCACGTAAGGATACAGAATCCGATCAAGCGGCCGCGGCAGATGAATAACCAGCCCCGGAAATACTAGCTTGTGAAAGAGATAACACATTAGGATGGAAACCGGCAGCCCGATCGTCAGCATCCCCATCGGAGAATGACCGAAACCGGTATCGGCCGGCCGGAGCACGACGAAATTCATCAAATCCGGCGCCAGCGTTCCCGCTACGAGTCCGGTTCTGTTGAACTTGTTCGGAAAAAGCTTGTCGATCGCGATAGCCGTTATCGGATGAGCGGGCGTGTAAGGCATCAAGCACCTCCGGCAGCAAAATCGGGGACGGTATCATCAGGATAAGGCACCGATACAAATCGTATCAGATCCTGTTTTATCTGTCAAATCCGATCCGCTTCCTTATCATTGCGTCTTTAACCGCTAATCGCGCTTATCCCTAGCGGTCAGACAGTCAGCACTACAGGCCCCTCGCTGGTCACCACAACCGTATGCTCGAATTGCGCGACGAGACTGCCGTCCGGCGTCCGGATCGTCCAGCCGTCCTGTTCCTCCAAGACGTATTCCGCACCTGTGGACAAAAACGTTTCGATAGCGACCACGACACCGTTCTGAAGCAGCCGTCCGTCCTTTTTATTCTCAAAATTCACGATATCGCCCGGCTCCTCGTGAAGCTTTCTCCCTACACCGTGCCCGGCCAGATTGCGAATGACCGTAAACCCGCTTCGGCGGGCTTCGCGTTCGATCGCTTTGCCGATCCGGTTCAGCTTCGCCCCCGGCTTCGCTTCCGCGATCGCCAGATCCAGCGCAGTCCGCGAGCTGTCGACCAGCCGCCGCTTCAGCTCCGTATTCGAACCGTCCCCTTCAACGACGATCGTAGCTCCGGTATCGGCGTAATACCCGTCCAGCTCGGCCGACACGTCTACGTTGACCATATCGCCCGTGCGTATTTTTCTGCGCCCCGGGATGCCGTGTGCGGCGACGTCGTTCAGGCTGATGCACGTCACACCCGGAAAATTATAGGTTTTGCGCGGAGCGGAGACGGCCCCGTGCTCCTTCAGCACCGATTCGCCGATCGCATCCAGCTCGGCCGTCGTCATACCGGGACGAACCGAACGCAGCATCGTGTCGCGTGCCATCGCCACAATCCGGCCGATTCGTCTAAGTCCCGCCCAGTCTTTCTCATTCTCAACTGTCATCGCAATCCCTCCCACTGCCTATGTTTCGGATCAGGAGCTGCCTCTTTTGCGGATGATCCGGTACCCCTTGCGCAGCATATTCAGCAGCGGATTCGGGATCGGAACCGTCACGCGCAGCAGAAGCGGCTTATAAAACAAATTATACATCCTTTTGAAATCGTCCCACATCGCACAGTGCTCGTCTTTCAGAAAATCCGATACGTCCAGAACCGCTCCGCGTCCGTCGATCATCATCACATTTTTGCCGTGAACGTCGTGCGGATTAAGCCCTTGCTTCCGCGCATAATCGAGCGCCTTATCGATATCGGTAATAACCCGCTCCGGAATCCGGATTCCTCTTCGCAAACATTCGTACAGCGTCACTCCGGTAAGCCGCTTTAGAACGAGAAACGTATCGTCTGCATAATAACATTCCGAATAGGCCGGATGACGCCCCAGTTTCCGGTATACCTGAATCTCATCGGGCAGTCCGGGACGGCCTTCGGCATAAATTTTGACGACTTTGTCCGGCTCAGCCGGATGGAGCAGTACCGCCGCATAATTGCCGGCGCCAACTACCCTCCACGGCTTGGGTACGAAGACCACTTCAACCGGTTCGTACGGATCCAAACTGCGGATACTCAGCTGCGGCAACAGCTCGTCTTTCACCTGTTTCACATACGGTATCATCAGCAACACACTCTCCCGGACATCACACGGCCGCCGCAAGCCGGACATCCTAATCAGCTACCGGTTTCCCGGTACTAGAATTATCCGGCAAATTCGCGCTTCCGTCAATTCTCCTCCGGATAAAATGAGCGCTTGTACGGTTACGGCGCAGTCAAACCGCCCGAGTCTAACGGGATCGATACGGCCACTCTCGTACCGACGCCAAGCCGGCTTCGCACTGCAATCGTGCCCCCGTGGCGGCTCACAATATTTTTGGCGATCGACAGACCGAGCCCGAAGCCGCCGGTATGCCGTTCCCGGGCATGGTCGACCCGGTAAAACCGGTCGAAGATGTAGGGAAGCTCCTTCTCCTCAAATCCGATCCCCTGGTCCTCCACCTCGAACCGGACCGTCTGCTCATGGGAGGCGACCCGGATTCGTACCGGCTTGGAGCTGTACTTCACGGCGTTATCCAGCAAGATGATCAGCAGCTGTCTAAGCTTCTCCGGATCGCCGGTCATCGGGATGGACTTCGCTTCGCATTCCACCTCGATCCGCCGCTGAAACCCGATCTCCATCGCCGCCGCCGCCGCACGGATGACGGCCAGCATGTCCATCGGCTGCGGCTTCAGCCGGTCCTCCCTTTCCGTATCCGCAAGCTGCATCAGCGCCTCTACCAAACCTTTAAGCCGGTTCGCCTCGTCTTGAATCGCTTCCACCGCTTCGTCCCGCAGCGCTGGATCTTTGCCGCCCCATCTCCGGAGCATGTCGGCATAACTTGCGATAATGGTCAGCGGCGTTCTCAGCTCGTGTGAAGCGTCGACGACGAATCTTTTCTGCTTGAGCACCTGCTCCTCCAGCCGGGCGATCATCTCGTTGAACGTAGTGCCGATTTTGCCAAGCTCATCGGTTTTGTTCGTAAACCCGTCGTCGAGTTTACGGAACGTGCCGCTTTGCTGAATCATGTGCATCGTATTGTACAGCTGCCGGAGCGGTAAAAATATAAACCGGGAATAAAAAAAGCTGCCGATCACCGAGATCATAACCGCCCCGACCGAGGCGAGGACGATGGCCGACAACAACACATCCATATAATCGTTCCACCGGTGAAGCAGCCTCCCGATCTCCAGCACGCCGATTTGTTCATTTTGGGTCTGGATCGGCACGAGCACATACATATACCGGAGCCGGTCGATCCGCTTGATCAGAAACAGCCTGCGATCGACAACTTGAGGCGGCTTAAGCGCGATCGCCTCGTTGTTCAGCAGCTGCACCTTTACCTTGCCGTCCATGCCGACGATCCGGATCATCTCGTCGCTGACATGAAACTCGGCGAACAGCTTATTCGGACTGCGCCAGTTTTTCGGATCAAGCACCTGCTTGTTTTCGAGAATCGACTTCGCCTTGGTCAGCATCAGCTCTTTCTCGCTTTTCGTCGTAATGTTGATGACGAACCAATACAGGAACCCGCCGAACAGCACGAGGATGAACACGAGCCAGGCCGAGGATAACACCATTAACCGGACGCGGAGACTCATGTCGTCTTCTCGCCCTCAGACGGGTCTTTCATGTAATAGCCGACCCCCCGGCTCGTCTGGATCAGCTTCGTTTTATGGCCTTCGTCCACCTTCTGCCTCAAATAACGCACGTACACGTCGACCAGATTCGTATCCCCGGCGAACTCGAATCCCCAAACGTCCGCCAGTATTTGTTCCCTGGACAGAACCGTTCCCGCATGCTTCATAAAATAAAGCAGCAGCTCGAACTCCCGGGGAGTCAGTTCAATGTTCGCACCGCTCCGGACTACCGTTCGCGTCTGGGCATCGAGAGTCAGATCGTCGACCCGGTACGTCTGCTCCTTTCCTTCGGCCTTCAGCCTCGACGAGCGGATCAGTCCGCGCACCCGCGCCATCAGCTCTTCGATCGCAAACGGCTTCGTCACATAATCGTTGGCGCCTAGGTCCAGACCGCTGACCTTGTCCGGAACCGAATCCCGGGCGGTGAGCATGATGACGGGGACCGTCTTGTTCGTCTTGCGCAAGTTCTCAAGCACTTCCAGCCCGTCCATACCCGGCAGCATAATATCCAGCAGGATCATATCCCAGGCGCCTGTCTGCGCCAGCTTGAGCCCTTCCGGCCCCGTCTTGGCCAGCGTGACCTCATATTGCTCGTGCCGCAGCTCCAGCTCCAGCACCCGGGCAATTTTCTTCTCGTCTTCCACCAGCAATACTTTACCGCTCATAGCTCCTCCGCGATCCGTCACATGTCCTAAGAATCCCTTCCGCTTCCACTTGCAGGGTCTTATTCCCATTGTTCCCGACCGGGACGGTTGTAATTCCCTGATTAGGACCGTCTGGACACGGCTCCGGCACATACAAGCATCCAGGCGCCGCCTATGGCAAATCCCGCGACGATATCACTCGGATAATGGACGCCCAGATAGATCCGGCTGATGCCGATCCCCAGGATGAGCAGGATGCCAGCCACGACGGTCGTATAAGCGGCTGCCTTGTTACGCCTTCTCCATTGCCGGTACAGCAAATAAATGATCAGGCCGTAGAACGACGCCGACATGAGCGCATTCCCGCTCGGAAAGCTGTAGCCCGCCGCTTCTATCAAAGCGTCGGCAGTTGGACGCGGCCGCTCGAATACACTCTTCAGCCCTTTGTACAAGCCGAAGGCGACAGCCAGGTTCATGACGAGCATAAGCGGCTCCAGCCGTTTCCTGAACGTAAAGACGAACAAGGCGGCAAACACGACCAGCAAAAGCGAGAATACCGTCGTGGACACCAGCGGGGAAAAAGCTTTGAACACTATGGTCAGACCGTCCGACCTCCAGCCTCTGATCCAGTCTCCGACCGCCTCGTCGAAGGCGGTCGGACCGTCCTTGTGCATCGTAGCCGCCATAACCGCAAACACAACGAGCAGCGCCACAGAACCGATCCAATAGTTCCGTCCTTTCATTCCTAACCCTTCTTTCTTAGTTATCCGTAAAAATTTCAACTCCATGCTATCACAGATCGGCGTCCGTGAACAGAACGGAAAAGGAGAGTGGATATCGGCTTCCTTCATGATGTAGAATAGAGTGGAACCTTAAGATGAAAGAAGGATTGTGCCGCATGTTTTACGCAAACGATTGGAAAGATTACGAATTGCTGGACACCGGAGACGGGGACAAGCTTGAACGTTGGGGCGATGTCGTATTAAGACGACCGGACCCGCAAATCATATGGCCAATCCGCAAAGAGACGGGCGCCTGGAAAAACGCGGACGCTCATTACCACCGCAGCAGCTCCGGCGGAGGACAATGGGAGACGAAGCGCGAGCTGCCGGAGCGTTGGGTGATCGGGTATGACAAGTTATCCTTTTACATAAAACCGACCGGTTTCAAGCATACGGGACTATTTCCGGAGCAGGCGGTTAACTGGCGGTGGATGATGGACAAAATCGCGTCGGCCGGCAGACCGGTCAAAGTCCTCAACCTGTTCGCCTATACGGGCGGGGCGACCGTCGCATGCGCATCCGCAGGCGCCGAAGTGTGCCATGTCGACGCGTCCAAGGGCGTCGTCCAGTGGGCGAAGGAGAACGTGCAGCTGTCCGGGCTCAGTGAGAAGCCGGTCCGGTTTATTACCGACGACGTGTTCAAATTCGTACAGCGCGAAGAACGCCGGGGCAACCGGTATGATGCCATCATTATGGACCCGCCTTCCTATGGACGAGGCCCCGGCGGCGAGACGTGGAAGCTGGAGACGAATTTGTATCCGTTCGTCGAGTTTTGCGCCGGGATCTTGTCGGACAACCCTTTGTTCTTCCTGATTAATTCCTATACGACCGGGCTGTCTCCAACCGTCATGCACAACATCTTGTCGATGACCGTCGCCCGCAAATACGGAGGGACGATCACATGCGGAGAAATCGGGCTGCCGATCACTTCGTCGAAGCTGTTCCTGCCGGCCGGCATTCTCAGCCGATGGGAAAGTAAGTAATCTTCAGATGAAAATCTAAGAATAAGGGAAGTCAGAAAACCAGCTAATAATTGTCAAGTCATCTTGCGATTTTTCGAGCCCCGCCCTGCCAGATTCGATTTTCCTTGCGAAAAGGACCTCAGTTCCCACTTTACCGTGGAATTTGAGGTCCTTTCGTTTGGACATGGGTCGACGTCCCCGAGTCATGCGAGCTTTTGGGGCCCCCCCTTTGACGTGCAACGTGCAAACCCATACGCGTGCCTGTGGAAGGGAATGGGCGAACTTCACTTCAGCCGCTCGCCCTATCGTTATCTTTTTAGGTTTTATGGCGCCAGCACGGCTGCACTAAAGCCCTGAAACAGCTTTATTGCCACCGAAGGCCGGCAGCTTCGCCGAAAACGTAATGGGTACGGGCTCTATCACAAAATGAGAGTCTTTGGCATCCTCTATTTTCGCATTTGCGAAAGACCGAAGCGAATAAAGGCGGTTTGTACCTCTTAAGTCATCCGACTGATGGGGTCTGCACCCTTTTCGTCGATTTTAACAGCTTCAAGCCGCTCTTATTTCCCCATTAAGGCGAGTTTTGGACAAAATAAAAGCTGCAAGCCACTCTTATCCGCTTCCGACCTCATTTACACTTAAGGTACTTTTCCGCAACAACAAAAAGAAGCGTACAGGGCCTCTCCGCTGTGCGCTTCTTTCGTTTCCCTGATATGGAATTCCAGACCGTCTGCTTCCTTGAACATGATTTCCGGGCTAGACCGGAATAGATGGACTAATTAGCTACCTTGCCGAGCAAATACACGAGGAGCTGCTGATTATGAGACGAGATCCGGTCCAGCTGCGAGTGAATGAACTCATTGCGGAGCTCTACGCCGCGCGCGCACTCCGACATTCCTTTCTCGGTCGGAATAATCCAGACGATCCGGCGGTCCTTCTCGTCGCGCTGACGCACGATCAGTTCGTTTTTCTCCATCCGGTCGAGCAGCGTCGTTACCGCAGCCGGGGTCGTATTCAGATGCTCCAGCAGATCGGACGGCTTCATCTGATCCTGGGCAAGCAGCACTTCAAGCACGTTTAACTGGCCTTCCGTAAGCGTCGGAGCAAGCTGCGTCTCCATGTATGTTCTCAAGTCTCTGCTGATTTTACTCCACAGCTTTACAAATTGGTTGGAATACAAATCATTCACCTCTCTTCAGCTTTGCGCGGGCAAAGCCGGCATGGGAAGGGCGGGGACGATCAACGATATCCGTTATGTTGCTGCCTGTCTCTATTATAGCACCCGAGATTGTCGGATTAAAGGTTAATACTATTAATATTTTGCAACAGAAACCGGGGAAAGCTTTAACATTTTGATAGGTTTCAACATATGCTGAAGGATACGGCTCGCGGAACTTGGCGACTGGGAGCGATGAAGGAGGAAAACCCGATATGGATCAGGCGCAAAAAGCGGAGATTGTCAAAAAAGCGTTAACAGAGGGCATAATAAACGACCCACAGTGGCTTCATAAGCTGGATGAGCCTATGCCCGCGTGGGCCGTTATCGAATTAATCGTCAAGCTGCTGGAAAAGCTCGATCCTCCGTACGATACGTACGATTAAAGCGGGACGGACCGTTTGATGACGGCAATGACCCGGTCCCCTTTGGCAACGGGAATAACCGGCTTGCCGGGCGATTTACGATCCTCGATCGACGCCTCCTCGGTCGAGAAGGAGTGCTGGACGCCGCTTTGAAGAATCGCCGTCAGATGAAGCGCATGTTTGACAAAAAACACTTCCTGCAAAGTCGAACCGTTCGGTTTGACCCGTTTGCCTTCCTTGAATTCGAACGTGATGATCCCTTTGCCGCCCCGCCCTTGCACCGGGTAATCGAGCAGGAGCGAGCTTTTGGCGTATCCCAGATCGGTGACGACCCAGATTTCGCCTTCTTCGCCTTCCACCCACTGCGCCGCGATCACTTCGTCGTCATCCTTAAGCTGTATGCCCCTGACGCCCGCGGCCGCCCGGCCCATCGGATTTACTTCCATTTCCTTGAACCGGATGCTCATCCCGAGCCGGGTTACGATTAATATTTCTTTTGAGTTGTCGCTTAGCACGACATCGATCACTTCATCCGAATCGCTGAGCTTTATCGCAACGATTCCTCCGGAGCGGTTCGTGTAATACTCTTTCAGCTCCGTCCGTTTCACTTGCCCTTTTTTGGTAAGAAAGACGAACGATTTGCCGGGATCGTCAAACGACTTGATCGGAATGACGGAGATGATCCGGTCTTCTTTGGCGATCGGAATCACGTTCACGATCGCGGTCCCGTTCTCTTTCCATTTGTATTCCGGAATCTGATGGACCGGGAGCAGATAAGACAACCCTTTTTGTGTAAAAATAAGCAGGCTGTCGATCGTATTCACTTCCAGCAGATGGCGGATGAAGTCGCCTTCCTTGACGCCGGTGCTTTCGATCTCCCCGCCCGAGCGGGTAAACGACAGCATGCTCGTCCGCTTCAGGTAGCCGTCCTGCGACAATGTAACGAGCACGTCCTCCGGCGTCACCATCACTTCCAGGTTCACCTTCAGCTCCTCGATCTCTTCCTGGATATCCGATCTCCGGTTGATGCCGTACTTGTCGCGAATCTCCGTCATCTCTTCCTTGATGACAGCCATCAGCTTCTTCTCGCTCGACAGCAGGCCGCGCAAATATTGAATCGTCTTCTGGATTTCCTTAAGCTCTTTCTCGAGCGAAGTAATCTCCAGATTGGTCAACCGGTATAATTGCAGCGTTAGAATCGCATCGGCTTGCCGTTCGGTGAAGGCAAACTTCTCGATCAAGTTTTTTTGCGCGTCCTGGCGGTTTTTCGAGGAACGGATCGTTTCGATGACAGCGTCGAGAATGTTCAGCGCCTTGACGAGCCCTTCCAAAATATGCGCCCGATCCTCCGCCTTCTCCAGCTCGAACTGCGAACGCCGGGTCAGCACTTCCTTCTGATGGGCGATGTATGCTTCCAGCATCTCTTTGACGCCAAGCTGCCTCGGCGTTTTGTTGACGATCGCCACCATGTTGAAGTTGTAGGCTACTTGCAGATCCGTCTTTTTCAGCAAATACGTCAAGATCCCTTGGGCATCCGCTTCCTTCTTCAGCTCGATGACGATGCGCAGACCGTTCCGCCCGCTCTCATCGCGCACTTCGGCGATGCCCTCGATCTTTTTCTCGATCCGGATATTCTCGATCGCCGTGACGAGCTTCGACTTCACGACCTGGTACGGAATCTCGGTAACCACAATTTGCTGACGGCCGCCCTTCATATCTTCAATCGCGGTTTTCGCGCGGATATAGATACGGCCTTTACCGGTCTGATAGGCTTCCTTGATCCCTTCCGAGCCCATAATGATGCCGCCCGTCGGGAAATCCGGACCTTTCATGATCTGCATCAGCTGCTCAAGCGTCATGCTGGAGTCGTCGATCAGAGCGATGCAAGCGTTGATGACTTCGCGAAGGTTATGGGTCGGAATTTCCGTAGCGAAACCGGAGCTGATGCCGCTGACGCCGTTCACGAGCAAGTTCGGATAACGCGACGGGAGCACGGCAGGCTCCTTGGTCGTATTGTCGAAATTGTCCTTGAACAACACAGTCCGCTTGTCGATATCCCGCAGAAGCTCCATCGCGATCTGCGACAGTCTCGCTTCGGTATACCGCATGGCCGCCGCCGGATCATCGTCAAGCGAGCCCCAGTTGCCGTGCCCGTCGATTAGCGTATGCCCCATCTTCCACGGCTGTGCCATCCGGACCATACCTTCATAGATGGAGGAGTCTCCATGCGGATGATAATTGCCCATGACGTCCCCGACCGTCTTGGCGGACTTGCGGTAAGGCTTGTCCGGCGTATTGCCGGCATCGTACATCGCATACAGGATGCGGCGCTGTACCGGCTTCAGACCGTCGCGGACGTCGGGAATCGCCCGGTCTTGAATAATATATTTGGAGTAGCGGCCAAACCTGTCGCCGACTACTTCTTCGAGGAATGCAGGCAAATGCTGTTCGGATGCGCTCAAGCTCGGATCACCTTCCTATCGATAATTAACAAACGCAAATTGGGATGCGAAAAGGGCGGAACGTTCCGGCTGATGCCGGCAGAAACGCGGAATAACTGTAAATTCAACGAATTTACAGCAAAAGCGCGACAACCGCGACCGATCTTCAAGGAGGTCGAGAAGCCGGTCGGATGCGGGCCTCCTACTCCTCGTATTCCGTAAAATCTACATTTTCGATAATCCACCGTTTGCGCGGGTCCACTTTATCGCCCATCAGTGTCGATACGCGGCGTTCGGCTTTGGCCGCATCTTCGATCTGCACTTGCAGCAGCGTCCGCTGCTCGGGGTCCATCGTCGTCTCCCACAGCTGATCCGGATTCATCTCGCCGAGTCCTTTGTAACGCTGCAGCTCGACGTTTTTCCCCATTTCCTTTACAATCGCCGCGAGCTGTTCGTCGGAGTATGCGTACTTGACGACCGTCTGCTTCCCGGCCTTCTTGGACACCTTGAACAGCGGCGGCTGGGCGATGTACACCCGTCCGGCATCGAGCAGCGGCTTCATATACCGGTAGAAAAACGTCAGCAGCAGCACCTGGATGTGCGCGCCGTCCGTATCGGCATCGGTCATAATAATGACTTTGCCGTAATTGATTTCTTCGAGTTCGAAGTCGGACCCGACTCCCGCGCCGATCGCCGCGATGATCGCCTTGTACTCGTCGTTCTTCAGCACGTCGGCCAGCTTCGCCTTCTCCGGATTCATCGGTTTTCCCTTCAGCGGCAGCAGCGCCTGATGGCGCGAATCGCGTCCCTGCTTGGCTGAGCCGCCGGCGGAATCCCCCTCCACGATGAACAGTTCGTTGCGCATATGGTCTTTGGATTGCGCCGGCGTAAGCTTACCGCCCAGATTGGAGCTTTCGCTTTTGCCTTTTTTGCCGTTGCGCACTTCTTCCCTAGCTTTGCGCGCCGCTTCCCTCGCCTTGGCCGACTGCACCGCCTTGCGGAGCAGCAATTGGGCGACTTGCGGATTTTCCTCGAGAAACACCGCCATCTTCTCCATCACGACGGCATCGACCGCACTGCGCGCCGATGCGCTGCCGAGCTGGTCTTTCGTCTGGCCGACGAATTCGACCTCGCCCATCTTGATGTTGATGACGATCATCATGCCTTCGCGGAGATCGACGCCTTCCAGGTTTTTATCTTTTTCTTTCAGCAGCCCCGCTTTTCTCGCATATTCGTTCATGATCCGGGTGAAAGCGGTTTTAAAGCCCGTCTCGTGCGTACCGCCCCCGCGTGTCGGAATCGAGTTGACGAACGAAGCGATCGTCTCGGTATATCCGTCGTTATACTGGAACGCCACCTCGACCTCGATCTCGTCCTTCTCCGCCACAAAATGGATCACATCGTGCAGAACCGTCTTGTCCTCGTTCAAAAATTGGACGAACTGTTTCGCTCCGCCCGCATATTCGAACGTCTCCTCGTTGCCCGAACGTTCGTCCTTCAAATGGACTTTCAGTCCGGAGTTCAGGAAAGCGATCTCCTGCAGCCGCTCCGACAACGTATCGTAATTAATCGTCGTCCCGCTCTGAAACACCCGTTTGTCCGGCTTGAACGTAATCTGCGTGCCGGAACGGTTCGTATTACCGAGCATCTGCAGGCCGGTTACCGGCTCTCCCACATGCTCCTTGCCCGATTCGTCCACCCAATACTCGAACCGCTGCCGGTGCGTCTTGCCGTCACGCCATATTTCCACTTCCAGCCATTCGGACAACGCGTTCGTAACCGAAGCGCCGACGCCGTGAAGCCCCCCGGATTTCTTATATCCGCTGCCGCCGAACTTGCCGCCCGCATGCAGAATCGTAAATACGACCTGCGGAGTCGGTATTCCGGTCTTATGCATGCCTGTAGGAATTCCGCGGCCGTTATCGCGAACGGTTACGGACTGATCTTTATGTATAATGACATCGATCTTCGAGCAAAACTTCGCGAGATGCTCGTCAACCGCGTTGTCGACGATTTCCCAGATCAAATGGTGAAGCCCGGAAGCGCTTGTGCTCCCGATATACATGCCCGGCCTTTTGCGGACAGCCGTTAGCCCCTCGAGTACCTGAATATCGTCCGCATCGTAACCGGAAGAAAGCACGTCCGATGACGCGCCTGCGGCCGGCTGTTTATTCGTGGCAGCTTTAGCGCTTCCCGATTGTTTCTCTGCGGAAGCTTTGCCGCCGTTACCCGATTTGCCGCCCGGCGAAGCAGGCGCCGTTTTTTTACCGTCCGATGACGCCGGTGCCGAAAACAAGTCCAACTGCTGCTCTGACAATCCGCGTGCCCCCTATTCTTTCGTTTCTTTTGTGACAGCTATTATGCATTATACTCAAAGCGGGCCGCTTTTACCATGCCCGTCTGAAAAGCGGCTCCCGCCTGCAACTCCTAGTTCAAAATATCTTTTTTGGTGAATACCCAAAACGACACGATCAGCGACGCGATTCCCCATACTGCTAGAACGGTCATCGAGAAGGCGAGATCCATCCCCTCGATCGGCGGCAGCCTGCCGGACAAGTAGTCGGTCAGGGTCAGATTGACCATAAACAAATATTTGGCCGTCTCCCAGGACGATACCATGTTCGTCAAAATGTTGCCGGCGATCAGCACCGCCAGCATAATCCCCATCCCCGCCGCCGTGCTTCGCACGAGAACCGATACCATCAGCGACATGAATCCGACGATCAGCGCCGCGAACCAGACGAGTCCCATCTCCATGATGAGATAGAGCCATTGCGGCACGGGATGCACGTTCGACGCATCGACCTCGGAACCGACGATCTTGAAGCCGGTAAACGACGGGAGCTGCCAGCCTCCGTAGCCGAATACGAGACCGGATATGAGATACGCCAGCAAAGCCGTCGCCAGTACGGTCAGCGATATGTAAAAGATGAGCGCGATATATTTGCTCGCCAGCACTTTCCATCTCTGGACCGGCCTCGTCAGCAGCAGCTTGATCGTCCCGGCGGAGTGCTCCGAGGAGACGAGATCGGACGCGATCACCATCACCATCAGCGGGATGAACAGCCCGATCGCATTGGCAACGAACGTAGTCGTGAAGGTAACTCCGTTCGGTGCCTTCGGATCGACGTTTTTGTCCAAATAATATTGCAGCACCTTCACCTGGACGCGGATGTACTTTTTCCATTCCTCCGGCACCCGGTTGCTGGCCAGCCGGTTCGTATAGTCCTGAATTTGCTGCTGAGTAACGAGTCTCCAGTCTTGGGAGCCGAACTGCTTCTGGTTGTTTTGAGCCACTTTCATCTGTGCATACGTAAACATCGGAATAAGAGCAGCCAGCAGAAGCAGAATGACGAGAAACCGTTTTTTCTTCCATATCTTGATCGTTTCGTTCTGAACCAATGGCAAGAGCCCGATGCTATTCAATGTTCTCCCCCTCCGTCAAACGCAAGAACAGCTCCTCCAGCGTCGGATGATGGATGCCGATCGAATAGACGCGAACGCGCGCCGCCACGAGTTTCTCGTTCCACTCGGGTATCCGCTCCTGCTCCATCCGCACGGTCAGCTTGCGTCCTCCCGCCGAATCCTCTCCGTCAAGCTCCGGATCAAGCCGGACGGAATCGAGCACTTGAACGGACGGATCGGAAGCCAGAATCTCTCTCGCGCGTTCATACGGCTCGACATGCCAAACGATCGTGCTTCCCGACTGCTGAAGCAGCTCGTCCACTTCGCCGACGGCGATCACTTCACCGTGGCTGATGATCGCCACCCGATCGCACATTTGCTGGATCTCGCTTAACAGATGGCTGGATACAAACAAGCTTAGCCCTTCCGAGGCGAGCCTGCGGATAAACTCGCGCATTTCTTTGATTCCTTGCGGATCGAGGCCGTTGGTCGGTTCATCGAGAATGAGGAGGCTGGGCTGGCCCAGCAGAGCTTGCGCGATGCCGAGCCGCTGGCGCATGCCCAGCGAATACGTCTTGACCTTATCGTGGATGCGCTGGCCGAGTCCGACGATATCGGTAACCTCGCGAAGCCGCTGTGCTCCGACGCCGGGAAGCATCCGGGCAAAATGCTCAAGATTCTCCCAGCCGGTCATATACGAATACAACTCGGGATTTTCGACGATACAGCCTACGTGTCTCAATGCGTCCGTTGGCTGCCTGGCTACATCGTAGCCGCCAAGCGTGATGCTCCCTTCGGTCGGCTTGATCAGCCCGACCAGCATCCGGATCGTAGTCGTTTTGCCGGAACCGTTCGGCCCGAGAAATCCGAATATTTCGCCGCGCCTGACATCGAACGATATCCCTTTAATAATGAGCCGGTTTTTAATCTTTTTCTTCAATTGATGGACGGACAGTACGACAGACGAATCCTGGCTCATAACCGGACCTCCCTATTCAAGCGCCTGCACGACGCGGTCTGCTATTCGCACATACCCTTCCTGGTTCGGGTGGAAGTGGTCGGTGTACATATACTTGTCGAATTGAAGCTGAAACAGGTCCATCGTCGGTACAAACACCATATTGGGGTACTTGTTCGCTACCCGGAACGCCGCATCGTTCCACTCCTGAATATGGACGGAAGCCGGGCGCATCTCCGGCAGATCATAAAACGGGTTGTACACGCCGACGTACACGATCGTCGCCTTCGGATTCAGCTCCGCCAGCCGGGTTAAAATGTGCTCCAGCCGTTTTTGCGGCTCCGGCATCCGCTCCCGGATCTTGACCGGATCGAGCTCGTCCGTCTGCGAATTCATCACATCCCGGCCGATCGCGAACAGATCGTTGCCGCCCATCGTCAGCAGGACGATATCGGCCCGTTCGATGCCGTAAGGCACGCCTTTTGCGTTTTGCAGATCGTTAAGCAGTTGCCCGGTTGTGTACCCGTTAACGGCGTAATTGCCGATTACATTTACCTGTTTCTTCGTAGCGGCCGCCAGCTTGTCCTTCACGTTCTGGACATACCCTTTCCCGCTGACGTCACCGGTCCCGACCGTAAGCGAATCGCCGAGCGCCACGATATCCACTGTCGTCTTCGTCTCCGCCGCCGGCTGTGGCTGCTGCGGCTGCTGTACGAAGTCGGCCGGCTTCGGGTTCATAATATCGTTCATCGCATACACGAGACCGCCGGCCATCAGAAGAGTGGATATCGCCGCCATCGTGCCGATCGTTCTCCATAACGTTCGCGTCGTTTTCAAGACGACCCCTCCCAAATAGTACGCGCGAAAATGGCGCGCTAACTTTAGAGTAAAGGTTCCGACTTTATTTTGCAAATCAAGCCTTTGAAAAAAAACCTTCCCGGATAAGGTCCGGAAAGGCTTTGCGCAAATACGGTTTATGAACTAGCGTCGTTGCCCGGAATTACTTAAGCGACTTGATCGTAAAATTCGCTTCGAGCAGCGCCCAATTTTGCGGGAAGCTTTGGCCGAGCACCCAATAGCTGATCCCGCGCAGCCCGTATTCCTTGATCAGGTCGAACTTCGCCTGCATGCTGCGCGCGTCCTCGAACCAGACGATATGCTCCTTCGCATCGTTGTCATAATACGAGAAGTGAGGAGCTTGAGCGGTATAATCGTACTGGATATAGGCGCCGACATCCCGGGCCAGCTCGACGGCCGCCTTCGGACTTAAGGTCGGGGCGAACTTGCCTCCTTTGACATACGGAAGCGTCCAATTGTAACCGTACAAAGGCGCGCCCATCATGATCTTGCCCGCCGGTATAACTGAGAGGGCGTATTCAAGCACGCTGCGTACTTGCGGGATCGGGGCTACAGCCATAGGCGGTCCGCCGGACCAGCCCCATTCGTAAGTCATAATGATGACGAAATCAACGATTTCGCCGTGCGCCGGATAATCGTGAGCTTCGTACCATTGCCCGGCCTGTTCCGCGCTGGTCTTCGGGGCAAGCGCCGTGGAGACGAGTTTTCCTTCCGCGTGAACGCGAGCCGTTATTTCTCCCAGGAAGGCGTTATACTTCTCCCGGTCGGCCGGATACATATGCTCGAAGTCGATATTCAGTGCATAAAACGACTTTCGTTTCATCGTCGCTATTACGTTGTCGATCAGGTTTTGCCGCGCTTCCGCATTATCGAATATCGCCCGCGCGGTGTCGGGGGTGAACGTCCCGCCTTCGAAGTTGGTGATGACCATCATTGGCACCGATGGGGTCGGCCGGATCGCAGCGAGCGCCGCTTCGTCGTTCGGAGCTTGGAGCGTCCCGTCCTTCTGGACGACATATTGGAAGATGCTGAAGTATGTAAGATAGTTTGCCGTCTCCGCTACGATACCCCGGTCCTTCTCCGCATTCGACGGCTGCAAGTAACCGTTCGTCTCGATTACCGGTCTGACCGGCTCCCCCGGGACGCGAAGACGCTGGCCGATATATAACCGGGACGGGTCGGTTATTTGGTTCGCTCTCATCAACTGATCGACAGAAGTGCCGTACTTGCGGGCAATCGTCCACAACGACTCTCCGGGCGTTACGACATGGACCCGATCTTTCGTAGGAATGACGAGCGCCTGACCGGCGACCAGTCTCGTCGGATCGTCGATTCCGTTTATTCGGGCGACTTCGTCCGCCGTCACTCCATAACGTTTCGCAATCGCCCATAATGAATCGCCCGGCTTGACCACCTCGATTAACATAGATCTCCTCCCTCTTGTTCCGCGCTTTCAATTGCCGCAGTTTCCGCTCTAAGGCAAGCGTATTCGAAAGAGGCTCCAATATTGCCAGTCCTAATAAAAATAAATCGGGCGAATCAGAAGAAAAGCTTGCAAACGAAGCCTTTTCCACAATGATGACGCTAGCTGGCGCTAACTAGCCTTTATAACGACGCTTGCTAACACTTACTAATCCTTGCTAACCTTTACTAACACTTGCTAACACTTGCTAACCCAATAAGAGTCTTTGGCACCTTCTATATTCGGCAAATGGATTGCTGGCACAGTCAGAAAACACTTAAACGAAGCTTTGCCGCGATGCGATGTATGATGAGGCCTTCGTTAGTTGTACGACCTGCGTTGGTGGTAGCTTGTCTTGCGAACAGCAAGTATCCGCTTCTCCGGAAACGTATACTTGCTCTTAAAAATAATCCGCCGCCGCTTCTCGGAGGAAGCGGCGGCGGATTGCCTGACGGAAGCTTAGACAGCTTCGCTTAAAAATTTGTATTGGGCTTGCACGAGTCCGTGATAAATGCCTTCCAGCCGCATCAGCTCGTCGTGATTGCCCTCTTCCATTATATTACCGTGATCCAGCACCACGATTTTGTCGGCTCCCCTGATCGTGGACAACCGGTGAGCGATAATAAACGAGGTACGGCCGATCAGCAGCGTCTTCAGCGCTTCCTGGATTTTCAGCTCGGTTTCCGTATCGATGCTCGCTGTCGCCTCGTCGAGAATTAATACCTGCGGGTTGGCCAGCAGCGCCCGGGCGAACGAGAGCAGCTGGCGCTGTCCCATCGACAGCATATTGCCCCGTTCCTCCACCTGAGTGTCGTAGCCGTCAGGCAGCTTGCTGATGAAATCGTGGGCGTGCACGGCTTTGGCCGCCGCCTGAATCTCATCGTCGGTCGCGTCCAGCCGTCCGAAGCGGATATTATCCCGGATCGAGCCGGAGAAAATAAACGTATCCTGCAGGACGATTCCGACTTGCGAACGCAAGCTTTGCAGCGATACGTCGCGGATATCGTGGCCGTCCACCAGCACGCGCCCTTCGACCGGATCGTAGAACCGGCACAGCAGGTTCATAATCGTACTTTTGCCCGATCCCGTATGCCCGACCAGCGCCACCGATTCGCCCGCCTTCGCTTCCAGGCTGATTCCTTTCAACGCCGGACGGCCGCGCTCGTATTCGAATACGATATGTTCGAACCGGACATCGCCCTTGATCGGCGGCAACGTCTTCGGCTCGGCTTTCTCCGCCACATTCGGCTTTTCGTCCAAAAACTCAAATATCCGTTCCGACGAAGCCATCGCCACCAGCATCTGGTTGTACATCTGCCCGAGACGGTTGATCGGCTCCCAGAAGTTGCCGATATAGCTGGCAAAGGCGACCAGCATCCCGATCGTAAGCTCCTTGGATTCGATCAAATAACTGCCGTACCAGAACAAGATACACGTACCGATGGCTGCGGTCAGCTCGATAATCGGTCCGAACGCCTGGTTGAGCATCGACGCCCGGTCCCACGATTTTTTGTTGATCGTATTCATGTCATCGAAATATTTAATGTTTTCCTTTTCTTGCGTAAAAGCTTGAGTGACACGGATGCCCTGTATCGATTCGGCCAAATGCGAGTTAATCCGGGACTGCTTCATGCGGACGTCCTGCCAGGCTCTTCGAATCCGTTTACGCAGCGATGTCGATACGATGAACATCAGCGGTACCGTAATAATAATCGCGATTCCGAGCTTCGGACTAAGCGTCAGCAGGATGATGACGATACCGACGAGCTGCACGCAGTCGATCATCAGGTTGACGACGCCGTTCGTAAACAAGTCCTGCAGCGAGTTCACGTCATTCGTAATCCGGACTAACACCGACCCGGCCGGACGTTTGTCAAAAAAGCGGAACGACAGCTGCTGGATGTGGCTGAATAATGCATATCGCAAATCGAACAGCACTTTCTGGCCGATCACGTTAATATACCGGATCCGGTATACGTTGACGAGCCATTGCACCACATACAGGGCAAGCATCGTCGATGCATAGATGAGCAGCAGGTTGCCGTCGCCGTTAAAGATCGCCTTGTCGATCGCAAGACTGATCAAGTAAGGGATGGCGAGCTTGGACAGCGTACCGAGTATCATCGTAACGAGTATAATCGGCAGCAATTCCCGGGAATACGGCTTCAAATATTCACCCATTCGCTTCAACTGACTCCAGTCGAACGCCTTCTCCATCTTGTCGTCGTCCTGGTAGATGAAACGCTCCTGCGAATTCGAATTTCGGCCCGCCGTTTTAGACGTAGTATCGGATTTTGGGTTAGTATCGGAATATTCCTTGGACTGGCTCAATTGGCCACCCTCCGTTCTTCCTTGTGCGAGGTAAAATCCGGATGATCCGAATATTGGATTTTGTAAGTTTCAAAATACGCTCCCGCCTGCTTCAGAAGCGACTCGTGCGTTCCGCGCTGGACGATACGTCCTTCGTCGAGTACGAGTATTTCATCGGCATGCTTCAGAGAAGAGATCCGGTGCGCGATAATAAAAGTCGTACGGCCCTTCATCAGTTCCTGGAAACCGGCTTGGATTTCGTGCTCCGTCTCCATATCGACCGCGCTCGTCGCATCGTCCAGTATTAAAATTTTCGGGTCTTTGATTAACGCTCTGGCGATGGCGATCCGCTGTTTCTGACCGCCGGACAGCCCCATACCACGTTCGCCGACCACCGTATCGTAACCGAGCGGCAGCTCCATTATGAAATCATGCGCTTTCGCCAGCTTCGCGGCGCGGACGATCTCTTCGTCAGATACATCCTTGCGGCCGTATGCGATATTGTTGCGAATCGTCGAGGAGAACAGGAACGTCTCCTGGAAGACAAGCGCGATCTGCTGACGCAGTGTCTCGATCTTAATGTCGCGAATGTCCTTGCCGTCGAGCAGGATACGGCCTTCTTTAATATTGTAAGCCCGCAGCATCAGCTGGATTACCGTCGACTTGCCCGATCCGGTTCCCCCGAGCAATCCGATTACGGAGCCTGCGGGCGCATCCAGATCAAACTTCGTAAGCGCCGGCTGCTTGTCGGGATACGCGAAGGTCACCTCGTCGAAGCGGATCGAGCCGGATACTTGCTCCGGTCGGAGCGCGACTGCATTATCCTTGTCTTTTACATGTACGTATTGATTCAATATTTCCAATACGCGTTCGCCGGAAGC
This sequence comes from Paenibacillus sp. GYB004, assembly GCF_036577605.1. Classification (NCBI taxonomy): domain Bacteria; kingdom Bacillati; phylum Bacillota; class Bacilli; order Caryophanales; family Paenibacillaceae; genus Paenibacillus; species Paenibacillus sp. GYB004. The sequence continues at coordinate 79,318 of NZ_JARBDB010000008.1, forward strand.
CTTTGATTGCGTGTAGTTGTTAATATGGAAGCCGATATCTCTCATCGGTGCGATAATGTACCAGATAAAGCTGAAAAATGCGACCAGTTCGCCGATCGACATCGAACCGTTGATGACGAACATACCGCCCGTGACGAGCAGGATAGCGACGCATACAGAGGACAGCAGTTCCATCATCGGGAAATAGTTCGCCCACGTTTGCGACAAATGAATGTTGCTTCCTTTATACTCCTCGTTGCGGACTGTGAATTTCTCCACCTCGTAAGGCTCGCGCGCAAACGATTTGACCGTTCGCATGCCGTTGATATTCTCCTGTACTGCCGTCGTTAAGTTGCTGTTGGCAAGTCGGATCGCCCGGAACCCCGGATGAATTTTGCGCTCCAGACGAAGTGCGGTGAAGACGAGAAACGGCATCGTCACAAAGGTAACCAGCGTCAGTTTCCAGTCCATCAGGAGCATCGTAATGGTGCCGAACGTAAACATGATGAACACGTTTAAAATTTGCGCAAATCCGAATCCGATAAACTGGCGGATCGCTTCCAAGTCGGCCGTCAGCCTGGACATCAGGTCGCCCGTCTTGGCTCTGTCGTAATATTGAAACGACAAGTATTGCAGCTTCTCGTACAAGGCGTTACGCATGTTAAAAGCGACGCGGTTGCCGAGTCTTCCTCCGGAGAAGCCGTGCAGGAAAGCGAAGGTCGCTTTGACCGCCACTACGGCGACAACGGTAAGCGCCAGATAGGGCACCCACTGATATTGCTCCTGCCTAATGACATCGTCAATCAGAAATCGGAGCAAATGAGGGTAAACGAGCCCGAGTGCAGTGGAACACATCAAACAGACAATCGATGCGAACAGCAAGTAACGATCTTTCCAGTAAAATTGCTTCAATTGCTTTAATACGTTCATGGTCGCCCTCCCAGCCGGCCGCTTTCCAATTTCTTAATGAATCTTATCACCATCCCTCCTATCGAGCAATCGGGCGAATCGGGTAAAACGATCAATATCACCCTAAAACCCACAAAAAGAGACGAAAACGGGAAGGAATCCATGCGATTCTTCCGAATCATCGCTTTATGAACCTATGGATGCGCTTTCTTGAAAGTTGTGAAGATTGGGTGAAAATGTCGGGGAATTCTGGCCAGAGATACCGGTCAAAGCTTCCGGAATATGGGATTTTGCCCGTTGGCATAAGGCCCCGGCCGTTGCTCCGGGCTGTCAGATAAGCGGACAGGCTCCCCCCATTTCCGTGAAACCAGAGCGTTGAGCTTGGCAAACCATGGAATCCGAGACGAATAGAAACGGTTTACACCGCTTATTTAACCAATTGGCCCGGTAAGCCTACTTTTCGCGGATAATAGAAGCTTCCAACCGACTTCCAACCGCTCTTATTTTCTTGCTCATGCGGTTTTCAGACCAAATAGAGGTTACAAACCGCTCTTAGTTGGTTCTTGTTCTGCTCCTGCTGCCCGACTCCCGAAACGTCCCCGAAACGGCGGAATCCGGTCCTCGCGCCGGCTGCCGGCTGTCCAGATATACGGGGAGCCGCGAGCACAGGCAAGACCGAGCGTATGCGAGGAGCGTCCGTCCTGCTCCAAAATAAATGTTTAACTGCGTGCAGCTGCATCCGTTCAGCTTGGCCAACCCGAACTGGCTCAAACCGCTCAAGCAAGAAAGGGAGGGATCGTAGCGGGTTCGTCAAGTTAAGCACAAGCATCCACTTTCGCGAATAAACAAAAAAACCGGAACCAGGTCCGGTCAAATCATCTCATAATGGAACGTGCTGATTTTCCAGCGGCCATCCTCGTACTCCAGCTCGCAGATCAGTCTCGCATCGCTTACTCCGGTCACGATCCAGTCGGCTGTCAGCAAGTAGCTCCCGTCTTCTTGCTCCGCCATCTTCATGCTGCCGACTTTTTGAATAATTACGGGTGGAATCAGTCCCGAAGAACCGCTTACGATTAAATATCCGCCGTCGACGGCCGGTACGTGCGAATCCGCCAGCTGCTCCGTCGCAGTGTCTGTAAACGCCTCCGCCAGCCAGCTTTTGACTCGTTCGCGCTGCGCCTCGCTGATCCGTTTGCCGTTATAAGCCAGCCCATAAAACGACCGGTGGACGCCCTCGATCCACTCGTATACCGGTTCGGGACTGCCGAGCGCCTTCTGCGGTGTTATCGTCAAGATCGGGAAAGGCTTCATCTCTTTATCGAAGTCGGGGTTATTCTCTTCCGGGCTGCTCGGTGCAATCACATTCAGCGCTTTCACTTCGGTCAAGCTCGCCTTGTCCGAGGTTCCTTCGAGAATATCGGCATAAACGGCCAAGTAATCCGATATGACGATCGAACCGGTTCCCGTTGAGCCGGCCGAACCGAACTTCGCCTTGTCCGTTTCATTGGCAAATTTCAAAACGAAATGATTCGGCACCTCGTGAAACCGTATAGGCTTCGGCAGACTGGTCGCCGACTTGTTGTCCACATAAAAGATAACGTCTCCCGGGTTATATGGCTGTGTTTCCAGATCCATTACTTCAAACCGTCCGCTAATCTCCTTGGTGCCTTGAAACGTAACGGCGACCGACTGCAGTCCATACGTGCCGGACCGGATCTCCTGTGCGGTCATCCCCGCCACCTGGTCGCCTGGCCGAATCGAGGCCGGATCAAACATCTGAGAATCACCGGACGGGGTCTGGATAGCGGGCTTCGACGAAGGGGCCGCCGAAGACTCAGGGTTACTCGAATCGTACAGCGACAATCCGGCCAGAAGCAATGCGGCTCCTGTCAATACCATCGTATATCGGATGGAAGTGTGTCGTTTCATACCTAAGCTCCCCTTCCCTTCATACTCATATAGACGCCAAATTCCGGCAATTGTTGCGGCTTCGCGGACGAATCCGACATGAATTCCATCATTTGGTTCTAAGGGCCTACATCGTGCGAATTTACATCCGGTAGAAAATGGAACGGGGAGCCATCCTTCGTAAGAGCCAGCTTTTCTTGGGGGCAGAATACGTTCTGCTTCGCTGAACACATATCCGTTCCCGGCTCTACACAAAAGAGACGCTTCGCATATAGCGATAGCGTCCCTCAAATGGCAAATCTTATGCATTCATAAGCGACTGCAGCTTCTCCCGGGTCGATGCCAGACGAGCCAGATCGACCTTCATCTCGAGCGCCGCCACCATTCCTTCCGCATGCTCGTTTAGCAGCAGGTAGAGCCGCTCCTGAACCGCGCCGACCCGCTCCCTGTATGCTGCGGCGTACTCGGACTCGAAGAGCGCTCCGTGACGTTCCGCATAATCCGCGACCGGCTGGGTCAACGTTTTCTCGAGCGCCTCTTTCAGCTGGCTTTTGCCGGGTCCCTCGAAAAAGTGTTTGCCGTTTTTGTAAAAACCCGCAAGCCACTTGTCATCTGCAGAAGCTTCCATCGTTTCCTCTACGTTCGGCGTCCGGAAAGGCAGCGCCTCGTAGCTGCCTCCTTCGAACCCGTCCAGAAGCGAGCTGATCTGGCTTATCTTGTCGGCCTGTCTTTTCTGCGCCAGACGGTTCAGCTGGTTCTCGATCCGCAGCGTAGTCGCGTACAGCTCCTGAGACAAATCGTAAGAGATCAGCCGCAGCAAATCCATCCATGCCACGCGCATCGAGCTGCGGATCGCCCCGGCATCCTCGCGCAGCGACGCCGGGTTGAACGCGTACTGGAACAGCTCGCCGTAACGGTACGTAAGACGCTGCTTGACGTAATACAGCAGTTCCTGAATCTCTTTGCCAATCTCGCGCTCCTCCGCAGCCGTATCCGAGTCTTGCAAAAGTGCCGCCGCTTGCTTCCAGGATTCCCGGACGATCTCCAGCTTGCGCTTGCGCTGTTCCTCGCCCTCGCGTGCCCCGGCTATCCATTGTCCGAGCAGCGAAGCCGAACGCTCCAGCTCCTGTCCGGCCGACCGGACGGCGATGCCCGCCAGCTCGCCGACCGCGAACCGCACGAAGTCCCGCTCGAACCGGACGATTCCGCTATTCGCGGCAAGCGCCGCATCACGCTGCAACTTGCCGTCCAGCGCCATGAGACTGGACACCGGATAGATGCGTGGATTGCGAATCCCGTAACGAAGCAGATTGTCGGCCACGTGGCCGACGACGCCGTTCAGCTCTTGTTCGCTGGCTGCCAGGTCCGCCGCGTTAACGAGGAAAAACATTTTATCGAGCTCGAAGCTGTCCTTAACCCGGCCCAACTGCAACAGAAACTCCCGGTCCGCCTGCGAGAAGGCATGGTTGTAATACGTTACGAATAAGACCGCATCGGCGTTTTTGATATAATTAAAAGCTACGCCCGTATGCCTTGCGTTGATCGAATCCGCTCCCGGCGTATCGACCAAAATCATCCCTTGATCGGTCAGCGGACAGCTGTAGTACAGCTCGATATATTCGACGAAGCAAGATTTGCTCTCCTCCGCCACGTACGCGCGGAACATCTCCAGATCGACCCGAAGCTGTGTCCCGATGATATCCTTGGCTTCGCTCCACCCTTTGCCGACCGCTTTGAGGAACGTGTAATGCGGCTTACCGCTAGGTCCTACACGATCCGGAGACAACCGGTCGATCTGCGACAAAGCCGAATCCATGTCGGTCGCTTGGACGCCCAGGACGTTCAGGGAATACAAAACGTCTTCGCGGATCGCATCGGCTGACTTCATCTGCACCTTTACGGCACCGTGAGGCCAAGCATCCGTTGGCGGCATAATTTTGTTGATGGCGGCCGTCGTCGGATTCGGCGATACCGGCAATACCGATTCTCCCATCAGCGCGTTGGCAAAAGACGACTTGCCTGCGCTGAACGCACCGAACAGTGCAATCGTAAAGTTGCTCTGCGCGAGCCGTTCCGACTTTTCCTTCATCGACCGGACGATCGATTGCATCGAAGGAATCGGCTCGAGAAGCACGCACGCCTCATTCAGCTTCGAAGCCGTATGCGCCATCGTCGCCCGGAAACTGCCGTCGCCGCTCCCGTCAGCCTTATAACCTTGCTCCGTCTCCTTGCCAAGCGCTACGGACCACCGCTCGCCCGACGAAGACGAAGAGCCGTGTGCTCCTTCAGCCTGTGCCGTTCCCTGCCCCGTCCCGTCCGTCGCATACGACTGCGGGTCCGGCAGCTTGCCGGCAAGATCGGGCCCCCGCTCGGGAAAACGGGCCAGCAGCGATTCCGCGTGCAGCCGCTCTTCGGTTTCCAGCGCCTGCAGCTGGCGGTAAGCGGTCAGACGTCCTGCAAGCTGCTCTTTCTCCTGTGTCAGCTCGAATACTTCGCGGTCGGCCCGGCTCGATAAAACCCGGACGATGTCATCGATCAGCTCGAAGCCGGCACGGCGGAATATCGTTTTGGCCTCGGCAGCGATCTGCCTCGAATAATTCAGCGTATATTCGTTCGAAGCGATGGCGCCCGCCTGAACCTGCCCGCTCAGCCACTCTTCGCCTATGGAACGGACCGTGCGGCTCAATGCCTCATCGACGGCCTCGGGGCCTATTCCATACGGCTCGCCGGCTTGAATAAGCAGTTGGCGCAAATGCCAGACGATATTTGCCTCAACCTTCTCCACGAAGTCCGAGCTGAACGCGGCCAACCGGCTCTCGATCTCTTTGGCGGTCGTAGACGCGCGTGCAAATAACCCGGCTTTGAATCCGGGCTTCCGGCTTTGCAAATAATGATGAGCCAAATCGCGAGTAGTCGCAGGCGTAATATTGGCGTTTTCGAGCAGTTGAGCGGTTTCTTTCCTTAGCTCGTTCTGCAGCTTCTCCCCGGCGTTCTTCCGTTCCTCGATCCGAGCCGCCAATGATTCGTAACGCTCCGGGAGACCTTCGCCCCCCTCCCGCTCGACCTGCTCGCGAAGCGCCGTCTTCGCCGCCTCGTTGTGCTCCGACAACCATACTCCATGCTCGCCGATCAGATGGACGACCGACTTCGCCAGGCTGTTGTCCCGCAGCATATCGGCGATGCCGCTCAAGTCACCGATCAGCCGGGCCAGCTTCACCCATTCGTTGTTCGGATGATCCGGCTGTTTCACCGAAGTGAACAAGATGCCGTCCGGCTCGATATGCCAGCTCTCGAAAGCATGGGCCACACTGTCCCGGTATTCTGTGAAAGGAAGCTCGCGCTCGCGGTGCTTGTCGATCATATTTACGATCAGGTAAAGCGGCTTGCCCCATTCCTTCAGCCTTTTCGTAAAGGCGAAGTTAATCTCCGACTGGACGTGGTTATAGTCCATCACATAAAAGACGACGTCCGCCATATGCAGCGCCGATTCGGTCGCCATCATATGAGCGCTGTCCGTCGAATCGATGCCCGGCGTGTCCAGCAGGGCGGCCCGCTCTCCGAGAAACGGAATCGGGTAACGAATCTGAACCGATTCGATTTCCTCGCCGTTTTTGCAATATTCGTCCAGCCGGTCCAGCTCAATCTCGGCAAATTCGCCGCTGTCCCCGCCTTTGGCGGCATGTTTGACGATCGCTCCGGCGGGGCCGTTCTGAATCGTCACGACGTTGGCGCTGGTTGGGATCGGACTCGAAGGCAGGAGCTGATGCCCGCATAATTTATTAATCAAGCTTGACTTGCCTGCGGAAAAGTGACCGCAAAATGCGATATTCAGCGCCTGATCCGCCGCTTTGCCGGCAAGCTGCTCCAGTTTCTCCGCATGATTGCGATCCCCGGCCTCGGCCATCGCTCTGCCGATCGCCCGAATGGATTTCTCTGCGTCGGTCATCCCCCGGATGTCTACTGCATTCATAAACCTATCTCCCCACAGCTGCTATAAATGTCGGACCCGTCCGTCAAAAATAACGGTCCGAAAAAGAAAAAACCGAATTTCTCCGGTTTCTAGTGTACCACATTTTCGGTTTCGGGTATAAATATTTCAAACACTTCGCCATGCTGCAAAATCGTTATGTCCTTGTCTCTTACTTTCATGACGACGACATCAGGTTTGATCCGCATCCGGTCGATATAATGGTCGGGCACATCGCCGGACTCGCTGATCATGACGCCTTCCACTTCTTTTTCCTCATTCTCGGCAAGAGGAGTGCTGATGACTTTCTCATAGATGTCGGAAAACACTTCAAAATCGTTCGTATACACCGCTATGCATTTCATGCTGGTTCCCACCTTCGATTATTGGCTGGTAAAATCATCTACTTTATAGATTTCCTCTTTACGACCGTTTTTAAACGTAATTTGCCTTCGCCACACTTGTCAAGCAGCGGGCATACGCCGCACCCCGGGTTTTGGGCTTTGCAATGATACCTACCGAAAAAAATAAGCCGGTGATGCGTCTGCGTCCATTCTTCGCGAGGCACTTTCTTCATCAGCTTCTGCTCCACCTGAAGCACCGTATCGTCCGGTTCCGCCAATCCAAGCCGCTTCGAGACCCGTTCCACATGAGTATCGACTGCAATGGCCGGTACGTCGAACGCGTTCGACATCACCACATTGGCCGTCTTCCGTCCGACACCGGGCAACTCTACGAGCTGCTCGTGCTTGCGGGGTATCTCGCCGTCGTATTTTTCCAGCAGCAGCCTGCATAAGCTTTGAATGTTTTTGGCTTTGTTCCGGAATAGTCCGATCCGGCGAATATCCTGCTCCAGCTCCTCCAGCGGAACGGCTATGTAGTCTTCCGGCTTGTTGTATTTGCGAAATAAATCGGCCGTCACCTTGTTAACTGTCTCGTCCGTGCACTGGGCGGAAAGCAGAACTGCAATCGTTAATTCGAACGGATTGGAATGGTGCAGCTCGCAATGGGCATCCGGATACATCCCGGCGATCGTGTCGAGAATATGCCGCACTCTTTTGCCCGTCATGATTGTCGCCACCTTGTCCGATAGTCGGTTTCGTCCATTTTACACGCAAAAACGCCGCCAGCGCAAGCTTTTGCCTGCTGCCGGCGACGCTAACCGTATCCAATCGTGAACGCTTCGTTACGGCTTTGCGATTTCTACAACTTTGTCGTTCACGAAATACACCGTTACCCGGTCTCCCGGATTAAGCGCAGTCGGCTGAATGATCTGCGTTCCCTGGGAGATATAAGCCTTTTCGTGAAGCAAATATTTGACCTTGTCGTTCAAATTGCGGCGTTCAAACGTCATCTCGCGGGTCGAGGCGTCATAGGAATAAATGCCTCTCTGCTCGCCGGTGATGATCCGGATCGTCGTGGCGCCTGCCGTATCCTTCACAATCTCCACCCGGTCATCCGCTTTGAGAGCGGCCAGCGTGTACGTATTGGCGCCGTTTTTGACGACAGCGCTCGTACCCGCCTCCACGACGCGGGAGATGCCTGTGTAATCCGTTACGGTGACTTTGCCGGAAGCGGCGTCGACGGCCGTTACTTTACCGCGGACCGTATCGAGAACTTGAACGTTCTCCAGCGTCCTTCCGATAAACGTAACCTGCAGCGGCTCGTCCACCCCGATGCCGGCCACACCTACCGCCAGCCCGTTCCGGTGGACCGGAATGCCGAACATCGAATACGAGGAAATGTTGCCCGCGCTGTCCCGGATCGTAATCCGCGAGCCGTCGGCTTCCTTCGATACGGTATGGACGATAAGGCTTTCCCGTACGGATAACCCTACTACAGTTTCCTGAGTCGCATCGAAAAACCCGCGGACAAAGTCGCCTTGTCTGAGATCCGACAGCTTCGCATTCGGCAAGCTGTATTTATCCACACCGGCATAACTCATCGTTTTGTACGTTTGGATGGCTCCGCTGGCTGTCTTGACCGTAATATCGCCGCTTGTCGAGCTTACCGAGGTGATGGTGCCTTCCATTCTTGTTGCGACTTGAACGGACAAGAGTGTACCTTCGGAAGCTACGATATTGACTCGTTTGCCCTTGACGAAGTTCGACTGGAAGCTGGCGAGCGGAATCTCGTTATTATCGAACAAAAGTCGGGTTTTGTCTGTCAGTTTGTAGATCATCGGTTTGCCGAGCTCGTCGATAACGGTCAAAAACTTCGTGTCGGCATCGTAGCCGTGTACGGTTGCCAGCGTAAAGTTTTGAATGCTCCGGCTTTGCACTGCAATTTTGTCGATTTTGTTTTGATTGATTTCCAGCTTCAGATCGTCGCCGGGCATCAGGTCGCGGACGGAACCGAACTGACTGCCTTCCATCAGTACGATGACGCGGTCGGATACTTTGTAGGAAGCGAGTTCGTCGCCCGTCTTCTGAATCGTCACGATCGTCTTGTCGTCGCTTACTGTTACGAGTCTGCCCTGATCGCGCTTCTCCACGAGCTGCTGAACGACTTCTACGGAAATGACCACACTGTTCTTGATCTGAACGCGTACGATGTCGCCCTCGAACAAATTCGCCGGATCGAAATATTTGTCCCCTTGAACAAATGCCGAACGGTCGGAAATTTCGTAAGTCTCGATTAAACCCGTATCCTTGTCGGTAACCGTTACGGTCAGCGCAGCCGGATCGAAGGATTGGAACGAGCCGTTAAACGTTTTGTTGAGCGGAACCTGCTTCACGATAATTTGCGATACTTTGGCGTCCTCGATCAATGCGTGCTTTTTCAGCTCAAGGACAGAGTTCTCCTGAAGCGATCCAAGGCTGATTCCGGCCCCGTTCAGATCGCGGATCGTCACATTGGAAGCGAGGTCGTATGTATAATATTTGCCGTCGACTTCAAGCGAGGCGGTCAAATCGTTAATATTCACGCTGACCAGTTTGCCGGTAATGCTGGACATCGGGATCTCGTCGTTCGTCACTTCGACGAAATAGGCGGTACCCTGATTTTGCAGAATGTACACTTCGTTGTACAGCTTCACGTCAGAGGAGGTCAACTTGGCCGTATCGTCCTTGAACGTATAAAACGATGCGTTCGAATGAAGCTGAACGTCTCTTTTTTGCCCGTTTTTCTCCAGAATCGTCAACCGGTTGCCGGAGATGGACGTAATCGTGCCGACCATCACTTTATCGGACGGATTCACCAAATATTTCTCGGCTCTGCTCAGGAAGGTCGCCATCTGCGCCCTCGTTACGCTGCCTTCGGGGCGGAACGTATTGTCTTCGAACCCGTTGACGATGCCGAGAGAGATTGCTTCGTTTATGTAGCCGAGCGTCGACGAGGAGATGCTGGTATTGTCCGCGAATCCGGTAGGCAGGTTCGATTTGTCGAGCGCTTCCTGCTTTTTGCCGACGGCGCGGATGACAATTTTGGCTACCCATTCGCGGGAAGCGTCCTGATTGCCCCACTTCATCCCCCCGGCTACTTCTTCCTGAAGATCGATCAGCCCTTTATTGATCGCGTATGCGACATAGGGGCGTGCATCGGTACGGACATCCTCGAACGGCAGCGCGATCGTCGTTTTGTTGTCGAGCGCTTCCTTCTCGAAGCCCATCATCCGGATCGCCATAATGATCGCGTCCTGCTGATTGACCGAATTCTCCGGATTGAACTTGCCCTGGTCGTCCCCTTGAACGATGCCGATTAAGGCCAGCTTAGATACGTGTTTGATCGCCCAGTGGCTGGACGGCACGTCCGGGAAGCCCAACCGTATATTCGAGTTGGTATTCGAATTGGTATTGGAGTTGGTATTCGAATTGCTGCTTGACTGCGATGTGCCGGTATTCGTCTTATTGTCCGTAATCTCCGCATAAGCGGGGGCAGCCAGCACCATCGTTGATACGATGGAGTATACGACCGCCTGCTTCAAAGTTTTCTTCATCTTGCGCTTCATACCGCTTCTCCCTCCGCTAATTCCGATGCTTGTCCCGTGCGTTCCCTATGCGTTAGTTCCGTTTAATCGGATGCGGGAGGCTGACGTGACCCATCATACTTTCCGTCTTTTTCCCGTCTACCAATATTTCGATCGTTTTGACTTCCGTAAATTGAAACATGGAATTCCGGATCGATTCGACCAGCAAATCTTCCCCCGGAGCGCCAAGCCTTCCGTCGCTTGCGATGGACAGATCGATCGTCAGATTTCCGCTGTCCAGCTTGGCCGAACGGTAAGTAATTCCTTTGCTCAGCGGGAACAGCTTCGCATCCGGCGACGTCTTCAGCGCATCCAGAGCCGCCTTGTACTTATCGGAGTCAGCCGTATACGTTATGTTCACTTCCCGCTCGAACAGCTTGTCGAGGTTGTCGTCCGTATAAAACGTTTTGACTTTCAATTGCTTGGCAGCAGGAGTCTCGACTGGGGTTCCGCCGCCCTGGGTTTCGTTTGTCGGATTGTTTGGCTTCGTGTTGGCGCAGCCGGTCACGGCAATCGATAGGGTTAAACCGAGAAGTATGTGCTTGTAACCGAATCTTCGCTTCATCGAATCACTCCTAAGAACTTTGCCGAAGGCAAAGTTTTCTTCGTACGTATTGCCGGCAATCGCCGGTCTCCGATCATTTGACGGATTGGGCCGTCTTCGAGTCGGATTGGGCGGATTTGTCAGCTGTCTGCGTTTGCGCTTTAGACGTATCGGATTTGGTGGAATCGGACTTGGACGCTTCTGACTTGGATGTATCCGATGTCGTTGTACCCGGCTTAGACGAATCCGATTTCGCTCCGTCCGATTTGGCAGTATCCGTCTTGTCCGTACCCGGCGCAGCCGCCTTCACCGGATTTGATTTGTCCGTCTCGCTGGCCCCTGACTGCGTATTCAAGTTATTGGACTCGACTGCCTTCTTGGCGCCGGCATCGCTGCCGATCTGGAGCTGCTCCTTAATTCCGGCCACGATCGCTTCCGCCACTTTATCTTGAAACTGCTGACTGTACATTTGCGCTTCGTCATTCTCATTGGATAAATACCCAATCTCGAGCAATACGGCCGGCATCGTCGTTTCGCGGATCACTTTGAAATCCGACTTGCGGACGCTGCGATCGGGAAGTCCTGCCGCTGCGATCACGTGACGGTGCATAATATTGGCAAACGCCAGGCTGTCCGGACGGGAATAATACGTCTCCGTTCCGCTGATCGAAGGCTTGAAGGAATTGCCGTGAATCGAGACGAACAGATCGACTTTCTCGCTATTGGCCAAATCGACGCGCTCCTGAAGCGTCGGGTATGTATCGTCCTTACGCGTCATAATCGTCTTAATGGACGGCACTTTTTGCAGCAGCTTGTACACTTTATTCGCTACCGCTAGTGTAAAATCCTTTTCGCTTCGCGAATTTATCGAGCCCGCGCCCGGGTCTGACCCGCCGTGACCGGCGTCAATTACGACGCTGAACTGCTTGTCCGTAAAGGAAATCGACCATTGCTTGGTCGTTTTATTTTCCGTTAAATGGTAATCAGAATTTTGCTTCATATCGAATACGATACGTACCGTTGATGGATTGTCGGAAAATTGGGCGTAACGCACTTTGTTAATTTTCGGATGCTGAATCGGCACTTCCACCACTTGCCCCGGGCCGGCCGGCTTCACAAATGAACCGAGTCCGGTATTCGGCAAATCGATCACGATCCGGAACGGATCTCTTAGCGTAAACGAAGCCGGCTTCACGGCCGCGCTCGTTTGAAAAACAATCTCGTCCTTTACCGCTTCCAGCTTCGTCAGAACGGCAAGAACGCTCTCTTCGGCAGAGCTGCCGCCTTCCGGCTTTTTGGTATCCGAAGGTTTCTCCGAGCCGCCGCCACCTGACGTGCCTGTCGGCGGTTTACCGTCTACATTGCTTCCTGGCGTACCGGAACTGTTACTGTTACCGTTGCCGGGCGGCTCCTGCGGCTTGTTGCCATCTTCGGGTTTTCCGGACGTATCCCCGCCGTTATTCGGATTGCCGGAACCTTCGGGGGCTTGTCCTTCCTTACCTGTCTCGGTCGACTCCTGCGCCAGCTTAAACAGCATGACCGACTGGGTCACCTGGTCCCAGCCGACCATCAGGCCTAACTGCTCGGCAATAAACCGGATCGGTACCAGGGTGTTCCCCTCTACGATCATCGGGGCTTCCTCGAGCTCTTCGCTTTTCCCGTTCACCTTGACGACCTTGTCGTCAATTTTCATTTCGATCACTTTCTCGCCTTGCTCTACCTTCACCTTGCGTTCCTGATCGTTCCAATCGACCTTGGCCCCAAGCTCCTGCGAGACGATTCTGACGGGAACCACCGTAACGCCGGCGCCAATGATCTTGGGCGGCACCTCCGGTTCCAGCTTCTTCGAGTTCAGGTACAATTGGATCGGGTTGTCCGCAGCGTTAGCCTGGACGGGAATCATAAACATTAGGGCGACCAACAAAACCGGCAGCAACACTTTTACGTACTTCATCGTTCACCTCTGCGTTCATTCGGTATCGTAGCCGTTCCGGCCCATCCGCGGCAGATCGCGTCCTTCCACTATCAAACGGGAAATTCGGACAGCAATCTGCATAGATTTGCCATGTTAGACATACGTATAGACGCCGCAAAACTAGCAAAAGTTGCGATAAAAATACAAAAAAGATGATTCAGCGGACAAAAAAGTTGCGAAACAGCCAAAAAGGGAGGTAACGCTCCGATTTTTGCCGATCTTCGCCGAATTTCGCTTTCATTTCCAGTTTCCGAGGCTGTCTATTACACTTCGGTAATAAGCTGGAAGATTCGCCAGTTTCATAGAAACAGTCTGTAGAAAGCAAAAAGCCCGCCGGTTCCTGGTAAGGTCCGTACGGGCAGGCTGAATGCCGGATTCAGTTAAGTTATTAACTTGCTCGGCGCGTAGCGGCTGATTAGTTCGCGGCGCGCTTCGCCTCGTAAGCGGAGATCAAGTCTTCATGCTGCAAAGTCAGGCCGATATCGTCCAGACCGAGCAGAAGGAACTGACGACGGTGTTCGTCCAGATCGAACGCGATGCTGAGACCTTGTCCGTCCGTAATCGTCTTGTTCTCCAGATCGACGGTCAGCTTGTAGCCGACGCTGGCAGCCGTACGCTGGAACAGATCTTCCACCTGCTCTTCGCTCAGCTTGATCGGCAGAATGCCGTTTTTGAAGCAGTTGTTATAGAAAATATCGGCGAACGACGGAGCGATTACGACTTTGAAGCCGTAGTCCATGATCGCCCATGGAGCATGCTCCCGGGACGATCCGCAGCCGAAGTTGGCGCGGGAGATCAATACCGATGAACCGGCATAGCGCTCTTTGTTCAGATCGAAGTTCGGATTCACATTGCCTTGCTCATCGAAGCGCCATTCGAAGAACAGAAACTGGCCGAAGCCGGTCCGCTCGATCCGCTTCAAAAATTGTTTAGGAATAATTGCGTCCGTATCGACATTAACCCGGTCCACAGGACCTACGAGACCGGTATGCTGTTTAAATGCTTCCATCGGTTACCCTCTCCTTATCGGTTGTCGCCTTGGATCAAACGCCCGCTTCGACTTTGAATTTCCAGTCGCGGACGTCGACGAAACGTCCTTCGACCGCTGCTGCCGCGGCCATGGCCGGCGACACCAGATGCGTACGTCCGCCGCGGCCTTGACGGCCTTCGAAGTTCCGGTTGGACGTCGACGCGCAGCGCTCGCCCGGGCTCAGGACGTCCGGATTCATCGCCAGACACATGCTGCAGCCCGCATCGCGCCATTCGAAGCCTGCATCGGAGAAAATTTTGTCCAGACCTTCCTTCTCCGCTTGCAGCTTCACGCGTCCGGAACCCGGTACGACAATCGCATTGACGTGCGAAGCCACCTTGTACCCTTTGGCAACTTCGGCAGCCGCGCGCAAATCCTCGATCCGGCCGTTCGTGCAGGAACCGATAAAGACGCGGTCCACTTTCAGCTCGGTCATCGGAGTGCCCGGAATAAGCCCCATATATTCGATCGCTTTTTCTGCTGCTTTGCGATCATTTTCAGTCGTCATATCTTTCGGATCCGGAACAAGCGCCGTAACGTCCGTGCCCATCCCCGGGCTCGTTCCCCATGTTACTTGAGGGATCAGCGACTCGGCGTCGAACTCGACAACCGTATCGAACTCCGCGCCTTCATCCGTTACGAGCTTCTTCCACTCTTCCACGGCTGCATCGTACGCTTCGCCTTGCGGTACATAGTCGCGACCGCGCAAGTAGTCGAACGTCGTCTGGTCCGGAGCGATCATCCCTGCTCTCGCACCCGCCTCGATGGACATGTTGCAGACGGTCATCCGCTCTTCCATCGTCAAACTGCGGATCGCTTCGCCCGTATACTCGATAACGTATCCCGTAGCGAAATCGGTGCCGTATTTGGCGATGATGCCGAGAATAAGGTCCTTCGCGGTAATGCCCGGCTTCAGCTTGCCGACAACGCGAACTTCCATCGTCTTAGGCTTCGACTGCTGCAAGCATTGGGTAGCGAGCACGTGCTCGACTTCGCTCGTTCCGATCCCGAACGCAAGCGCGCCGAAAGCGCCGTGCGTCGAAGTATGGCTGTCGCCGCAAACGATCGTTTTGCCCGGATGAGTCAGACCGACCTCAGGACCCATGACGTGGACGACACCTTGGTCGACGTGATTCAGGTCGAACAGCATAACGTCGAAATCCGCGCAGTTTTTGGACAGCGTGTCGATCTGCTGCTTGGAGATCGGATCTTTAATATTGAACCGGTCTTTAGTAGGTACGTTATGGTCCATCGTGGCGAATGTCAGGTCCGGACGGCGTACTTTGCGGTTCGCCAGGCGAAGCCCTTCAAACGCTTGAGGCGACGTAACTTCGTGCACCAGGTGAAGGTCGATGTAAATGATACTCGGTTTTCCTTGTTCCTGATAAATAACGTGATTGTCCCAAATTTTCTCGAACAACGTTTTCTTTGCCATAGGATTCACCTCTCCGATCTTTGTTACGATCATACCACGTCGTCCTTCATTGCTCCAAGATATAATTTCTATAGACCCGATAGGCGAAGACTATAACCGTATGAGCGGCTTGCACCGGAAAGTACAAAAAAAGCCCGCCTACAGTTCCATATGGAAAACCGCGGGCGGGCACTCGCACCAAGAAGAGCTATGGTTTGGCCATGCTGTAAAATTCGACGTCGTCGATGTACACTTCGACAGGCTCGATACTGGATACAAGGACGATCAATCGCGCTTGCCGGACCTGCTTACCGCTAAGAATCTCCGGAATTTCTCCGTCCAGACGCGCTTCCAGCCATTGAGATTCCGCATCCGCAAGAGTAGTGACCGGGGAACGCACCGTGCTGAAGTTGATCCATTCTCCCTGGTCGTCAAGCAGATCGAAGCCCCATTGGATGCTGCCGGCCGTGTTTCCGCCCTGCGGAATATGGTAACGGAAGCTCATGCTTGCCAGCCCGGGCTCTACGGCGATTACCTGGCTGGGGCCGCCCCATCCTTTCCCATACACCTCCATGCTCACTGTACCGGTAAAGGCCGTCCCTTCCGCCCGCCGAACGGAACGGGTCGATGTGGAACGCGACAACAGCTCCCACGGCGGGGCCGAATCATCGCCGTCCTCGAAGGACGGATTCTGCACCGCGGACGGACGGGACAATGCATGCAGCATCAGCGAGGCGTACTGTCTGCCCTCGGGCGAAGGATGCGTCGCGGCCAGCTCCGACGCCCGAAGCCGTACCGGCCCGCCGGTACTCTCCTGCTCCCTCATGTAATCGACCAGTGTCCAAAACTCCGGCGCATTCCAACCGGACCAGATGAGCTGATTGAACTTTCTCGCATCCATCAGCTGCAGCAGAACCGGATTCGACTTGAAATCGTCCAGAAGCGCGAACCGCTTCCCGGCCATCTCGATCCGCTCTCCGAACAGCTCGACCGAATGCTCCAGGAGGGCAAGCGCCGAAGCCGTGTCGGCCGGCCGCTCGCCGATCCGCGGATAGCTCAGAGCGGACGCTTCATAATATTCGAAGGCACGAAGGAGCAGATGGGCCCTGGCCTTCTGCGGCGCCGTTTCCGCAGCGGCGACAACGGCTTCCAACCATTCGCGGCTGTCAGAGATGTCCTCCTCCGTGACCGCGTTCAAATAACCGGGGTCGGCGAAGTTTTGATAGATGGTGCCGGGCAAAAACCACGGCTCGAGGATGGCGCGCTGCGTCCAAAAGTTTTCCCAATGCTCGTAATATACCTTCAGATACGTCGCCGCCGTCACGCCGACCGCCCGCGAATACCATTCCTGCTGCAGCGCCTCGACGTCTTGTTCGGGATTCCAGAGCAGCTTGGACGCCACCCACGCCTTCGGCCCCTCGCCCCAATTCGGATACAGCTCGGCGTAATACGAGCCGATTCCTTGCTCGCGCGCATGCAGGAGCGTTTCCGCCATTTGGTGCGGGTACACGCGGGGAACGAGATACGGGCTGCCGTAAATGTAATCGTAGTAGCCGATCTGGCCGGCCGCCTGCAGCCA
Organism: Paenibacillus sp. GYB004; assembly: GCF_036577605.1. Classification (NCBI taxonomy): domain Bacteria; kingdom Bacillati; phylum Bacillota; class Bacilli; order Caryophanales; family Paenibacillaceae; genus Paenibacillus; species Paenibacillus sp. GYB004. The sequence goes on from NZ_JARBDB010000008.1 coordinate 96,590, forward strand.
GCTTTCCTCTTCCGCGTAGCCGAGAGTTTTGGCGTCCGGATCGACCCAAGCCATCCGGTCCTTGGTTAGAAAAGGAATGACGCGCGGGTTCAGCGGAAACGACGGCGGACGGATGACCGACTGATAGGCGAGAAGACCGAACCATTTGTCGGGGTAGACGGCCAACACCCGCTCCACGACCTGATTGACCCAATTGTAGTAGACCGGGATCGGATCGCTTTCACAGTAACCGTTCCCGTCGTTGATCCCGAGCGAGTACGACTGCGCATCCGGGTTGTTCTGAAAATATGCCAAAATTTCCACGACGGCCGCGTCCACTGTATCCGGATTCGAGAAGCACGGCTGCCATCCGGAGATCGAATTCGCCGCAGGCGGCTGCCCGTTCGGATAAAACTCCGGATGCGTCGCCCCGAATTTGGACACCGCAAACAGGTTGTACATATTGTGATGGAAGCTGACGGGAGCGTTATAGAACCCTTGCAGCTTGTTTTGCTGCGCCCATAGGTGCAGCTGCTGGTACACATCCGCACCGTTGTCCGGCTTCCCGTGCAGCGGACTAAACACCCGGAATCCGAAGGCCGGTTGTTCCCGGACGATGGTCCGATCCGCCGACAAGTCGCTTATTTGCGGCACATCCTCGCCGTTTGGTCCCGGCATCAGCCAACGAATATCGGCATATCGTTCCAGAAAGCTGTATACGCCGTTCATCGTCCCCCAGACGGTGGTACCGGCGATCGTAACCATTTGGCCTTGCGGGTAAATAACGAACCCGTCGCCGTCCAAGTCGGCGAGCAGCGCATCAAGCGCCGGCGCGTTTCCGTAGACGCTATCCGTCGTGCCGATACGAATGACGACTTGGTTCGGCCCGCCGCCAGCCCCGGCACTGTATTCAGGCTCGGTCATGATCGGCAGAAGCGCGCCCGTCGATTTCCGCACGTAGTCGACCAACGTTTCGGCCGGCCCTCTCCTGACCGGAGTTAACGGTTCGAAGCCCGGATTGGCCAGCGGCACCTCGTTCCCGGTGACCGACCTCAACCGGATATCGTCAAAATAAACGGTTGCCTGCGGGATACCGGTATAAAGTCCCGCAGCGGCATAAGCGGCCTGTGCGGGCGCTGTCCCCGTTACGGACGCCTCGGTCCAGAAGGCGCCGGTTCCGGTTACCCGGAGCCAGGGCTGGCTGCCGATACGCGCCTTGTTCTGGTCGTAATACCGGATAAAGATTTGCGGATCGTCGCCTGATTCGCGATACACCATCGCAGAGACGGTGTAGGTTTCGCCTCCGCTGATCTCGACAAGATCGCTTAACACCCCGTAGGCGGAGCCGTCGTCATCGTTGAAGTGCAGGCTGTAATTGCCCGTATGGCTGACGGCATCGGTCACGGCAATGTTACCGGTCCCGTACGCTTGCGTCCACCCGCGAATACCGTTCGGTACCGGTCCGGGGGCCGTCTCGTCCGGATAAACCGTATCGTCGACGACCACAACCGCATTCGCCTGTCCGCCTAACACGATGTCCAGCGAGGATGCTCCTTGGTTCTCCGGCGGGAAGACTGCGGCTATCCGGTCAAGCGCCGGGGGATGCGGCTCTGCGCCGCCGCCATTCGTCCTCTGTTGCTCCCCCAAGTTCAAAGTCGTTCCGTCCCGATTCATTCGCACGCCCCCTTCTGCAGCGAAGGCGGACTCGCCTTCCGCCTGGTGGCTGCCTCCGTAAACCATACCGTTTGCCGGGTAACCGCCGATCGGCAGGCCCGCGGCCAATATTGCCAATATGAGAAGCTTTGCCCACATGCGCCGGGTATTCCGGTTGCCAACATTCACATGGCCTCCCCCTCTACTGTACGGGTTATTGGTTTTTCAGCTCCGCGATTTTTTTGTCCGCCCGCTCCTCGGCTTCCCGGAGCGCCGTATTCGTATCCTTCCGGCCGCCGACGACTTCGTTGAACGCTTGGATCAGCTCAGCCCTTGCCGCAATGTAGTACTTGTCCTTCACATTCATTTCACCGTAGTTGGGCGGAACGAGCGCCTTGGCGTGCTTTCCTTTCAGCTCCGGAATGCCGCTGCCGAGCAAGTCCATATAGTCGGCCTTTTGCAGCGGCGGCGTAAATCCGTTTTTCACCTGATCCCGCTGGATGTCGTCTGAGAGAAGCTGGGTAACCGCCGCAAACGCTTCTTCCCGGTGCTTGCTGCCGTTTGCGATCAAATAATAGCGCGTGCTGGGCTGCGGTCCTTCCTTCGGCGCGTTTTTGAAGGCGGGAAACAGCGAGATCTCCCAGTTCAGATCCCATTTCTCGCTGGCCGCCCGAACGCCGGCATCGTTGATGCCGAGCAAGATCGCCGCCCGCTTTTCCTTCAGGAATAAATCTCTCGACTTGCTTAGGCTCGTCAGCAAGGCGGGGTCCGGAATATCCGGAAGCATGGTGAACAGCGGCACGGTCCGGTCGAACTTTTGTTTCCAGTACTCGCTGTTCAACGTGGCCTTCAAGGTTTTCGCATCCACATATTGGGGTGCACGCTCGTTCATATCAAGCAGCGCGATAATATCTGCGGCGAAGCCGTAATATTGCATGCCGCCGTCGGACCGGGTAAGCTTTTTCGACGTTTCCAATATGTCTTCCCACGTCATCTTGTCGTTCAAATAAGGTACGCCGAACTTGTCGAACAAGTCCTTGTTGTAATACAGCGTATACGAGCTCACTCGGCCGGGGAGTCCGAGCACCTTGCCGCCGGCCAACTGTTTCATCATATCGATCGTGACCGGGATAAACCGGCTCAGATCGTAGTTGTGCTTCTTAATCAGATCGGAAATATCCGAATCGAGACCCACGTCGATGACTTGCTGCAGGTCGGGAGAAGAAATGATAATATCGATCGGCGTTTTTGCCGCGACGATATCCCGCAGAGTGGTCCCCGTCCCCGGCAGCATATAGTTGAACTTGAAATTCGGATACTTCTTCTGAATGTACTGCCCCTCCGAGCTCATAAATCCTTCGTAATTGCCGCCAAGCAGCGAATATACGGTCAACTCTACCTCTTTGTTCGGATCGACCGCCTCCGCCGTTTTTCCGGTTTCGCCGGGCGGGACCGGCTCCCCGGCTGCGCCCCCGCCGCCTCCTTCTTTGCCGCAAGCGGCCAACAGCAACATTGCCGACATCGCCGCCGCGCCAAGCCACCTTTTATTCGTTCCTCTCATACTCGACATGCCCCTCTCAACTGCTTATTTGCGGAGCAGGTAGCTCGCAAAGAAATGACAACGTTTTCGCCTGCCCACAGCTTTGATTATAGCGGTCCGCTTTTTTCGCCAACAAGAAATCCTCATGACTTCATATCGGATTTTCGTTACTTATGGACGCAGCGTCTTCCCGCTCTGCCGAATCGTCCATTAAAGGACATCAAAATACCGTTTCGCACCAAAAGTCATGAGAATACCGTCCAAGGTCATGAAGTTCATATGATCCTGGTCCGGTATACGGCAGCAATCCCTGGAGGTCAAAAAAATGTGCTAGAATATAGTAAACTTTAGGCTGGATAGCTCCCGTTTTCTTACGGCGCATCAGAGGAGGCGTTTCTGTGAGCAGCACCCGCGCGGCTGTAGTCGTACAAACCCCGACCGGATTACACGTGCGCATCGAACCGATAGCGCCGCATACGTTTCATGTCCGGATGAATCGGACGGGCCGTTTCGAGGAGCCCGCTCCGCTGGCCCGTCTCGGAGTTGTCGCCCCTTCCCCTTCGCCGGTATGCTGGGAAACGAAAACGCGAGTCGAAGAAATAGACGTGAGCACGGACTCGGCCTCTATCCGGATCAACCGCCGTTCCGGAGAACTGTCGCTGTACGGCGCAGCTGGAACGCTGCTCACCCGGCATAACTGCCCGCCTCGCGTTGGCTGCGGGACGGCCGCCGGTACCGGCGGCGCTGCTGCCGGAACGTCCGAAGATGGCTTCGAAACGCAATTTGCGCTTGCTGCAGAAGAACGCATATACGGGTTGGGCGACCAGCACGATACGCCTCTAATGAAACGGGGCTGCAAAATTTCAATTTGCTTTCATGTCGGCAAGGAGGTGCACGCCCCGATCCCGCTGCTCCTGTCAAGCGAAGGGTGGGGGCTGCTGATGGATACCGACCGCCGGCATGAGTTCGACGTCGGCTGCTCCTCGCCGGATGTTGTGCGGATTCGCGGAAGTCGCGGGGAGCTGGCGTTGTACCTGTTCGCAAGCGACGGGCTTGCCGGATTGCTGCAGACGTACGCGGAGCTGACCGGCCCCGCGGCGCTGCTCCCCGTCTGGGCTTACGGGCTTGCTTACAACTGCAACCAACAGACGACGGCCCGCGATATGCTCGAGGATGCGCTGAAATTCCGGCGGGAAGGCATTCCGTGCGATATGATTGGCCTGGAGCCGACCTGGATGGACCGGCCGTTCGATTACGACGCACCCGTCGATTGGCACCCGGACCGTTTCTACAATCCGCAGTGGCTGCCGCAAGGCGCCCACACGTTTATGGGCGCTTTGCGCACAGCCGGATTCAAACTGACCCTCGGTCTATATTTGCAGGACGACGGCGAAGCGGGGCAGCAGCGCAATTTGCCCGAGGACTGGTACGATTTTTTGAAGCCGTTTGTCGCTCAAGGCGTGCTGGGCTTCAACCTGTGCACCAAAATACCGGTCCGGGAAATGGCGAACGTTCCTGTTGCTGCGGACGACAGTGCTCTCGACGCGGAAAATTTACCGCAGTCAACCTTGGTCGGCCGCTCGATCCGGGAAGGCTTCGCCGCTCAGACCGGACAACGGCCGATGATCTATACGCCTGTCGGTTATACCGGCATTCAGAAATATGCCGCCCTCTGGTCGGGCGGAAGGACGCGTGGCCACTTGTCCGTGCTCGGGCTCGGACTCTCCGGCATCCCGCACATGGCCGTCGATATGGAGCTGCACACCGCCGCGGGCATCCACTTCGGTTTTTTTCAGCCTTGGTCGAAGGTGAACAGCTGGGCGTATTGGCGGCACCCTCTTCTGCTCGACCCGGAGCTGCTGCGGCTGTTCAAGACGTACGCCAGGCTCCGCTACCGGCTGCTGCCGTACATTTATTCCGCGGCTCACGTCGCTTCGCGCACCGGACTGCCGATCGCCAGGGCGATGCCGCTCGTCTTTCCCGACGATCCGCACGCCGTCAAGCAGCAAAACCAATACATGTTCGGGGATGCCTTCCTGGTCGCGGTATTTACCGACCGGGTATACTTGCCAGCCGGGGAATGGTACGACTATTGGACCGGGGAAAAGTTCACCGGCCCGGCCGAGATCCCGTACCGCCTCCCCAAGCATGCCGGCGGCCCGCTCTTCGTCCGCGCCGGGGCGATCGTGCCGATGTGGCCGGATACGGAGTATGCAGGGCAGCGGCCGGCCGACCGGCTGGAGCTGCACCTGTACCCGGGCGGCGCCGGCGAATGTACGCTGTATGAGGACGACGGGCTGACGTACGGCTACTTGCGCGGAGAAATGGCTGTGACGAGCATCTTCTGCCGGGACGACGGGCGCGTCTTCAGCGTCGAGATCGGGCTTCGCGCCGGCCGCTATCCCGATATGCCCGAGTGTCGGTCGTGGGACGTCGTCCTTCATACACTTGACAAACCATCGGCCGTCAAGGTCGACGGCCAGTCATGGCGCGAGACGAACGGCTCACACAAGGAACCGCCCTCGGCTTCCTGGTCGTACTACAGAAAAACCGGTACGCTTCGGCTGCACGTTCCCGGTGAAGCGGAACGTCCGGCTTCGCTCCGGCTCGAAATCGTCCGCTCCGACGGCCGCGAAGTTCAGCGGATGTCCGGACGGCAGTGCTCGTCACCCGGACCGAACAGCGACCGTCGAACGGCGGGCGAACTGGAGAAAGATATCGAGGTCGGGCTGGCGACGGGGAGTACGGCCAAGGCGTTGTCCACGCTCGAACGCTGGTGGGCCGTACGGACGGCCGAATCAGACTCGGCTGAAGACGTGCGGGAGCACTGGCTCGCCATGAACGGCCTGTTCGTCAGAACGGCCGAACGGAAAGGAGGGACGCTTCACGAGATCGCCGGAGGCGACCCTCTGCTCCGTACCCGGCTTCAACCGCCCGACAATGCGGAGGATGCCTACAGTTCGCTCGCCTTTATCGCGGCGCGCCTCATCGAATACGGCAAGCGCCGCGGCGATACACACGGCATCGTCCGTCAGGCGACGGACATCATCATGAGCGAGATCGACCAAGAGCTGTCGCTGCAAGCGGTCGCTGACCGGCTCCATCTCAGCTCCTCCTACTTAAGCCGCAAGTTCAAGCATGTTATCGGCCTCGCCTTCTCCGATTATGTGCTTGAAAAAAAGATGAAGCTCGCCAAGGAGCTTCTGCTGGCCGGCTCGACCGTCGCCGCCACCGCGGAGCGTACCGGCTTCAAGGACACCAGCTACTTCATCCGCGTCTTTCGTAAATATTGGGGTGTCACCCCGGGGGAAATGAGGTCTTGAAACATACAAAGCCGCCGGCTATAACCGGCGGCTTCCTGCTTTTTTACCAGTGGCTTGCTGCAGACAACCCGGGCCCCTTTATCGGGGTGGCTTGCCCTTCCCGGCCCATTACGGCGCTAGACGGTTAACAGAGTCAATCCGTAACGTATGCGTCCCGTTCCATGTTGTCCCCGGGAAGTAATGCAAGCGCGAAGGCCGGTCGGCTGTCAAGGCTTCACTTGTATAATCGAAACCCGGGTCCATGTCGACCGCGATAACGGTTTCGCCCGCCGCTTCGTTGCGGGTAACCCCCGTAATCCGGTAGGCATGCGTCGTCTGATCCGGATGATCGACCACGATGTAATGTCCGGCAACCGATGGCGGTACGATGGCCGGGGTCACGAAACCGTTCGTCTCCCCCGGAAGCTGCGCGCGCACTACGTGATGGATGTCCCCCGAGAAAACACCTTCGCCGTTTAGCGTCTCGCTTCCTTTTTGCAGCAGCGTGCCGCCTGCAAGGTACATCGCCTTGACGGCGCCGTTCTCCAGCCGGATGAAGCCCATCTTGCCGATCATCGTCAGATCGCCGGCCGTCAGCGGCTGGCCGTCGTTGTCCGGAGAGCTGAGAATAATGTCCGTGATGCTGCCGTACGAAACGGCGACGATCGCTTCTCTAGACTCCGCATCCGAGTGTAACACCTGGACATTCCCGATCTTCGGTACGGCTCCTCCGGCATAAGGCTCGATGACGTGAACGAATTGACTGCTCAGATCCGCGCCTTCTTTGCGCAGCACGAATTTCGGCATCGTATAGGCGACGGCCTGCGCATTCGTATCGGCGCTCAGGCCGGTTACGCGCGTCGCTCTCAGCGAAGGCGCTTCGCCGATAAACAACCGGTTGTCGCCCGCCCCGGCGAAGCCGAACACCTTCATGCCCGCAAGATCGGCATTGCCGCTGCTCGTCGTCATCGTCAGCTCATAGGAACCTCCCGACACATCGGCGGTTTGGACATCGCGTACGTAAATGTAGCCGTAATACTGGTTGTCGCTCGTTCCGCCGGTGTCGGTCTCCTGGGCAGGGTGAATGATCGTCGGATTGCCTTCCACCAGATACGGACCGTACGGCGTAAGCGGCACATCCGCCGTGATCGCGGCATCGCGGTTCGCGTCGCCGTTCAGCGTATACTCGTGCTTCGCGCCCCCGCTAACCCGGAACAGGTCAAGCACGTACCCTTCCCCGCCGACCGCCCCGTCAAACCCGACGAACCACGGCTCCCTGCTGTAATGGTCCAGCCCCGGATAGGCGTTCTCCTGGTTTGCCCGCATCGCCTGCACGTCACCCGAAGCCGACAGCCGGACGAAGGCGGACAACGTCCCTCCCCGCTTGCCGTCGTCCTTGATCGACGCATCCTTGCCGTCCACGACGACCGTATTGTGGCCCAAGGTGGATAACGTCCATTGCCGGTAAAACGTATGCGTGTATCCGATATCCGGAAGCAGCTCCTGGCCTTCCGCATACAAAGCCAGGTTGAGCGGATCTTTATGGTCGTGACCGTATTTCGGCGAGAACGTCATGTACAGCTGCGACTGGGCGGCTCCTTGTCCGCGGATCAGCTTGGCGATGCCCGCCCCCGGCATAAGCAGCGACGAAACGTTTTGCGGCGCCGTCGCCTTTTGGAACGCCCATGTGTCGTTGATCGGATAATAATAACCGTTCGGATAAGCAAGCAAATTCGGTACGTTCAGCAAGGCGCCGAGCTGCGGCACCGATACGGACGGATCGAAGTTGTCGAACCGCTGTCCGGTGATGGAGGATATATATCCGGGAGGGTCCGTCCATCCGGCGGCGTAACCGGTCGTACCGCGCAGGCCGTTGCTCGTCTGATTGTGATAGGACAACGTAATCTCTTTCCAGAATCCGTCCATATAAAATCCGCTCTCGGCAAAATCGGCCATCCGCTTCACCGCTTCATGAATGTATTGCGGCTCCTTCAGCGCTTTGCCAAGCTGGATCAGGCCGATCCAGTTCGAATATTCGATATTATGGTTCAAGGTCGGATACGAGAACACTTCCTTCAGAGACGGAAGCAGCATCCCGTCTACGATTTTGCTGCGGACATCGACTCCGGTTTCGTCGCTCAGCAGCTCGAACGCGTCCGTTTTATCGACCTCGGCGAAAGCGTCGGCGAGCGGCCGCAGAGCGACAAGCTCCTGCAGCGTCCATCGTTCCCAGATGCCGCCGAAATACGGGTAAGGCGGAGCGGCGCTGCCGTCCAGCGGATACTGAATCCAGACCGTATCGTTAATCCGCACCCAGCCGGGATACGCCTGACTGAACCGGTACAGCAGCCTCGCTGCGCCGAGCGGGTCCGCCGCCGCCAGTTCCTTGGTCCGCTTCACCGCATGCTGACGCTGATAATGCCACAAATGGGCGGACAAAAAGTACCGCTTACCCGAGCTGTCCGTATAATACGGATACTCCACCTGCTGGCCCAGCTTGTTCGTTACCGTAAGCGTATCCGTCTCCGGATACTGCTCGTTCGGATAATCGAGCTTCTGCGTATCTGCGGACGTAATCTTCCACGGGTTGGCAGAGCTCCACGTATAGTTCGCCGAGCGGAATCCAAGCTGCGTATTGTGAGGAATGCCGGCGGCGAAAAACCCGACCTTGTCCGGAATCAGCTGCAGCAACTGCTGCACTTCCGCAGACGGCGGCGCGTAGGTGACTGACGTGACGGGAGCGCCCGGCGCCGGAACGCGATACATTTGTTCGCCGGCCTGGATCAGACTGTTGCGGTCGAATGAAAAGTCTGCGAGCTTGACGGCTCCGCTTCCCGGTCCGAAGGCCGTCAACTGCAGCCGGTACTGTCCGTCCTCAAGCGGCGCAGGGTGTGAGAATTCAATCGTATAATCGGACTTGATCTTGCTCAGCGCCGTATCGTCCAGAACCGTTCGTTCACCGGACGGAGTCGTCCAGTCGAGACGCAGCTCGGCATGCTTTAATTGAGGAAAGCTAGACTTCTTGAACATCAGCACTTTCTCGCCGAAGCTTTTGAACTTCAGGCGAGGCTGCTGCGTCTGCCACGGCTCCGCCAATCCGGCCGAATCGGGAATCGGTGGTCCGGCGAGATACAGGCTGCCCATTCGTCCTTCATTGGTAATCCCGGCATGGAGGATGAATCCCCGCTGCGCCAGCGGACGGTTGCGGTCGTCGTCGATCAGCGCCGATGTGCGGACCGGCGACCAGGCGCTAGCCGGGTGCGGGGAATCCGGCCCGTAGTAACGGACCGCATTCAGCCGCAATTCGGTTCCCGGCGCAAGCTGCGGGCTGCCCAGCGCACTCCACGGAATCGTCATTTCCGCCGTCCAGCTGCCGTCCGGCTGCTTCGCGACGACCGGCGCGACCTTTTGAGTTAACACGAGGTTGACGAACGTTTGCCGGCTGTCCTGCGGGTCCTGACCGGTCCAGTTGTTGAAGTTGATCGAGACGGGATGCGAGTCGGTCGTGATGTTGACGGGAATCATGTAGTACTTATACTCGTCATCCGGCGCGCCCAGCAGCACAAATACCCGTTCCGCCTGCGGCGCCGCATCATAGCCGAGCGGGCTTTGCAGCGCAATATACAAGTTTCCGGCATCATAAACGGCTTTCATGATCGTATCGCGCTCCACCGGCTGCACGTCGTAAAACGTGCGGAACTGGCCCATCCCGGGCGCTCCCGCCCATGCGGCTTCGTTCAGCAGCCCGTCGGCCGCAATCGCCCCGCCGCCGAGCGGCAAGGCAATCCCGAAGCGGTCATCCAGCAGCTCCACCTCCGGATAGGCGTCCGGATCGGGAACCTGATTGGCGGCATACAGGCCGGGCACAACGGCGGCTAGCAGCACGATCAGGAACAAGATCGACCAAATCGTCTTAGCGTCGCGAATAAGCTTCATCATCGTATCACTCCTTCAACTATGGATGATCCGGTCGGCTCCTGCTGTCACTTCCGCAGCGATGGCCGCTGCCGGCGTTTCGCTGCGGAAGAAGGCTACTTGTTCTTCAGTTCCTCGATCTTTTTGTTCGCGCGCTCCTCCGCTTCGCGAAGCGCCGTATTGACGTCCTTCTGGCCGGAGGCCGCCTGGTTGAACGAGGCGATCAGCTCCGCCCTTGCGGCGATATAATATTGATCCTTCACATTCATTTCCCCGTAGTTCGGCGGAACGAGCGCTTTTACATTTTTCCCCTTCAGCTCGGGAATGCCGCTGCCGAGCGAGTCGATGTAACCGATCTTTTGCAAGGGAGGCGTGGCCGCCGCCGCAACCAGTTCCTTCTGAATGTCGTCGGATACGAAATGAGTGATAGCCGCAAAAGCTTCTTCCCGGTGCTTGCTGCCCGAAGAGATCAAATAGTAGCGGGTGCTCGGCTGAGGCCCTTCTTTCGGCGATCCTTTAAAGGCGGGAAATGGCGCAATATCCCAGTTCATATCCCACTTCTCGGCGACCGCCCTGGTGCCGGCGTCGTTGACGCCGATCACGATCGCCACATTTTTGTCCTTGGTAAACATCGATCTCGATTGGGTCAGATTCGTCAGCTTGGGCACAAGCGTTTTGTCAGAGACGATGTCGTAGAGCGGAAGCGTCCGGTCGAAGATCCGCTTCCAATAATCGGTGTTGAGCGTCGCCTTGACCGTCTTCGGATCGACGTATTGCGGAGCGCGCTCATTCATGTCCAGAAGCGAGATAATATCTCCAGCGAAGCCGATGTACTGCACGCCCCCCTCAACCCGGGTGAGCCGTCTGGCCGTCTCCAGAATATCTTCCCACGTCATCTTGTCATTCAGATACGGCACGCCGAACTTATCGAACAGATCCTTGTTGTAATACAGCGTGTACGAGCTTACCCGGACGGGGAGACCGGGCACCTTGCCCCCGGCGATCTGCTTCATCATGTCGATCGTAACCGGGATGAAGCGGTTCAGGTCATAGTTGTATTTCCCGACCAGATCGGAAATGTCCGACAGGAGCCCGACGTCGATGATCGGCTGCAGGTCCGGGGTCGAGATAATAATATCGATCGGCGTCTTGGACGTAACGACATCGTTCAGCGAGGTGCCGGGCCCGGGTGCGATAAATTTGAATTTGAAATTCGGATATTTCCGCTGGATATACTTTCCTTCCGACTCCATAAATCCTTCGTAATTGCCGCTTAGCATCGAATAAACCGTCAATTCCGCCTCTTTGTTCGGATCGACCGGCTCCGCCTTGACACTGCCGGGAGCTTTCGTCCCTTCCGGCGTTTTCTCCGGCTGCGCGGCGTCTCCTCCGCTTTTGCCGCATGCGGCCAAAAGCAGAAAAGCCGCTGCCGCCGTCGTACCAATCCACGCTTTGTTCCTATTTCTCATTTCGGCTTCGCCCCTCTCAGGTTACTGTTGGTTGGAACGGGCGTGTTCCGCATATCCCGTCATATCGGGAAGTTTTGCCGCTTGGTAACGTTTTCACCCGTTCGTTGCTTCCGATTATACGGACTGCCCGTAAGCCCAACAAGAAAGCTTTATGACTTCGGATAGTAATTTGATTGCCTCTCGGCGCCTTCTGCACCCGAATTTGCCAAATCCGGACGACAAGGTCATGAGAATACCATTACATGTCATCAGACTTGCTTATCCCGGGCCGGGTTCCAAGCTACCATGAATAAGAATTCACTAACCATCCTGGAGGTATGTAAGATGATACATGAAATGAAAGCGGACATCGTCATTATCGGGGGGAGCCTGGGCGGCTGCGCCGCCGCGCTCGCCGCAGCAAGACTCGGCAAAACCGTCGTGATGACCGAAGAAACGGAATGGATCGGAGGACAACTGACCAGCCAGGCGGTTCCTCCCGACGAGCACCACTGGATTGAGACGTTCGGATGTACGGCCAGCTACCGGCGGTTCCGCAACGGAGTGCGCAATTATTACCGGCAGCACGTTCCGCTTAGTCTAGAGGCGGCGGCGCTCCCCCATTTCAATCCAGGCAACGCCAAAGTGAGCCGGATCAGCCACGATCCGCGCGTCGCCCTCGCCGTATTGCTGGAAATGCTGGCTCCGTACACGCTTTCCGGCCGGGTAGTCGTCCTGACCCGCTGCCGCCCCGAATCGGCCGAGACGGACGGGGACCGTGTTCGTTCGGTCACGGTGCGGCATAGCCTGACGGACAGCCGGACGGTGTTGTTCGCGCCTTATTTTCTGGACGCGACCGACTGCGGGGATCTGCTGCCGCTTACCGGTACGGAGTATGTCACCGGAGCGGAGTCCCAGTCGGAGACGAACGAAAGACATGCGCTGGTAGGACCGGCCAATCCGCAAGACATGCAGGCCATTACGCACTGCTTCGTCGTCGATTATCTCGAAGGCGAGACACATACGATCGACAAGCCGAACGATTACGCCTTCTGGCGTTCGTACCGTCCCGACTTTTGGCCCGATCAGTTTCTCAGCCTCTCAGGCGTCCGGCCGTCCACGCTCGAACCGGTCCGCTACGATCTGTTCCCGGGCAAGCAAGGGCTGACGTTCTGGGAAGGGTTCTCGCTCGTCTCTTACCGGCGTCTGGCAGACAAAACCCTTTTCGCTGACGGCACGTTTGCGGGCGATGTGACGGTCGTCAATTGGCCGCAGAACGATTACTTTCTCGGCTCGATCATCGATGTCGACGAAGCGGAAAAAGCCCGCAATCTGCAGCGGGCCAAGGAACTCAGCCTGTCCTTGCTTTACTGGCTGCAGACGGAGGCTCCGCGTCCGGACGGCGGCTGCGGTTACCCCGGATTCCGGCTGCGCAGGGACGTATTCGGCACCGAGGACGGGATGGCCCTGTATCCGTATATTCGCGAGTCGCGCCGGATCAAGGCGGAATTTACGCTGCTGGAGCAACACGTCAACCCGCTGGACCGTCCGGACGGCCGCTCGGAGACGTTCGCCGATTCCGTCGGAATCGGACACTACGGGATCGACCTTCATCCTAGCACGGGCAACCGGCACTATATCCACCTGTCTGCCCTGCCGTTCCAAATTCCACTGGGCAGCCTGATTCCGGTCCGGATGAACAATTTGCTGCCTGCTTGCAAAAATATCGGTACGACGCATATTACGAACGGCTGCTACCGGCTGCATCCGGTGGAATGGAATATCGGCGAAGCCGCCGGCGCTTTGGCCGCCTTCTGCCTCGACCGCGGCGAAAGCCCGCGTGCTGTGCGGAATAACGCAGCGCTTCTGGAGGAGTTCCAGAACGCACTCCAGTCGCAAGGAGTCGAGCTCGCCTGGCCGGAGCCTGCCGTCTCCCGCTGATTACCGGGGCCGGCGCTTCCGGCCGCGAACCAGACTGACCGGCAGCGATGCCGCGTATGGCGCTCCCCCTCCCTGCACGGGTCCGGATTATGCTAAAATGTAGAAAACTAGAAGCAGGGCCGATCCGTCTTGACCCGGCTCATCCGAGGGGGCATCCATGTTGAGCATCGCTGCAACTTCCGTAACCGTCCATACCCCGAACGGCTTGTATATCCGCATCGAACCGGTCGCTCCGCATACGTTTCATATCCGGGCGAGCCGAACGGGAACGTTCGGGGAGCCCGCTCCGCTCACCCGGCTCGGCATCGTCGCGCCTCCCGCCTTGCCGGCTCTCCGGGAGACGGAGGAAGCCGGCGATGAGCTGCGCGTCGTTATAGAGACGGCGGCGCTCCGAATCAACCGCCTTAGCGGAGAGATGTCGCTTTCCGGCATAGACGGAAAGCCGCTGGCCCGGTTAACCCGGCCTCCGCTCGTCGGCGGACAAGCCTCCGGTCCGGACGGCGACCGGGACCGGTTCGAGGTCCAGTTCGCGCTGGCCGAAGAGGAACGGCTGTACGGTCTGGGCGACCATTACGAGACGCCGCTGATGAAGAGAGGGTACCGCGTCGATATCCGCCTGCTCGGGCGGGTGCACGCTCCCGTCCCGCTGCTTCTGTCAAGCGAAGGGTGGGCGCTCTTGATGGACACGGACCAGGAGCACGCCTTCGATGTCGGCTGCTCCGAACTGGACCGTATGAGCGTGTGCGGCAGCGGCGCCGAGCTGGCGTTTTACTGGATCGCAGGCGGCAATCTGGCCGAACTGCTGGAGAAGTATACCGCCTTGACCGGCCCCGCCGCGCTGCTGCCCATCTGGGCTTACGGTCTGACCTTCAACTGCAACCAGCAGGCGACGGCGCGCGATATGATCGAGGACGCCCTGAAGTTCCGGCGGGAAGGCATTCCGTGCGATATGATCGGACTGGAGCCGACCTGGATGGACCGAAGCTTTGACTACGACGCCCCCGTGAACTGGCACCCCGACCGGTTTTACATTCCGCAATGGATGCCGGAAGGCGCGCATACGTTCATGGGCGTTTTGCGCACGATGGGGTTCAAGCTTACGCTCGGCCTTTATTTGCGCGACCAGGACGGTCCCGCAGCGCATCGCGATGCCGATTTGCAGTGGTACGACTATTTGAAGCCGTTCGTCGCCCAAGGGGTGCAGGGCTTCAATCTGTGCACCCGGCGTCCGGTGCAGGAGCAAGTGGACCCGGCCGATTCCCAGGACGGTGCCGGCCCGGACCGGTCCATCCTGCCCCAATCGACCGTACTCGGACGCGTCATCCAGGAAGGCTTCGCCGCCCAGACCGGGCGGCGGCCTCTGATCTGCACGCCTGTCGGATATACCGGCATTCAGAAATACGCCGCAATCTGGTCGGGGGGACGGCCGAAGCCTCATTTATCCGTGCTCAGTCTCGGCTTGTCGGGCATTCCGCATATGGCCGCCGATATGAACCTGCACACCGCCGCGGGCATCCACTGCGGCTTCTTCCAGCCTTGGTCGAAAGTGAACAGCTGGGCGTACTGGAGACATCCGCTCCTGCTCGATTCGGGCCTGCTGCGCCTGTTCAAAATGTACGCCAAGCTCCGCTACCGGCTGCTGCCTTACATTTATTCCGCCGCCCACGTCGCCGTACGCACCGGGCTGCCGATCGCCAGGGCGATGCCGCTGGCGTATCCCGACGACCCCCGGGCCGTCGAGCTGCACAATCAATACATGTTCGGGGACGATTTCCTGGTGGCGGTGTTTACCGAGCAAGTTTATTTGCCTGCAGGGGAATGGATCGATTACTGGAGCGGCAAAACGTATTCCGGCCCGGCCGAGATCGCGTACCGCACCCCCGAACAAGCAGGTGGTCCTCTCTTCGTCCGGGCGGGTGCAATCGTGCCGATGTGGCCGGACGTGCAATATGCGGGACAGCAACCGGCCGAACGGCTGGAATTGCACCTGTATCCGGGCGGAAGCCGCGAATATGCGTTCAACGAGGATGACGGGACGACGTTCGGCTATAGGTGCGGCGAATGGGCGACGACCCGCATCGCCTGTGAAGAGGACAGACGGGGATTCAGCGTCGAGATCGCGGCTCCCGCCGGATCTTATACCGGCATGCCGGAGAACCGGACATGGGACATCGTCATTCACTATACCGACAAGCCGGCGGCTGTCAAAGTCGACGGCGAGGATTGGCGCGAGAGCGCAGGCTCGGCAAGCTCCCGCAAAGACCCGCCGCCGTCCTCCTGGTCGTATCACCGAAAAACCGGTACGATTCGGCTGATCGTGCAAGTAGACGCCGGGCGGTTGTCTCCGGTCCGGATCGAGGTGAGCCGCTCCGGCAAGGCGGAAACGCGGCAAGCCTCCGTCCGGTCGCTGCCGCTGCGGCCGAGCGGCACAAAGCGTACGGCGGGCGAGCTGGAAAAAGATATCGAGGTCGGGCTGGAGACGGGCAATGCAGCCAAGGCGTTGTCCGCCTTGGAGGATTGGTGGAACATCCGGACAGCCAGGTCGGACGCCGCCGAAGACGTGCGCGAGCATTGGCTGGCCATGAACGGCTTGTTCGTCCGAGCGGCGGAACGCAAAGGGCGGACTCTCCACGAGATCGCGGAGGAAGATCCGCGCTTCGGCTCCAGCCGCCAACCGCCGGACAACGCGAAAGAAGCTTACGCTTCTCTGGCGCAAGCGGTCTCGCTCATTATCGAATCCAACAGCCGGCAGCCCGGCAAAACGAATGAAATCGTCCGCCAGGCTACGGATATTATCCGAAGCGAGCTGGACCGCGAGCTTTCCTTGCACGCGGTCGCGGACCGCCTCCATCTCAATTCCTCGTACCTGAGCCGGAGATTCAAGCGGGAAATCGGGCTGTCCTTCTCCGACTACGTGCTGGAGAAAAAAATGGAGCTCGCAAAGGAGCTCCTCCTGTCCGGCTCGACGGTCAGTGCCGCCGCGGAACAGACCGGCTTCAAGGACACAAGTTACTTTATCCGCGTGTTCCGCAAATATTGGGGCGTCAGGCCGGGGGAAATGAAGCCTTAACCGAGTTGTCGATATGGAACGTATGCGGGCCGGTCCACACAGTCTGAGGAAAACAGGTCATACGCGACGCCCTTCCCGCTTCGGAACTTTGACCGGAGGGGGCTTCCGTATAGGCAAACCCGGGGTCCTCGTCGAGTTCGATCCGGGTTTGTCCCGTTATCCCGCAGCGGCAGATCGAGGCGATCGGATATACCGAAGTGGTCGAATCGGGATGCGTGACCACGATGTACGGACCCGTAACGTCCGGCGGAAGCGCCGTCCCGGTAATCAGCACATGTCTCCCGCCCTCCCGGTCGGGCTGAAGCACGTCCGCGATCGTGCCGGACACCGGTCCGGAGCCGCTCAGCGTCCGGCCCGGCGCCGCAAGCCGCGTCCCCCCGATCAGAGCCATATGCCGGACGGTTCCGTTCACCATACGGATGATGCCGGCTTTGCCCTCCAGTTCCCATTCCCCCGTCCGCAAAGGCTCGCCGCTGTAGCGCGGCGCACTTATCACAATATCGGTAACGTCCCCATACGTTACGGCCACTACAGCCCGCTGTGAAGCCTCATCGGACAACAGCACGTCCACCCGTCCGATCCGGGGCGCGCTGCCGGCTGCGCACGGCTCCATCACATGGACGAACTGGCTGTTCAGCTTTTCTTCGCCTGCACGTTCCCTGCGCACAATCCATTTGGGCAGCTCGTACCGGACCGCTTCGCTGTTGCGGTCCCCGGCCAGCCCGTTCAGCCGGGTCGACCGGAGGGAAGGCGCGCGCCCAAGAAACACCCGGTTGTTCCCCGGTCCGGCATAACCGTGCACCTGCATGCCGGACTGTTGTCCGTCTGCGCCGCTCGTCGTCATTGCCATCACATAAGCGCCGTCCGGCAGCTCCGCGGTGCGGACATCTTTTACATACGTATAAGCGTAATACTGATTATCACTCGTTCCCCCGGTATCGGTTTCCTGCTTCGGCAGGATAATATCCGGATGTCCCTCGATCAGATGCGGCCCGTATTCCGCCAGCGCCAGGTTTGCGCTCATGACCGCATCCCGGTTCGCGTCCCCGTTTAACGCGTACTCGTGACGCGTCCCGCCGCAGACGCGGAACAGATCGAGCACGTAACCTTCGGCGCCCGCAGCATCTTCGAATCCTACAAACCACAGCTCCCGCTCATATACGGACACTTCTTCATAAGCGTGCTCCTGCCGGGCGCGAACGGTCTGCACGTCCAGCGGCCCGGCCAGCCGGGAGAACAACTCGAGATTGCCCCCGCCCCGGGCGCGGCCGCTGACCGACGCGTCCCGGCCGTTTACGGTTACCGTATTGTGGCCCAGCGTCGACAACGTCCACTGCCGGTAAAACGTGTGCGTATACCCGAGATCCGGCAAAAGCTCCTGCCCCTCCGCATACAGCGACAGCTGCAGCGGATCTTTGTGATCATGCCCGTTGTACGGGGAGAAGGTCAAATACAGCTGGGCCTGGTCAGCGCCGGCTCCCCGCGTCAGCTTGACGATTCCCGCAGCCGGCATACTTAGCGATTCCGTACACATCGGCTGCTCCGCTTTCTGGGACGCCCACGTATCGTTGACGGGCACACAGGCGCCGTCCGGATAAGCCAGCAAGCCGGGCACGCGGATCATTCGTCCGAACAGCGGCAGCACGGCTTCCGGGTCGAACGAATCGAAGCGCCGTCCGTCGCGCGGAGAGACGTATCCCGGCGGATCGCTCCAGCCCTGGAGATGCCGGATCGTCTGCCGGATGCCGTTAATCGTCTGCAGATGGTAGGAGAGCGTAATTTCTTTCCAGAACCCGTCCGGCAAAAAGGAGCATTCAGCAAACTTCGCCATCCGCTCGACCGCTTCATGCACATACTGCGGCTCGCCGAGCGCCTTGCCCAGCAGGATCAGGCCGATCCAGTTCGGATAATCGACGTTGTGCTGCAGCACCGGATACGTCAGCGCCGATTCCAGCGACGGGCGGAGCATGCCGTTGATGATCGCGCTGCGGACATCTTCCCCGGCTTCCCCGCTCAGCACCTCGAACGCATCCGTCCGCTCGACCTCTATAAACGCTTCGAGCAGCGGCAGCAAGCCGTGCAGATCCATCAGACTCCAACGATCCCACATGCCGCCGAAATACGGGTACGGCGGACCTGCGCGTCCGTCGACCGGATGCTGCACCCAGACCGAGTCGTTCATGCGCACCCAACCTTCGTACCGGCGCGCGAACCGGTATAGCAGCCTCGCCGCGCCCAGCGGGTCCTCCGATGCGAGGCGGGCCGTCTCGCGAACGGCATGCTTGCGCTGAAAATGCCACAAGTGGGCGGACAAAAAATAGCGTCCTCCTTCGCCGTCCTCGTAATACGGATAAACGACGGATTCCCCGCGTTTGTTCCATACGGTCAGCGACTTCGACTCCGGGTACTGGTCGTTCGGATACGCCATGCCATCGTCGTCTACGGAACGGATCGACCAGGGCGACTCGGGACTCCACGTAAAATTGGTGGAACGGAAGCCGAGCAGCGGACGATGCGGCACCCCGGAGCCGAAAAATCCGATTCGCTTCGGAATCAGCCGCTCCAGAAACAGCACTTCGCCGGAAGGGGGCGCATACGGTACCGCCATCCGCCCGGCCCGGCCTTGTGCCAAAGGCCGGACGGCCCGCTCTCCCGCTGCGATCAAATCGCACCGGTCGAACATCAGCAAGGCGAATGGCGCGGCGCTCCCGTCGCTTTTTTCCGCCGGCAGCCGGATTTGGTACAGGCCGTCAACCCGCGGCTCGGGATGGACGAAGTCGAGCTTGCATTCCGTACCTTGCCGGTGTACGGCTGTCGCCTCAACCGGCGTTTCCCTGCCGAGCGGGTCGACCCAGACGATGGCCGTCGTCCGCACAGCAGGATGATCCAATGCGCCGGTATCGTGCAACACGAGCGTTTTGCACGTAAAGCTCCGAACCTTCAAAGAGGCGGATAAGCCGGCGGACGGCTCTGCCGCCACCGCCTCCGCAGTCGACATCCCAGGCCCGGCAGTTGGCCCTCCGGCAGGAGGACGATCGACAAAAACGGAACCGAGCCGGCCTTCGTTCGCAACGAACACGTGCAGGCGGAATATCCGTTGTTCCAAAGGCCGATGAATATCGTCCATCAGGACCGTGCCGGTCCGAATCGGAATCCAGGAGCATAACGGTTCGGAAGCGTCCGGTCCGCAATAGCGGATGATGTTGAATCTCCATTCCGCGCCGGATTGTACATCCTGCGATCCGAGCGCGTTCAGCGGAATGGAGATCTCCGCACTCCAGCTTCCGTCCGTCCGGTTCGATACCGCTTGCCTGACGCCGTGTCCGCTCCCAAGCTCGATGAATTGCTGCCGCCTGTCCGTGAGCTCAGCCCCCGTCCAATTGTTGTAGCCGATCACGATCGGATGCGAGCCTTGCCTCACAACGACAGGAACCGAGTAAAATACGTCACGCTCCGAAGGCGTGCCGAACAGGAGGAATACGTTTTCCGCTTCGGGAACCGCCGCCGGGTATGAGGCGCTCTCAAGCGCTACGTATAGATGGCGGTCATCGTACAGCAGCTTGGCACGCATATCCCTTCCGGCAGGCCGGTTATGAAACATCGTAACGAATCCGCTAATCTCAGCCGCCCCCGCCCACTCGCGTTCACCCGGTTCCCCGTCAATTAGGGGGGCGGATTCCGCTTTCGCCATAACCGCCCATCTGTCCGTATATAACCGGACCGCCGGTTCCGCGGCGTTTTCGCTTGCCGTTCCCAATCGACCCACTCCGATCCCCTCCCGCACCATTAGTCCCCGTTAGAGGGAATTGCGACGATTCTCCGCTCGGCTGCCGACAGATAAGCGGCTTCCATCAGCTGCGTCAGCGCCAGCCCGTGCCCGATCGGAATCGCCGTCGGCTTGTCATACAAAACGTAGTCGACCCACTGGTCGAGCGGCGCCTGCATACCCGCAGGCAGCCTCTCCGGCTTGATCCAGCCCGGACAAGGACCGGCCGGCAGAAGCGAGCTCCGAATCTCCGCGTCCTTGCCGATCAGGAGGCAGCCCTCCGTGCCGTAAATTTCCACCAAAGCGGGGGAATGCCGGCTCGCAAACCCCGCTTCCACAACCGCCATGCAGCCGTCCCGGTATTGCATCGTAACGACGGCGTTGTCCTCCACTTCCCTGCCGGTCACATAGCCGAACTGGGCGGATACCGATTCGGGCATCCCGAGAAAATGATAAACCAGCACCATCGGATGAGCGCCGAGATCGATCAGCGCCCCGCCTCCGCTAGATTCCCGGTCGACAAAATGCGGAGGCAGCCAGCCATCCGGAGCACCTTCCCGCGGCAGCAGCCCGTCGTGGGCCAGACGCATCCGAACGTACGTGATCCGTCCGAGCAGCTCCAGCACTTGCTTGGCGTACAGCGTCTTCTCATCGCCAAGCTTCGGCAGCGAGACGGTCAGCTTTACGCTCCTTCGCCCGGCAGCGGCAATGATCCGGTCCGCTTCCTCGGTTCGCAGAGCCAGCACTTTTTCGGTGAAGATGTGTTTCCCGGCTTCGGCCGCAGCGATGATCACTTCCGGATGTTTGGCGGTCGGAGCGTTTACAATAACCGCATCCACTTCCTCGCTTGCAAGAACCGCATCCAGATCGCTGTAAAAAGGCACGTTCAACTGTCCGGCGAACCGGCTGCCGCGGGCGGCGTCCTCGTCCCAGACCGCGACGATGGAACAATCGGTCCTCTCCGACAATTTTTTGGCGTAACCCGGCGCATGTACGTGCCAGAAGCTGAGTATGGCGATCCGAAGCTTCATGACGACACCTTCCTTCCCAGATCGGTTCGATCGACCGGACCGGGTTGGTACCCCGCCGCCTCATAGATCGCTTCGGTAAACTTCACGACTTTCAGCGCGTACTCGCCGGACACCATCACTTCGCGCCGGCCGATTATCGCATCGATAAAGCTGCTGTCGGGATCGGTCTCGGCTTCGGGAAGCCGGGGCTGGACCGGATCTTCTCCGTACCGGTGCAGCGTAATGACGCCGTTGTCATAAAAGATGCCGCCCGACTCGCCGATAAAGGCATAGGTTTCCTTCAGCTTCTGCAGCGGCGCGTTTCCGATAATATTCATCGTTCCGATGACGCCCTGATCGTAGCGGATGCTGGTCAGCGTATCGACTTCCACCGGAGACCCGTAACACTCCAACTGAACCGTCACCGACTGCGGCGTCAGATTCGTCGTCCATAGCAGGACATCGATAATATGGCTGCCGGAATCCATCAGCATGCCGCCCCCGGACAACGCGGGATTTTGCCTCCACGTCCCTTCCTGGGACTTCTTCCAATTTTGGTACAATGCCGCCTGAACGCTTGTCAGCTTGCCGATCGTTCCGTCCTGGATCGCTGAACGGATATACAGAAACGGCGGCAGAAAATGACGCTGGAACGATACTTGCAATACTTTGCCGCACGATTCCGATAAAGCGATCAACCGTTCCGCTTCCGCCGAGCTGCAAGTCATCGGCTTCTCGACCAGCACGTGCTTGCCTGCCGACAGCGAGTCCCGGATATGCCCGTAATGCAGCGTATGCGGCGAACAAATGACGACCGCATCCAGCACCGTGTCGTTCAACATGTCCGTGTGGCTGTCGAACTCCTGCACTTGATCCAGCCCGAACTTTTCCTTGAGAAAAGACCGGCTCCCCACTCCCGGATCGGCCAGCGCCACAATCCGCACCTCCTCCAACCGGGACATTCTCAAAACATGACTGTGAGCGATGTTGCCGCAGCCGATTATTCCAACTCGTATAGGACTCATGTCCAATCCCCCTCTTGCCGATGATGATGTTGATTATACAGAGCGGGCCGAAGCGCGGACAATGCAATCTGATGCCCTCCGGCTGCACTTTCATTACCTCATCCGGCAGGTTGCGCTATGGAAGATATCAAATTACTACAAAACGGGAAGGACCGAGCGGTATCAATCGCCAAAAGGGAGAGCACTCCCGTTTCCTGACGGAAGATTTGAACGGGGGCTCTTGTATGGTATACAGTATAAGTGCGAGTTCAAAAAGTCCGGTTTTCAGCACCGAGAAGATGGGATGAAGCTAGGAAATGAGGAGCGGAGCGTAGTGGCAGCTTTTGTGAGCACCGGAAGTTCCGGCAGAATGCCATATTCGATGTCGAGTTGGCTTCCTGATCTGCTTCGTGATCAAAGTGGACTTTTTGAACAACCTCTATAAGGATGGAAATGTTGCGAAGGGGGAAGCCGCATGGAATTCAGGCAGTTGCAGTACGCCATTCAAATCGCCGCAGAGAAAAACTTTTCGCGCGCCGCCGAAAAGCTGCACATCGCCCAGCCTTCGCTTAGCCAGCAGCTGTCCAAGCTGGAGAAGGAGCTCGGAGTGCTGCTGTTTCACCGGAACACGAACTCGGTTGAACTGACGCATGCCGGAGCGGTATTCGTGGATAAAGCGCAGAAAATTGTCGACATGGTCGGGGAAATCCGGCAGGAAATGGACGACATCTCCCAGCTTCGCAAAGGGAAGCTGATTATCGGGAGCATGCCGATTACCGGCGCTCATATGCTGCCTCATATTCTCCCCGTGTTCCAGGAACGGTACCCGGATATCGAAATCGCCCTCGTCGAAGAAACGTCGGCGAACTTGACGCAGCTTACTTCGGAAGGCAAAACCGACTTCAGCCTGCTGGCGCTTCCTCTGCAGGAGCAATCTCTGGAGTATGAGGTGTTGATCGACGAGGAGCTGCGGCTGGCGGTGCCGCGGAACCATCCCGCCCTATCCGGCCGATCCGCCGACGGGACGGTCGATTTGGCTTCCTTTTCCAGCGAGCCGTTTATTTTGCTGAAGAAAGGGCAGGGCTTGTATCAGACGGCGATCGATTTATGTCTGGCTGCCGGTTTTACGCCCCGTATCGCCTTCGAGAGCAGCAACATTGAAACTGTGCAATCGCTTGTTGCCGCAGGCATGGGCGTCGCTTTCATCCCCGCGATGGTCGAGAGGGGTAAATGGAGCGAGATGGCGCCCGCCTATTTGACCGTTAGCGGGAGGCCGGCCCGGACGCTCGTCATCGCGCGGCGCAAAGGCCGCTACATGTCGAAGGCGGCTCAGGCGTTCATCGGCACGATGCACGAGCTGGTCGGCCAATCCGCAAGCCGGCGCTCCGGCGCGCCAAGCGGCAAGCCGGGTGCGGACCCGCTGCAGGAAGGAACGGAAGCATGACGGAACATTTAACCTTTCTGGGGACGGGAGATTCGATGGGCGTGCCGCGTTCCTACTGCGATTGCGGAATCTGCTCGGAAGCGCGGTCGACGGGTCATAACCGGAGGTTCCGCTCTTCGGTGATGATCCATACGGACGAGGGAGATCTGCTGCTGGACTGCGGGCCGGACTGGCCGGCGCAGATGGAGCTGCTGGGCAAGCGGCTGCTCGAACACGTCCTGATCACGCACCCGCATCACGACCATATCGCCGGCTTGCCCGAATGGCTGGACGCTTGCCGGTGGACCGGAAGCCGCGGAACCGTATATGCGCCCGAGTCCGCATTCGGGACGATCCGCAGCCAGTACCCTTGGCTGGAGCGGCGGCTCACTTACGTTCCCAACGACCGGGGCATGCATTTCGGCGGATGGTTCATTGTTCCGTGGGAAGTGTGTCACGGCCAGAACGGCACTTCGTACGCGTACCGCTTCGAAAAAAACGGCTACGCCTGGGCGTATTGCTCCGATGCGATCCGGCTGACCGAACAACAAAAAAAGCCGCTTCACGGCTTGAACATGCTTGTGCTCGGCACCAATTTCTACAAAGAGACGGCCGATCCGGCCACGCGCTCCGTTTACGATATGACCGAAGCGGTCGAACTGCTGCGGGAAGTGAAGCCGCAGGCCGTTTATTTTACGCATATGTCTCACGGGGTCGATATCGATGCCGCCTATCCGCTGCCTCCGAATGTCACACTGGCCCGGCTCGGCATGAGGGTCGATCTGGGACATCGGTAGGCGCCCGCCGCTCTCCTCGGGACTGCGGACATCCCGGGGAGTTGTCTGGACCGCTGCCGCCGTTACCCTTCCGTTCCGCTTCTGCGTTCAAGCCGGTACCGGTGTACGATATTTCTCCAAGCCAGGTCGTGCCTCTCGAGCGATTTCACTAACAGTTCGGCAGTCGCGATATTCGTCGCCACCGGCACGCATTGAACGTCGCACAGCCGCAGGAGCGCGGTGACATCAGGCTCGTGCGCCAGTGCGACAAGCGGGTCGCGAAGGAAGATGACCGCGTCGATCTCGTTTTGCGCGACCAACGCTCCGATCTGCTGATCGCCGCCAAGCGGCCCCGCCTTTAATTTGTACACGTGAAGCTTCGCTTCCTCGGCAATTTTCTGCCCGGTCGAACCGGTTGCGAACAACGAGTGCTGGGAGAAAATCTTCTCATACGCGATCACCAGGTTCACCAATTCTTCCTTCTTCACATCGTGCGCGATTAAAGCGATATTCATACAATCCTCTCCCTTCAACCTCTAATATTTGTAAGTTATTATAACGCAACAAATGTTTATGTTCGAATTTTACAACATTCTTTTTGAAAATTCAATACATTATGTAAGGTTATATGACATTAAATGCAATTATTTTTCATTGAATTGTTTATATGTTATTTAATATAACATATTAAACCATCCGAAGAAGAACCCGAATTTTGCAAACAACTTTTACTAGCCTTTATCGGAAAGTTCATCTCCACCCCTGTGTCGTCCGACTTGGATTGGGCTGAAGCAGGAACGTTTCAATTCGCGCGACGGCTGCTCCATCTTTTTCAGCCGCCGAACTGGCTGGTCACCTTCGTCTTTCCGATCGCCACACTCGGCGTATTTTGCATGAATCAGTCGAACGAAATCTGTTAATGGTAGTCAGCGGGAAACAGCGATATCGTACTTATCGGCTAGGTTGGGAGCGGAAATAGTGAACGGTGTATACGAACAAACTCTAACGGACACAGCGGCCGTTATTGTGATGAATTTCGATCCATTTGAATTCTAACGGACATGGATGCAACTATTTGGTGAGAAATGTTACTTTTAGAGGTGGTTCGGAGTAAATAAGCGCTGTGGTGACCGTTACATTTTCAAAAACTGTTTTTTAGCGAAATAACCTCCACCATGTCCGTTAGAGTATGGTTTAGCTTACATTCCGGGCTCATCTTTGCTTTAATACGGTGAAGAACATAAACATTTTGATCTCTCAACGAAAAGGAGACTGCTCTATGCAGTCTCCGCTTTCCTAAAGCTTATTCCTTTTATTTTATTTCTCCAAAGCCTTCACATTGCCCAAGAAAATCGCCCGTTTCGTTTCCTCCGGAATATCCACCATATCAACCACGCAATGAGAGCTTTTCAAGCAGTACAGCGGATGCTGGGAGCCGTACATGATTTTCCCGGCAGGGATTACCTTCAGCAGTTCTTCGAGCACGAACACTTTATCTTTCAGCCCCGACGTGTCTATGAACAGCCTCGGCAACTCGTTAATTTCCTGCTTCATGGCCGTAATTTCGCCGAAACGGATATTCAAAATGACAATATCCAAATCCGGTTGGCCAGATACGAACGTTTGCAGGGAGGCGACTTCAAGCGGCTTCGGCTTCATCAAGTAATCCAAACGCTCGTCTTCCATCCGTTTCGTTACAAATAGCGGCAGCCGGTGTTTCTTCAGCGCCTCGCACAGCTCGGCCACAGGCGCCGTATTCAGATCGTAATCGTGATAAGTCGGATAAATGCGAACTCCTTGTATGCCGAACCTGGCGATTCCATCCTCGATGTCGCGCTGCCAGCCGGGCAAGGTCGGGTTTACAGTCAGTACATGTTTGTACTCCGTGCCGCCGATCAGCTCGTGCAGCTCCTCATCCCCTTCGAACGGATCGTTATAAAAGATGCTGTTCAAGGAAGCGACATAACCGCCCGTTATCTGATTGTCCTGATGAACTTTCCTCAGATCGGCGAGCGTATTTTTGCGAATTTTACGAAACGGCCAATGGCCGAGTAATGCGTTAACGTCCGTATTCAACCGTGTTCCCCTCCTGGCGTGTGTAACCGGTGCGGCGTTATCCAACCTTCAAGCTGCGGTCGAACAGTTCCAGCGCGTTTTTGTAGTAAATCCGGTCTTTGTCTTCCTGCGACAGATCCGCTTCTTCCACTTGGCCGTAATTCACCAGATAGGTGATCGGCATATCGGAACCGAACACGATCCGGTCCGCTCCGACCCGCTCCACTGCATAATCGACGTCGTCCCGGCGGAACGGGGTTCCCGAGAAATCGTGCCATACGTTGCGCAAGCCCCGCACCGCTCTGATCCCATGATAGCAGTTGCCGCCAAAATGTGCCATAAGCAGCTTCGCTTCCGGATAACGCCGCGCCAGATTGGCCACATGAATACCCGTCGTCTCGTAGGTCAGCTGATCGACCGCCTTGTGAAACGAATGGATCAGGATCGGGATATTAAAGTCGATGCATCGCTCAACAAGCGGAAATACGCGCGGATCGTCGCAAAACGTCGCCACCCACAGCTTCATTCCGTTCATGCCGTACTGCTCGATTCCCCGGTTCAACACATCCAGCGCGTTCGCATGCGCCGGACTTACGTAACAATACCCTTCCACCATCCCAGGCTGTTCCTTCATAAATCGGAATACATCCGCATTTAATTGCCCGACTTCCGCTTCATCCGGATAATGCGACTTCAGTCCGGACACGTGAATCTTCGATATTCCGAACAGATCGCACGCCCTCAGAAGCTCCCGTGTGCTGTTCTCGTAGTCCCCGCCCCATATGTGCGTGTGTGCGTCTATGATCATCGGTGTCACCGCTTTCCTGTATGCAGCATGCTTCATGATTGGGATTCAACTCGGCAAGCTGTTCCTTATTCGCCTTCCAGCTCCGAGCAAGCCCGGTCCAAACGTTCCAGCGTTTCCTCGATATCGGCGTCTTTGTGGCTGAAGTTGACATAGGAAACGTTGTACAACGATACGCCGTTCCGGTACGCGGCGCGAAAAAAGCGCTCTTTAACCGCAAGAGCGGCGCCGCCAGTCAGCGTAAACGTCGGACAAGGCCAAAAGCCTTTCAGTTCGATCGGAATTTGGCGTGAAGCGAAGATCGCGTTTAACCCGCCCCACAGCTTCTCCCCTTGCTTCCACAGATGACCGACAACATCCTGCTCTTTGTATACGCCGATCGTCGCTTTCGAAGCGGCCAGCGACAACGTTTCTCCGCCGAACGTGCTGGAGATGACCGTGCCTCCCCGGTCGCATGCCGACATCACTTCTTTGGAGCCGACGTAAACGGAAAGCGGCATGCCGTTCGCCATACCTTTGCTGAATACCGCCAGGTCCGGCTTCACGCCGAAATATTGCTGAACGCCGCCGATCGCGATCCGGAAGCCGGTAACGATCTCGTCATATATCAGCAGCGCGCCGTGTTTGCTCGTCAGCTCGCGAACCGCCTTGTAATACGATTCGCCCTTCTCCATCTCCGCATAATCCGCGGCGATGATGACGGCCGCAATATCGCTGCCGATATGGTCGAACCATTGTTCCAAGGCGGCGATATCGTTCCATCCGGCCGCATGGTGAAGTTCGCCGAGCGCTGCCGGTACGCCCGGGATGCCGCGTCCCGACGACGGCTGTCCAGGCAGCGCCTGTCCTCCGCCGGCGAGGGCATTCAGCCAGCCGTTGTAGCCGACCTGCACAATATGCTCGCGCCCCGTATAGGCACGCGCAATCCGGATGGCCGCGGCCAACGCTTCTCCGCCCGTCTTCAGAAACCTCGCCTGCTCCGCGCAAGGAATCATTTCGCGCAAAAGCTCGGCAACCTCCGCTTCCAACGGATGCGGGTGACCGAAAATGATCCCGCTCTCCAACTGCCGGCGGATCGCCTCGTCCACGTCAGGGTACTGATAGCCGAGCGTAATCGGGCCGAGACCGTTGCGATAATCGATAAACTCCTTACCATCCGCATCCCATACGCGGCAGCCTTTGCCTTTCACTATAACGGCAGGCTCTTCCGGAAGCATGGAGGGCGCCTTCGAGCACGTACTCGAGCCCCAAGGGATCGACTGGCCCAGCCGTTCATGCCACTGCATCGAAGTTGTCATCGTTTTTCTCTCCCCATGGTCATAATACGACTTCACGATACATCGGAATGAAATGTTCAATTATACCTGTTTCCAACCTGTATACTATTGAAACACATTCGAGAGCGGCTGACAACTGTCGTATCCTTCCTTAATCGGCTCATCTTCCGCGCCAAGCCGCCTCAGGCGCAGCGATAGCACCGTTTTCTCACAACAGGAGGGCATCCGCCGCATTTCTCGGATACCCTCCATCTGAGTCAGTACAATTCGGGACGGCGGTCCGCAAACACGGGAATCGTCGCCCTCACTTTATCCACAACAGTCAAGTCGAGATCGGCGGTCAAAATCTGTTCCGACTCGTCCCCTTCCGTTAAAATTTCCCCCCAAGGGTCGATCACCATCGAATGCCCGAAAAACGAAGTCGTCCCGCTCGTTCCGACGCGGTTGCACGCAACGACGTACATCTGGTTCTCGATCGCCCTCGCGGTCAGCAGCGTCCGCCAATGATGAAGTCTCGGATGCGGCCACTCCGCCGGCACGAACAGCACCTTCACCCCGTCCAGCGCGAGGCGTCTGCTCAGCTCCGGGAACCGGATATCGTAGCAGATCATCATCCCCGCGGGCACGCCGTCCAGCTCCAGCTTGCCGAGCGTATCGCCGGCGGTCAAATATTTCTCCTCGTCCATCAGACGGAACAGATGGATTTTCGAATATTCCCCCGCCTCCCGGCCTTCCCGGTCAAAGGCGTATATCGTGTTGCGCACTTGATCGCCATCCAGCTCGGCCACCGAACCCGCTACGATATTGACGCCGTGCTTCCGGCAGAAGGCGGAGATGAACGCTTTCGTCCGTTCGCCGTCACGGTCGCCGATCTCGCGAATCCGATCCAGCGCGTAGCCGGTGTTCCACATCTCCGGAAATACGATCACATCCGGCTTGCTCTCCGCTTGTACGCACGACTCCAGCAGCTCGGACAGCTTGGCGAAATTGGTTTCGGGCTCCCCGATGGCGATATCCATTTGCAAAATAGCGACTTTTAATTGTTGTTCCGACATGTTGGACTTCCCTCCGTTTCCATATAAGCTCTATCATAGACGATCCGGCAGGCGGGGAGCAACGCCCTTCTGGATGACCCGCGCGAAATACCGGTTGGAAAAAATGTTCGGTCCGGGTATAATCAAACATATCGCCTTATTAAAAAGTCTACAATCCGGAGTGAAATACAATGAATTTACCCGTCCATTCGCCGGCCGCCTTCCCGATTCGGGCCGCAGATCGGCTCAACCGGCTCCCTACACAGTTTTTCGCTTCCCTCGTCAGCAAAGTGAACCGGCAAATTGCGCTTGGCCATGACGTCATTAATCTGGGACAGGGCAATCCCGACCAGCCGACTCCCGGTCATATCGTAACCGCCCTTCAGGAAGCGGCTCCCGATCCGCTGTACCATAAATATCCGCCGTTCAGCGGCTTTTCGTTTCTGAAGGAAGCGATAGCGAAACGGTATTTGGAAGATTACGGCGTCCGGCTCGATCCCGAGACCGAAGTCGCCATCCTGTTCGGCGGCAAGACGGGACTTGTCGAGATCAGCCAGTGTCTGCTGAACCCGGGCGATGTGTGCCTCGTGCCCGATCCCGGCTATCCGGACTACTGGTCCGGCGTGGAGCTGTCCGGCGCCCGGATGGCATTTATGCCGCTTCTGGAGAGCAACGGCTTCCTGCCCGAATACTCGGCCTTGTCGCCAAACGATGTGAAGCTCGCCAAGCTGATGTTTATCAACTATCCGAACAATCCGACGGCGGCGGTCGCGTCCGCCGGGTTTTATGACGATACGATCCGTTTCGCGGCAGAGAACGGAATTGTCGTCGCCAGCGACTTCGCATACGGCGCGATCGGTTTCGACGGCCAGCGTCCAATCAGCTTCCTGGAACGTCCGGGAGCGAAGGAAGTCGGAGTGGAATTTTACACGTTGTCCAAAACGTACAATATGGCCGGATGGCGCGTAGGCTTCGCGCTCGGCAACGCGGAAGTCGTCCGGTTGATCAATCTGATCCAGGACCACTATTATGTCAGCTTGTTCGGAGGCATCCAGGCCGCTGCGGCCGCCGCGCTAACCGCGCCGCAAGATTGCGTCGCCGCCTTGAACGCTACCTACGAGAGCCGCCGCAACGCTTTGTTCGGCGCTTTGTCGCGGATCGGCTGGGAGGCGACGCCGTCGGCCGGATCGTTTTTTGCCTGGCTGCCGGTTCCTAAGCCTTACACGTCTGCGGAGTTCGCCGATCTGCTGCTGAACGAAGCCCATGTCATGGTCGCTCCCGGAATCGGGTTCGGCACGCACGGTGAAGGGTATGTGCGCGTAGGTCTGCTTTCGTCCGAGGCGCGGCTGGAGGAAGCGGTAAGCCGCATCGGGAAGTTGAATTTGTTCCGTTAGAAGAAGAGGCAGCTTGACCGGAATGATGATATGCAAAGGAAAGGCGCCGAGCCCGAGAGCTTGGCGCCTTTTCTATGTGCGAACTTGCCCGCCTCCGTTATCCAGCCGATACTCGTAAAGCTCGGTCCCGCGCGTAAAATAAATCGTCCCTTCGGCATTTTGGGCGAAATAGGCGGCTTTGTCGGCAAGAATCTCGAAGGAACGTTCGCCGGGTTTGTAGCGGAACAATTGGCCAAGCGCCGTCCCGTACAAACAGCCGTCCTCGTGAAAGCGGATCGTGCCGCCGATCCAGCCGCTTTCGGGAAAATCCGGGTTAAAGCCTTCGAGCGGGACGATCTCAACCGTCTTGCGCTGCATCGGGTCGAACCGGAATAAGGCGCGATACGTCAGCCCCCACAACATCCCGTCCTCCGCTAATGCAATCGAATAGATAACCTTCGCCTCCGGTACCGGAACGCAGGTCCACCCCTTTTCGCGCTGATCCGCGTCGAATCGAAACAGGCTGGCCGCCGTTGTCTCCGGCTCCGTACCGAGACCGCCGTGTATCGACGTGCCGCCGTATAAAATGCCTTCCCGGTAGGCCAGGCATACGACGCTTTGATTGCCGGCGATATGCCGGTAGACATCGATTTTGCCCGTATCCGGATCGTACAGGGTCAGTGCGCCGCCATGCTGGCCGTAATAAGGAACGGTGCCGATGGCGAGCGCGTCTCCCGCGGCAACCATCGCAAACGGCCGGTCCTGATACCGGTCATTCAGCGCGAAAAGCTTGATCGGATTTACGTCTGCACGGTATTCCGCCTTCGGGTCGTACCGGTAGATTCGCGCTCCCGGATAAACGCCCGCATAGATGCTCCCCTTGAACTCCACCATGCCTTCCTGCTGGCCGAAGGTGCGGTATTCGGTCAGCCGCTCGGAGACCGGATCGTATTTGGCGAATCCGCCGCTGAAGAAACCTCCGACCCATAACGTGCCGTCCAATGACAACGTCAGCGTTTGCGCTTTGTTCGGCTGGCCGGGTACGTTCACCTCGACGTCTCTGCAATGGCCGGATTGCGGATTGTACACCCAGAAGTCCCCGTTCGTCTTGGCGCTGACGAGACTCCAGCCGGGATAATTGGCTTCTTCGAGCCGGACCCAGCCGAAGTCTTTGGCCCCTTGCACAGAAATATCGGTTGCGGCGAGCTCCTTCGTCTCCGGATCGTAACGGTGAAGCCTATTGCCGCGCACCAGATACAGCTTGCCGCTATCCGGAGACGGGCGGGATACATCGAGACCGGATGCGTCCGATATGGCGTCGGTCCACCTCTTCGCCCGTAAATCGTACACATGCAAAGTGTTGGACGGCACCGTTCTCGCAAATAACCACTCGCCGACTTTTGTGACGTCGTACACGGTCTGATCCTGTTCGTATCCTTCGGGGAACGGTATTTCCCGTTTGGCCCCGGATTCCGCGTCTACTTCGTACAGCCGGGCCCGCTGGGTGCCCACTCCGACGTAGATCGCGCCGCCGCCTGCGGCGATGCTCCGCGCATACTTCTCGCTGTCGGTCATCCGGCCGTAGTCGCGGAAACTTCCCTCAACCGGATCGTACCGGAACACTTTACCCCCGTCGTAAGTCCCGCCGTATATGCGGCCCTGTTCGTCGCAAGCCAGCCTCCAGACGAAGCTTTCTCCCGGTATCGGCCTGCCGAGGTTTTCGGCCTTGTCCGCACCCGGCCGCCAGCGGTGCAAATACCCTTGGGAGCTGCTCATATAGACGGCTCCGTCTGGAGCGACCGCCACTCCCCACGTATGGGTCGTTCCTTCCAGCTCCGCGCTTTGCAGAATACGCCCTGTTTGTACGTCGATCACATACAGCGTCGCGGTTTTGCCGCTCGACACCGCGTACACGTTCGGTCGTTCGGCTCCTTCCGGATCGTAGCCCGCAGCTGCGACCGCCACCGTATGGACCGGTGTTCCGAGATGCTTTTCAGCCATCGGTCTCGCCTTCTTTCCCTTCATCAGTCGGATGCCGTCAAGAAGTTATTCCGCAGTTCCCGATAGCACGGCTAACATCCGATCAAGAGTTCTTTTTCCGCCGATTTCCCGGCCGCCCTATTTCCTATACTTGTCAATTACTTGTATAACCCCTATTATATTGCCTGCTCCCGGTTCGTTTTGTCAATACCGGAAAGGGCGCGGATTCACGGCTCGTTTACCTTTACAAACCGGACTCCCCGTGTTATTCTATGTAGTAACCATTTCGATATGTTAGATAACGTGATGACGGGACCAGTAGGATAGAACCGACGCGCCCAGAGAGTAAATTCCGCCGGCTGAGAGAATTTACCGCGAACGTCTTGCCGAACCCACCCCCGAACGGTCAGCGACGAGCTGAACAGCCCCTGCTGTTATCAGGGATCAAGAGGGATGACGGCCGCAGTCTGTCATCCGAATTAAGGTGGTACCGCGGAAGCCGGACTTTCGTCCTTACATGGACGAGAGTCTTTTTGTTTTTTCCGGAACATGCGGCCACCCGCCATTACACCATAGCAAGGATGGGATTTTCTCATGCAACAACGAATCGTGGTCAAAATCGGAAGCAGCTCGCTGACGTCGGACGAAGGCGGACTGAACCGCGACAAAATCGAATATTTCGCCGCAGAGCTGTCCCTCCTGCACAATGAAGGATACGAAGCCGTGCTCGTCACTTCGGGAGCGGTAGCGGCCGGGTTCCGCCAAATCGGATACGCCAAGCGGCCGAAGGCGCTGCATGAGAAACAGGCTTCCGCGGCCGTCGGCCAAGCGCTGCTCATGCAAAGCTACAATGAAGCGTTCGCCGCTCACGGGTTATCCGTCGCGCAAATTTTGCTCACCCGCTCCGACTTTTCCAACCGGAAACGAATCCATAACGCGCTTATGACGATGCAGGAGCTGATCGCCCACCGGGTCATCCCGATCATCAACGAAAACGACACCGTCTCCGTCGATGAACTGAAGTTCGGCGACAACGACTCGCTTTCCGCGCTGGTCGCCAATCTGCTGAAGGCGCAACGGCTGGTCATCATCACCGACACGGACGGCCTGTACACCGAAGATCCCCGCAAAAACAGCAATGCACAGCGGATCGACCGCGTCGTCGAAATCAGCGAGGACATCTTCCGCATCGCCGGCGGCTCCGGATCTTCCGTCGGTACGGGCGGCATGCGCTCCAAAATCGAGGCGGCCCGGATCGCCACAAGCGGCGGCGTCCCCGTCTTCATCGGCCGGGCGGTCGAGCCCCGGGACTTGCTGGACGCGGTCGGCGACTGCGGCAGAGGCACTTATTTCGATACGAGCTCCCATACGCTCTCGACGAAGAAACAGTGGATCGGCTTCCATTCGAACCCGCAGGGCAAAGTCCAGATCGACGCCGGAGCGGAACGCGCTCTGATCGACGGAGGAAGAAGTTTGCTCCCGGCCGGCGTAACCGAGATCACGGGGGAGTTCCACCCGGGAGATGTCGTCGAGGTGACCGATATGCAAGGCCGGACACTGGGCCGGGGAGTCGTCAATTACGCTTCCTGGCAGCTCAAGGCGGTAGCCGGCCTGTCCACCGAGGAAGTGCGCAAGCGGGTTGAAGTCAGCCGGATTGAAGTCGTTCATCGCGACGAATGGATCGAAATAGCCGGGAGGTGAGTCTTGCCATGAGACAAAAACATCTGCTTATACCGACGCTTCGCGACGATCCGTCCGACGCGGAAACGAACAGCCACCGCTTTATGGTAAGGGCCGGGCTGATCCGTCAGCTGGCCGCGGGCGTATACTCGTACCTCCCTCTCGGCTACCGTGTCCTTCGCAACTTGGAGCGGATCATCCGCGAAGAAATGGATGCGGCCGGGGCTACCGAGCTGCTGCTTCCCGCCCTACATCCGTCTGAGCTATGGAAGGAAAGCGGCAGATGGGAGCAGTACGGCGACGAGCTGATGCGGCTTAGCGACAGGCAAGGCCGGGCATTCGCACTTGGAGCGACGCATGAGGAAGCGATCACCTCGCTTGTGCGCGACGAAGTGAAATCGTACAAAAAGCTGCCGATGACACTGTACCAGCTGCAGACGAAATTCCGCGACGAGCGGCGCCCCCGATACGGACTGCTGCGCGGACGCGAATTTCTCATGAAGGACGCCTACTCGTTCGACGCGACCGACGATGGGCTGGACCGAAGCTACCGGAGCATGTACGACGCCTACTCCGCCATTTTCGACCGCTGCGGTATTCGCTACTTGGCTGTCGAAGCCGATTCCGGTTCGATCGGAGGGACAGACACTCACGAATTTGTCGCCCTCTCCGGCATCGGAGAAGATACGATCGCCCACTGCGGCGAATGCGGCTATGCGGCCAATGTGGAACTGGCCCAGTCGGTCCCTCCCGATGCGGAACCGGCAACGGCAGCCGGCACCGATTCGGGACAGACGGAAGATCCGGCTGCGGGCCCGCAGCTGACCGATACCCCCGACATCCGTACGATCGCCCAATTGACCGCCTATCTCTCGATCCGGCCCGCTCAGATTATCAAATCGGTAGCGCTGCTGGTCGACGGCAAGCCGGTCGTAGCGCTTGTCCGAGGAGACCGCGAGCTGAACGAGACGAAAGTGAAGCGGCTGTTCGGCGCAACAAGCGTAACGATGATGAGCGAGGAGGACGTCGCCGCCAAACTTGGCTCGTACCCCGGCTATATCGGCCCGGTCGGGTTAGGTCCGGACGTCACGATCGCGGCGGACGAACAGATCCGCAGCATGACGGCTGCCGTCGTCGGAGCGAACGAGCCGGATCGTCATCTGACGGGAGTGGTGCCAGGACGCGATTTCCGTATCGATGCTTCCGGAGATCTGAGCACCGCCGTACCGGGCGACTTATGCCCCAACTGCCGCAAGCCGCTTCTGCTGGACAAAGGAATCGAGGTCGGCCACGTATTCAAGCTCGGCACCAAGTACAGCGAGCCGATGCGCGCCACCTTCCTGGATGATACGGGCAAACCCCGGCCGTTCCAGATGGGCTGCTACGGCATCGGCGTCTCCCGATTGCTTGCGGCGATTGTCGAGCAGCATCACGACGAAGCGGGTATCGTATGGCCGTCCTCTGTCGCCCCTTTCCACGTTCACCTGATCGTGGCCAGTTCCCGCGACGACACCCAGACCGCCTTGGCCGAGAAGCTGTACGACGAGCTGCGGCGGGCCGGTATCGACGTTCTGCTGGACGACCGGGACGAACGCGCCGGAGTCAAATTCGCCGACAGCGATCTGCTGGGCATCCCGATTCGGCTGACGGTCGGCAAGCGGGCGGCCGAAGGCGTAGTCGAATGCAAGCGGAGACGGGATTCCGAAGCCGTCCAGGTGGAGACCGGCAATTTGACGGCGTATATCCGGTCATTGGACGTATAGCTTTTGTTGCGCCAACGAATTGACACATACTTTGTAACGGGATTCGTACACGAATTGCGTTAATTACGGGGAGGAACCGACTGATGAGTGAAGTACGCGAAAAAGCGGCGCTGGCCAAAAAAGCGGCGCAAGCGATGAATCGATTGACGACAGAGCAGAAAAACGAAGCGCTGCTGATGATGGCGGACGCACTTGTAACCAATAGCGCCTCGATTATCGAGGCTAACGCGCGGGATCTGGAACGCGGCCGGGCGGGCGGAACTCCCGCTTCGATGCTGGACCGCCTTGCGCTGAACGATCAGCGGATCGAAGCGATCGCCCAAGGGCTGCGCGAGATCGTGGAACTGCCGGACCCTACGGGCCGGATTATCGAGGAAGCGACGCGGCCGAACGGTCTCGTCATCCGCAAGCTTAGCGTTCCGATCGGCGTCATCGGCATCGTGTACGAGGCTCGCCCGAACGTCACCGTCGATGCGGCCGGATTATGCCTGAAGACGGGCAACTCGGTCGTCCTGCGCGGAGGTTCCGCAGCGCTTGAATCGAACCGCCGGATTATCGAGGTCATGCATGAGGCGCTCTCCCGCTCCGCCTTGCCTCCCGAAGCGCTGCAACTGATCGAGAGCTCGGACCGCTCCTCCGTCGATGAGATGCTGAAGCTGAACGGTTTGCTGGACGTCATCATTCCTCGGGGCGGACGCTCGCTTATCCAGAATGTGGTCCAGAACGCCACGGTTCCGGTTATCGAAACCGGCGAAGGCGTCTGCCACACGTATGTCGACGACGTGGCCGATCCCGCAATGGCCGAAGCGATCGCGATCAATGCGAAAGTGCAGCGCCCTTCCGTCTGCAACTCGATGGAGACGCTGCTCGTCCACGAGCGGTTCGCAGGCGCCCATCTGGCTGCTCTGGCTGCCAGGCTGCAGGAGCTCGGCGTCGAACTGCGGGGCTGCCCCAAGAGCCGGATGCTGGTGCCGGGCATGGGCGAAGCGGCGGAGACCGACTGGG
Source organism: Paenibacillus sp. GYB004 (assembly GCF_036577605.1). Taxonomy (NCBI): domain Bacteria; kingdom Bacillati; phylum Bacillota; class Bacilli; order Caryophanales; family Paenibacillaceae; genus Paenibacillus; species Paenibacillus sp. GYB004. The sequence continues at coordinate 134,389 of NZ_JARBDB010000008.1, forward strand.
GCACCGAATACAACGACCTGATCTTGTCGGTGAAAGTCGTAAGCGGACTGGACGAAGCGCTGGACCATATCCGGCTGTACGGCACCTCCCATTCGGAGTGTATCGTAACCGAGAATACGGAGCGCGCGGAGCGATTCCTCGCGGAGATCGACGCCGCCGCCGTCTATCATAACGCTTCGACCCGTTTTACCGACGGTTTCGAGTTCGGATACGGCGCGGAGATCGGCATCAGCACGCAGAAGCTGCATGCCCGCGGACCGATGGGACTGCCTGCCCTGACTTCGACCAAATTTATCATACACGGAAACGGACAAATCCGCGGGTAACTCCAGCGGCCGTTTGCAAAACGGCCTTCGTTCAGTCATCATAAAAAGCGGACAGAACTAAAACCGCTGCGGAGGGAATTACGGATATGAGCCATACGCCTTTACAAGTAACCATCGGCTTTATCGGCGCCGGATCGATGGCCGAAGCGATATTGCGCGGCCTGATCGCTCCCGGCATCGCCGATCCGGACCGGGTATTCGCCTTGAACAGTCAAAACGACGAGCGGCTGGCCGAGCTTCGGAACAAATACGGCATCCGGACGACCCGAATGCCGGAGGAACGCGACCGGCTGATCTCCGAGGCGGACATTCTCGTGCTTGGCATGAAGCCAAAGGACGCCGCTGCGGGAATCGCCGACATCCGGCACCTGCTTCACCCCGGTCAGCTGATCGTCTCGCTCGTTGCAGGCTTTTCGATCGGCGCTATGGAACGCATCGTCGGCGGCGCTCAGCCGATCGTCCGCACGATGCCGAATACGTCTAGCACGATCGGACTCGGCGCGACCGGAATCAGCTTCTCCAACGCCGTTACGGCCGAGCAGAAAGAGACGTGTCTCACCTTGTTCCGGGCAATCGGCGAAGTGACCGTCATCGGGGAAGAAAGCTTCGATATCTTGACCGGCGTATCGGGGAGCGGACCCGCTTACCTGTACTATGTGATGGAAGCGATGATCAACGCCGGCGTCGAAGGCGGCTTAAGCGAGGAAGCGGCCCGTCTGCTGACGGCGCAAACCGTTCTGGGCGCCGCCCAAATGGTGAAAACTACAAACGAATGGCCGGGCGAGCTGCGCCGCAAAGTAACGTCTCCGAACGGAACGACCCAAGCCGCGATCGAAGTGCTCGAGGCGGGCCATGTGGGCGATACCGTTGCCCGGGCTGTCAAACGGGCGGCCGAACGGTCGCGGGAGATTAGCGATTCGCTCGCCGAACAGGCCGAGCAGTATGGAAAGCAGGTGTAACGATTGAACTCCTATTGTGTCGCGACTTACCGCTGTTACGACGCTCAAGCGGATTTTCATAAAAAAGCCCAGTCGATCGCCGTCGGCCTCACCGTAGGAAGCTGGACGGAGCTCCCTGCAGCCAAGCAAAAAGAGATGGAACAGCATCTCGGTCTGGTGTTATCCGTCGATGTGCACGAGCCGGGAGCGGCCGGGGACCAAGCTGCCGAGGGGCGGTACGCCGATATACGCATCGCTTATCCGGACATCAACTTCAGCGCCGATATCCCGGCTCTGCTCGTCACGGTGTTCGGCAAGCTGTCGATGGACGGCAAAATCAAATTGACCGACCTGCATTTCTCCCCTTCGTTCCTCAGCCGGTTCTCCGGTCCGAAGTTCGGCATCTCCGGCGTACGCGACTTGCTGGGCGTTCACGACCGGCCGCTGCTGATGAGCATCTTCAAGTCGGTCATTGGCCATGACCTGGCCGAGCTCGGGGAGCAGTTTTACGGCCAGGCCGCAGGCGGAGTCGATCTGATCAAGGACGACGAGATATTGTTCGAAAACCCGCTGACCCCGATCGAGAAACGGGTTCAAGTGTGCATGGAAGCCGCACGCAAGGCGCAGGAGACGACCGGGCAAAAGCTGCTGTACGCCGTCAACATCACCGGTCCGGCATCCAAGCTGGCCGATCAGGCCAAAAAAGCGATTGACGCCGGCGCCAACGCGCTGCTGTTCAACGTGCTCGCCTACGGCTTCGATACGCTGCGCGAGCTTAGCGCGGACCCGGACATCAACGTCCCGATCGCCGCACATCCGGCACTGGCAGGCGCTCTGTATCCGTCGCCGCATTACGGCATCTCGGCGTCGGTGCTGCTCGGCAAGCTGATGAGGCTGGCCGGAGCCGACCTCGTCCTGTTCCCGTCGCCTTACGGTTCCGTCGTCATGCCGAAAGAAGAGAACTTGGCGATTCAGCATGCGCTCGCAACCGAACGTCTCGCCCAAGACTACTTGTACGTTCCGGCAGGCAGTTCGGACGGACCGTCCGTTTCCTTGCGCACCAGCTTCCCCGTTCCGTCGGCCGGCATTCATCCCGGGCTCGTTCCGTGGATTATCCGCGACTTCGGCTCCGAGGTCGTCGTCAACGCCGGGGGCGGCATTCACGGGCACCCGATGGGAACCGCCGCGGGCGGACAAGCGTTCCGCCAGGCGATCGACGCGGTGAGACAAGGCGTCCCGCTGGCCGACTATGCAGGCAGCCATCCGGAGCTGAAAGCGGCCATCGACCGCTGGGGTGCGAAGGAATGAAAAAAACAATCATCTTTTGCGACTTCGACGGAACGATCACCGAGAGCGACAATATAGTAGCCATCATGAAGCATTTTAATCCGCCGGGGTGGGAGCCGCTCGTCGAGCAGGTCGTCAACCGGACGATGAGCATCCGGGAAGGGGTCGGGCGGATGTTCGACCTGCTCCCTTCCTCCGCGAAAGCCGAAGTGGCCCAATATGTTTTCGACACCGCCAAAATTCGCGCCGGATTCCCGAATCTGCTCGACTACTGCGATCGTGCGGACATCGAGTTTCTCGTCACCAGCGGGGGGATCGATTTCTTCCTGCTGCCGCTGCTGGAGCCGTTCCCGATCGCCAAGGACCATATTTATTGCAACGCCAGCGATTTCACCGGCGAGCGAATCCGCATCGTATGGCCGCATCCGTGCGACGACGAATGTCATACCGACTGTGGTATGTGCAAAACGACCGTCATCCGCCGTTATCCGAAGGAAGACTACTTCCGGATTCTGATCGGAGACAGCGTCACCGATTTTGAAGGAGCGAAGCTGGCCGATCTCGTCTTCGCCCGCTCGCACCTGATTACGAAATGCGAGGAGCTCGGCTTGCCGTACGTTCCTTTCGAGACGTTCCATGACGTCATCCGTCATCTCAATACGATTCAACAAGGAGAAGGTTAGATTGAACGAGCCTCTGTATACGCTGGAGCAGCGCCAGCAAGCGTTCACGAAGCTGCGGGAAGTCAAGACGGAATTCGCCTCGCGCGGCTGGTTCCCCGCCACAAGCGGCAACTTGTCGGTCCGCGTCGGGGAGTTTTCCCCCGAACAATTTACATTCGCCATCACGGCCAGCGGGAAGGACAAGTCCCAGCATACGCCGGAAGATTTCCTGATGGTCGATCAACGCGGACAGCCGATCGAGCCTACTCGGCTGAAGCCTTCGGCCGAAACGTTAATCCACTGCGAGATTTACCGGTTGACCGGCTGCGGCGCCGTATTCCACGTGCATACGGTATTTAACAACATCGTCTCCGAGCTGTACGCGGAACGGGGCAGCGTCCCGATCGAGCGGGTAGAGCTGATCAAAGCGTTTAACATCTGGCAGGAGGATGCGCAGATTGAAGTTCCCGTCCTCCCCAACTACGCGGATATTCCGAAAATCGCCGAGCTGGTGGAAGGCCGGATCGACCGCGCCATCCCGGGCATCGTCCTGAGAAATCACGGGATCTACGCATGGGGCGCGAACGTATTCGAGGCGAAGCGTCATCTGGAGGCGTTCGAGTTTCTGTTCGAATATGTGTACCGCTGGAAAGCGTTACATTTGTAGGTGTATCGTTAAAAAGCCCTCCGGCCCGTTGATCGGGACACGGAGGGCTTTTGCTTGAGCGAAGTCATCTCGCAGTAAAGGTTGCCCCGCTACCGGGCGCCTCTGAACTTCTGCGTATATTCTCTCGCCTGCTCGGGCGTCTGCACGCGGTTGCGGCTCCACTCCAGCAAGATCCGGTCGATATAGCGGAAATGAATAACACCGGCGAACACCGCCTCCTTGAGCGCGAACAAAATCAGCTCTTCCGGATACCGGTCGCGGTCGATCCATTGCGAGACGGTCTCGCATTCCATCGGCGTAAGCGGACGGGCGAACTCCTTCTCGAACACGGTGAAAATATCGGACTGTTCCGCCGGCGCCGCAGCGGCTTTCGCTGCTTGCTGCGAAGACGCACCGGACTGCTTCGCGTCTTCGATCCAGGCTGCTGCAAGCTTCCGGTACAGCGGCGACAGATTGTAGCGTTCGCTCAGCACCCCGCTGACCGGATCGGTCTCCCCGTCAATCTGCAGCATCTCTTCCTTAAGCAGCCGCTGGAGCGCCCTCAGCACCGACTCGTACGTTGCCGACATCCGGCTTTGCAGCTCCTCCGGTGTCGGAAAATCGTTGCTTTCCTTCTCCTTGAACTGAAACAGATGGATGAGCAGCATCGCTTCCATATCCGACAGCTTCAGCGCTCTGTACAGCTTCAGCAGCAGCGAAGGAACCGATACGCTGCCTTCGCGCATTGCCGCAGCCATCCCCCGCTCGATCTGCTTCCAGTCTACCCCTTTTGCCATTCAGCCAGCCTCCTTGCCGTTACGGGTACAGACGGTTCAACAAACGCGGAAACGGGATCGTTTCCCTTACATGTTCGAGCCCGCAGATCCAGGCGACCGTACGCTCCAGTCCGAGCCCGAATCCCGAATGCGGCACAGTGCCGTATTTGCGCAGGTCGAGGTACCAGCGGTACGCGTCCTCTCCCAGCTCATGCTCCTTGAAGCGCTGCTCCATCAGCATCGGATCATCGATCCGCTGGCTTCCTCCGATGATCTCCCCGTAACCTTCGGGCGCGATCAGATCGGCGCAAAGGACCACTTCCGGACGATCCGGTTTAGGCTTCATATAGAATGCTTTGAAGGAAGCCGGATAATGGGTAATAAACACCGGCTTATCGAACTGCTGCGCGATCTCGGTCTCGTGCGGCGCACCGAAGTCTTCGCCCCATGTAAAGGCGTGGCCTCGCTCCTGAAGCAGCTTGACGGCATCGTCATAGGTTATTCGAGGGAACGGGGCGCGCACGCTCTCCAGCTTCGATACGTCGCGTCCGAGCGTCTCCAGTTCTTTGCGGCAGTTGGCAACGACCGATTGCACCACATGAGATACGAACTGCTCCTGAATAACGAGGCTTTGTTCATGATCCACGAACGCCATCTCCGGCTCGATCATCCAAAATTCAATCAGATGGCGCCGCGTCTTCGATTTCTCCGCCCGGAACGTAGGGCCGAACGAGTATACTTTGCCGAGAGCCATCGCCGCCGCTTCCATATACAACTGCCCGCTCTGCGTCAAATAAGCGTCTTCGTCGAAATATTTCGTATGGAACAAATTCGTTGTCCCTTCGCAGGACGAAGGCGTCAGGATCGGCGGATCGACGAGGGTGAAGCCGTGTTCGTCGAAGTATCCTTGTATCGCCCGGATAATCTGCGCACGGATGACCATAATCGCCCGCTGTCTCGGGGAACGGAGCCACAAGTGGCGATGGTCCATCAAATAATCGACGCCATGCTCCTTAGGCGTAATCGGATAATCCTCGGAGATTTGGATCGTTTCGATTCCGCTTACCGTCAGCTCGTACCCGCTCTGGCTGCGCGCGTCCTCTCTCACTTCTCCGATTACGTACAGCGAGCTTTCCTGAGTAAGCTTGGCAGCCGCCTCCCAGACCGGTTCGGACACTTCGCTTTTGACGACTACCGCCTGAATGAAGCCTGTGCCGTCGCGAAGCTGCAAAAACTGGATTTTGCCGCTGGACCGTTTGTTGTACAGCCAGCAGCCGATCCGGACCGTATGCCCGGCATGTCGGTTCACTTCACGAATGGTACATTGCTCCATCGCTTACGTCACTCCTCCAACAAATATGAGATTTGAGATTTACGCTTGCGGGGTCAGCGCCTTGGAAGCTTCGCGGAACGTGTCTCTTGCGATCATCAGCTCTTCGTTCGTCGGAATCACCCATACTTCAACTCTCGAATCGGGGGACGATATGCGACGGTCGTCGCGGCTGCGCGCTTCATTGGCGTTGTCATCCAGCTGGATTCCGAGGAACGTCAGCTTGTCGCACACCGCTTTGCGAAGGTAAGCGCTGTTCTCGCCCACTCCGGCCGTGAATACGAGCGTGTCGATTCCGTTCATCGCCGCCGCATAAGAGCCGATATATTTTCTCAGCCGGTACTCGTACATGTCGAACGCCAGCTTCGCGTTGCGGTCTCCCTCTCCGGCCGCCTCGATAATTTCCCTCATGTCTCCCATCCCGCCGGAGACGGCGAACAAGCCGCTATGCTTGTTCAGCATCGAATTGACTTCGTTCAGCGACAGGTCTTCCTTATCCATGGCAAAAGGAACGATGGCCGGGTCGATGTCGCCGCTGCGGGTTCCCATCATCAGTCCTTCGAGCGGGGTCATGCCCATGCTCGTATCGAACGATTTGCCGTCCAGGATCGCGGTTACGCTGCCTCCGTTCCCGATATGACAAGTAATCATCTTCATCTGTTCGAGCGGCTTCCCGATCAGGTCCGCCGCCCGGTCGCTGACGTATTGATGGGACGTGCCGTGAAAACCGTATCTGCGAACGCCGTGCTTGCGGTAAAACACGTTGGGGATCGGATAGCGGAACGCAACCGGCGGCATCGTCTGGTGAAAGGCCGTATCGAAAACGACGACCTGCGGAATGTCCGGCAAGTTCGCTTCCACCGCCAAAATCCCCGTTAATGCGCCCGGATTATGGAGCGGGGCGAGGTCAAACAGACGTTTGATCTCCTCCTTCACCTTATCGTCGACCTTCACCGAGCCCGAGAACGCCTCCCCGCCGTGAACGACGCGGTGGCCGGCGGCATGTACTTCCTCGATCGAACGCAAAACCCCTTCCTTCGGATCGATCAGGATTCGCAGCACCCGGCGGATTGCCGACGTATGATCGAGAATCTCGCTTACCTCGCGCAGCTCCGGTCGGCCTGTAGGTTCGTGGGTGAGCATCGCCGTCTCCATGCCGATCCGTTCGACCTTGCCTCTGGCAAGCACCGATTCGTTCGTCATATCGAACACCTGGTACTTCAGCGAGGAACTTCCGGCGTTAATCACGAGTATGTTCATATCCGGTCACCATCCTTATCATAGCGGAAAAACCCTTCTCCCGTCTTGACGCCCAGATGGCCCGCACGAACCATCTGTTTCAGGATAAACGACGGACGGTATTTCAAATCGCCGTATTCGCGGAACATCCGTTCCATCGCCGCGAGAATCGCGTCGAGACCGAACCGGTCGGCCATCTCCAGCGGTCCGAAACGGAAATCGTAGCCGATCCGCATCGCCGAGTCGATATCTTCCGCGGAAGCGACCCCTTCGGACAGCGTATGCATCGCTTCGTTGATCAGCGTACAGATCAGCCGGGTCGTGACGAAACCGGGGGATTCGTATACCATGATCCCCTTTTTCTGAATCGTTAACTCCACGAAGCGGCGTACCGTCTCATACGTTTCTGTAGACGTTTTCAAACCGCGGACAATTTCAACCAGATGTATTTTATGAACCGGATACAAGAAATGAAGTCCGATAACGCGCTCCGGCCGTCTCGTTTCTCCGGCCAATTCGGTTAAGCTCAGCGTGGACGTGTTGCTGGCGAAAACCGTTTCTTCGCTGCATACCGCATCCAGCTTGCGGAATACGTCCTTTTTCGTCTCCAGATCCTCGGATACCGTCTCGATGACCATCTCGCAGCCGGTCAGCTGTTCTACCGCGTGGGCTTTATGTATTCTGCCCAATGCCGACTTTTTCTCGGCTTCCGTAATCGCCCATTTTTCCAGCCGTTTCTCGAGACTAAGCTCGATCATCTCCCACGCATGCTCCAACTGATCGGGCGTCTTCTCCAGCAGATAAACGTCGATCCCCTTCGTTGCAAGCATTTCCGCTATGCCCTGCCCCATCGTTCCGGCTCCGACTACGCCGATTTTTGTGAGTTGCATATCTATGCTCCTTCCAGGTCTAAACGATGATGTCTGTTCGCTCATTCATAACGATTTTACAACGAATAAGCTTTTTTTTCATCACCCGACACAATATAGTAGGTTTTATCCTGCCAAATCTAACGGATTTGTTAAAGTAAGCCCTTTCTGCCGGGGAAAACGAACATGCAAAAGAAAGCCTCCCTTAGAGGCTACCACATTTGTCACAGCGATTGAATCGGAACCTGTCTCCTGGCAATCTCCGCCGTTCAGCTTTCAGCAGAAGGCGCCCTAGCCGTCTTGCAGCTAAAGCGCCCGCCATCGTAAATGTTAAAGATCAAGCCGGTGTTTGTCCGACAGACGAGGGTACCCCGAGCAGATCACGGAATTGGTCGCCGGTCAGCACTTCCTCGCGAATGAGAATATCCAGCGACTGTTCGAAGACATTCCGGTAACGCTCCAGCATCTCTCTTGTACCGCGATGGAGCTCGTCGAGAATGACCGCATTTTCCTTCATCAGCTCTTCCTTCGTCACCATATCCCGGTCGATGATGCCGAGGCCGGTCAGACCCGAGTCCATCATCGTGCGGACGAGCCGGAGCGCCTGTTCAAAATCGTTGCGCGAACCGGTGCTTCGTCCGCCGTAAAACATCTCCTCCGCCACCGCTCCGCCGAGCGCAATCATGATTTGCTGCTCCAGCTCGGTCCGCGTATACAGGTACTGATCCTGCTGCGGGTTGTGACGCACGTATCCTAGCGCCTGACCGCGCGGACTGAGCGATACCATCGATACGGAGCCCGGCTTCACCTGCTCCGCCGTAATCGCGTGTCCGAGCTCATGCAGCGCGACGCGCTTGCGCTCTTCCATCGTCGCCTCGCGGTCGGTTTTCTCGCCCATCATCACCTTGTCGATCGCCCGGGAGAAGTGGTGCTGCTCGATGACAGGCAGATCGTCACGCATCGCATAGATAGCCGCTTCGTTCATTACGCTCTCCAGCTGGGCGCCCGAGAATCCGAACGTCTCGCCCGCTACGCGCTCCATGCTCGCCCCATCGGCGATCGGTTTGTTTTTGGAATGAATGTTCAGGATATGCATCCGGCCCTTCTTGTCCGGAAGATCGACCTGAATGTGACGGTCGAACCGGCCCGGCCGCAACAGCGCGCTGTCGAGCATTTCTTTGCGATTCGTTGCCGCAATCATCAAAATGCGGGGCGTCTCGTTCGAATGCAGCCCGTCCATCTCGGTCAGCAATTGGTTCAGCGTCTGATCGTATTCCCGGTGCTGCCCGCCGTCCCGCTTGCCGCCGATTACATCGATTTCGTCGATGAAAATAATCGCACTTTCTTTATTTTCCTTGGCCGCACGGGTTTTCGCTTCTTTGAACAAATCGCGCACCCGGCTGGCCCCGACTCCCACGTACATTTCCACAAACTCACTGCCCGAAGCGGATACGAAAACGGAGTTCGTATAGTGGGCAGCCGCCTTGGCCATCAGCGTTTTCCCGGTTCCCGGAGGTCCGGTAAGCAGGATGCCTTTCAGCGGCCGAATGCCGAATTTACGGATTTCTTCGTGACGGATCAGGAAATCGAGCGCTTCTTTCAGCTCGTTTTTGGCCCGGTCCTGTCCCCCGATATCGTCAAACGTCAAGTAGGACGGCGTACGGCTTTTGCCTTTGCGCTCGGACGAAGCCGAACCCATTCTATCCCTCATCCGGGTTACATAAAATAAAGAGAACAAAATAACGCCCGCAAGCACGATCGGAATGACATTAATACCCATATAGATTAAAAAAACGAGCAATACCGGCACGAAGCCGATCAGCATTTCTTTACCAAGCTTACTCATTCGGCCACACCCCTACCTTCTGCGGCTTGCGGGGAAGCAGCATATATTTATAATGCGTCCCGTCCGTCATGCGGACATACACATAACGGTCGTCCATCTCGGTAGTTACTACAAGTCCGGGAAGCGCACCTTTCTTCGCTTCCAACGCGGCCGGAATCGCCGCATACCGCTTGCTCTCCATCGCTTCCGCAACGTCGAACAAAGCGCCCGACCACCAGCTGTCCAGCTCCGGCGTAGTCGTATCCTTCACGATCAGCTCGACCGTTCGGTCGCCTAGGATCGATCGGCCCTGCTCCGTAATCGACTTGTATATTTCACGTAGATTCGCTTCCGGCTTTGGCGTAATCTCAATCGTCACCGTGTTATTTCCCACGCTTACTTTCGATTGCTCCAGTCCGGGCTGCTCTTGTACGATCCGGGTTAACGGATTTTCCATAGCCAGACTGTCATATAGAAACCATCCTCCGAACAATACGGCCGAAGAGAGGACAACGCTCGTTAATACAGGCCATAGACGCAACTTCACACAACGTCCCCCTTTCTATGCAGACGATGAATTTGATAGATCGATTGATATATCCATAGTATATCACATGATATACACCCATTTCGATGCAAATGTTTGGAATGAAATCGGATCGGCGCCGAAAGATTTTATACATAGTGCTAGAAATAGTTATAGAAATGAAAACATTTCAAGGAGGAAGGAAAGATGGGAGCACGTTTTATTCAAGTCGCGGTCGTTTATTTATTGATCGGCGTATTACTCGGAATGGGGATGGGAATGGCGGAGAAGTTCATTTATACCTCTGCGCATGCCCATATCAATCTGCTCGGCTGGGCGACGCTGGGGCTGATCGGAGTGGTGTATACCGTATACCCGGAGGCGGGGAGCACCAAGCTGGCCAGCGTCCAGTTTTGGCTGCACAACATCGGCTTGCCGCTGCTCGTGATCAGCATGTTCCTGTTCGCTCACGGCAACACGGGCCTCGGTATCCCTTTTTCCGCTGTCGGGGGGCTGCTGGTCATCGTATCGGTTCTCTTGCTTGTCGTTAACGTCTTCCGCCACGTCAAGCCCAGACGGTAATCCGGAGACGAATAAGGACCGTGCCCGGAGCTTGGGATCAGCTCAGGTACGGTCCTCGTATCAGTGTCGGCTCATTCGCCACGTATCGATTTCCTCGCCGTTGTCGAAGCGGTAATAGCTGTAATAATACCGGCTGCCCTCTTCGTCCTTGCGTTTGTAGAACACTTCCCACAAATACGTTTCATTCAAAACGCCAGGCAACACGCGAAGCACTTCATTATCCGGGTTGCTCTCTTCGACTTTGCGCCGGGCTTCTTCGGCTGTGATGCCGGTGCTCGCGTATCTCATCTTCGCCTTGCCGTCGTTCACCCAGGCGATCGCTTCTCGGCCTTCCTCGTCCTGTCCAAATACGACCATGTACGGCTTCTCGCCGACGAACCTTTCGACCCGGTCCACCGTGCGCATGTAGGTGCTGGCAATAACGGTCGATTTGGCCTCGAGCCGCTCCGCCCATTCTTCCTCATGAATCGACCTGTAGAAGAAGACGAGAACAATCGTCACGACGGCTAGCACAGCGGCACTCCACAGCGCTATTTTCCTCGCCATTCCCGTTCCCCCTCCTTCTTATAATAGGTCCGCCAACCTTTATCCGTTCGTCAACAGCTCGAAACGGCGCTGCGCTTCGAACTTGATTTTTTCCTCGTCGATCGTCAGGCACTCGCCTCCGCGGACAAGCTGTTTGCCGTCAACGTACACATCGGTTACATCTTTTGCGGACGCCGAGTACACAATATGAGAGACGTAATCCGATTTCGGCAAAAAGTGCGCCTGATCGGTATCAAGGGCGATAAAGTCCGCTTTGCTGCCGACGGACAACGTGCCGACGTTATCGAGCCAGATCGACTTCGCGCCGTTAACCGTTCCGAGCTTCAGCGCTTCCTTGGCCGGCACCGCTACCGGATCGCCGGATACGCCCTTATGGATCAGAGCGGCCAGACGCATCTCTTCGAACATGTCGAGATTGTTGTTGCTCGCCGAACTGTCCGTCCCGAGCGATACGAGAATGCCCGCCTTGAGCATGTCCGGCACGCGCGCGACTCCGCTCGCCAGCTTCAGGTTGCTACCCGGGTTATGGGAGACGTGGACGTTGTGCTCTTTCAGCGTAGCGATCTCCGCATCCGTCAGATGCACGGCATGCGCGACGATCGAAGGGCGCGAGAACAAGCCGAGCTTGGCCAGATGATCGACCGGACGCAGCCCGTACTGCTTCTCGTTCTCCAGCACTTCGTACAGCGTCTCGGACATATGCGTATGCATCGGCAAGTTCAGATCGTGAGCCGCTTCCACGAATTTGACGATAAACTCCGGCGGGCACGTGTAAGGCGCGTGAGGCGACATCATGGTCGTAATCCGGCCGCCAGCCTTTCCGTGCCAGTCTTTGGCGAATTGGACGGCTTCCCGGCGCTTGTGCTCCTGTACGTCCGGCGGACAATGTCCGATCGCGCCGCGCGTCAGGCAGCCTCGCATTCCGGATTCTTCAACGGCTTTGGCCACTTCGTCCATATGATCGTACATATCGACGAAACTGGTCGTCCCGCCTTTGATCATCTCGAGGATCGATAGCAGCGTACCCCACCGGACGTCTTCACCGGTAAATTTGGCTTCGTTCGGCCACATTTTCTGCTCCAGCCATACTTGGAGCGCCAGATCGTCCCCGTACCCGCGCAGCAGCGACATCGCGGCATGGCAGTGGGTATTGACGAGTCCGGGCATGTACAATTTGCGGCTTCCGTCCACAATTTCGTCGAATTGCTCCGCCGGGTCGCGCTCCTGCTCGCCCAAATATACGATTTTGTCGTCCTCTATAATCATGCAGCCGCGGACAATCGGTGCTTCTTCGGTTACGGTGACGAACGTGCCGTTCCGGATCAACGTTTTTGCCATCATCAATCAGCCTTTCGGTTCGGATTAGAATTTCCATTAAGAGTTCGTGGTCACGAATAACATACCGTTACAAATGTACCTCTTCGGACAGTCAAAATCAAGCAACCCGGCTCTGTTTTGAAAGTCCTGTGCAATTAGTTCGTTCAATCGATTGCAATTGACCGTCCGGATATGATAATTTTAATTTTGTGTTAAGGAACGACAACTTTTTTCAACATCCGACATTGGGGGTCATAAGCTTGATGATTTTCAATAAAAAGGGCGAGATCGATTTTCTGAATCTGCTCATTCAAAGCGCGGAAAATACGCTGAATGGCGCACACATGTTCCGCAGCGCCATGATGGGGAATCAGCCGCCAGCCACATACTTCGGTAAACTGAAAGAGATCGAAGAGAAGGGCGATTCGTTTACGCATGAGATTTTCAAAGGCTTGAACAAAGTATTTATCACGCCGCTTGACAGGGAAGACATTATGGAGCTTGCGGTTCGGCTGGACGATGTGATGGACGGGATCGAAGCCTCGATGGCGAGATTCGATTATCTGAACATTACGTTCACGAATCAATATATGAAGGATTTCTCGGAAGTCCTCGTCTCCTCGTGCGAGCATCTGCTCGAAGCGTTCAAGCTGTTGTCCAAGAAGAAGTACATGCAGATCCAGGAGCATACGGTACATATCAACAGCCTGGAAAATGAAGGCGACCGGCTGATGCGCGAAGGGATTCGCGAGATTTTCACCAGCCCGACCGATCCTTACCACGACTTTAAGCTCAAGGAGCTGTACGAACGGCTCGAACAAACGACGGACGCTTGCGAGGACGTTGCGGATATATTGGGAAGTGTCGTACTGCGCTACGCTTAATCCACCTGTTAGGAGAAAATCATGCTGACCCTGATTATCTTTATTGTCCTGTTGGCGCTCATATTCGATTTCATCAACGGCTTTCACGACACGGCCAACGCGATCGCCACTTCGATCTCGACACGGGCGATGTCACCACGGTTTGCGGTGCTGTACGCAGCCTTTCTTAACTTTGTGGGCGCCATGCTGTCATCGGAAGTAGCCAAAACAGTCGGCGGGAGCATCGCCAATCCGGCGGAAATCGAAAATGGCGTCCAGGTCGTCATAGCGGCCCTTATAGCGGCTATCTTCTGGAACCTGCTCACCTGGTATTACGGCATTCCTTCGTCGTCCTCCCATACTTTGATCGGCGCGCTCGCAGGAGCGGTTATCGCCGGAGCCGGATTCAAATCCCTTCATATGGAAGGTTTCCTGAAAATTGTTTATATATTGATTTTGTCGCCTATCATCGCTTTTGCCGTAGGTTTCATCATCATGTTTCTGCTTAAATACATCATCCTTTTCAGCGGCAACAAATCGCGGTCCAAACTGAACCGGGTGTTCCGCTCGTTCCAGGTCGTATCGGCCGGACTGCTGTCGTTCAGCCACGGGGGCAACGACGCCCAGAAAGCGATGGGGATTATCGTCTTCGGTCTCGTCGCCGGCGGCTTCCAGACGACGCTGGATGTCCCAATCTGGGTCAAAATATCCGCCGCGGCGGCAATGGGTCTCGGAACTTCCATCGGCGGCTGGCGGATTATCAAAACGGTCAGTAAAAAAATTATGAAGATCGAGCCGGTTAACGGCTTCGCTGCGGATCTGAGCTCCTCGATTATTATCCAGACGTCGACCTTTATCGGACAACCTTTGTCGACGACACACGTCATTACGTCGTCCATCATCGGTACGGGCAGCGTCATCCGGTTTAAGGACGTCAAGTGGGGCACGGTCGGACGGATGATCATGACATGGGTCATCACGATCCCGATCAGTATGGTACTTGCTTTTCTGGTGTACAAGGTGTTGTTTTCGTTGTTTTAGAGTTCGTATGCTGGCTGTTCCCTTTCCTGGGAGCAGCCTTCTTTTGTTAGTTATTGCTGATCTGCCTCTCAAAACTAGCAAAAAGACTCCTCCGCTTGCTTAAAGCGGTTGGAGTCTTAGAACCGTAACGTGATAGAAAGATCGGCATCCCTGCCGTCTGAATAAACTCTACTGTTGGTTTGGCTGGAGCTGACGGCTCTGCACGTTTGCTAATATTTCGTATATGGGCAAAATCACACTTCTATGTTCACATGGCCAGCGTCAGATGCCTTCTTCGATAGATCGCCAGCGAAATTCCTAAAACGGCGAATTCAGCAACCGTATGCGTAAACCCGTTACTCACGATCGGGAAAGGAACGCCGATCAAAGGGACAATTCCTAACGACATCAGAACGTTGTAGCCCAGTTGAAAACCGAGAATTGTAGAAATACCGGCAAGCAGCGTCCTGCCGAACGGATCGGATACGCTACGGGTCGAACGGATCAGTACTCCTATAAATCCGGCACACCCCAAAGTGAGGATAATTCCCGCAAGCCAGCCGAATTTATGGACCAGGAATACGTAAACGATATCGTTATGAGCTTCCGGCAATCGCAAAGTCATGGCTCCTTCTTTTCCGAACCAGCCTGCCGACTGAAGAGCCCTTTGAATCTGAACATTCATATATCCGGCGCCAAGCGGGTCCCGGTTCGGATCGACATACATGCTCCATTTGTCTGCCAGGTACGGCCTGGTTTGCAGCGCGTAAACAAGCAAAGCGCCGAGCGGCAGCAGCGTTTGTGCGATCGCCCGTTTCCATTTTCCCGTAATCGAGCCGGCCATGACCAGCAGAGCGGTTAAGTACAGAACAAGGCCCGGAATTCTTCCCAGGTTTCCGTAGAGCAGTAACGGCACCAACACCAGCACCGCAGTAGTAATCGGCCAAAAAAACGGCTTTTTTGCTCGATCGATCAATATCCCTGGCGCTGCTACGATCAATAAATAGGTGCTCACCCAGACCCAATCGAGGTTAAGCCAGCCTAGGCTAATATAAGACGGGGAACCGTTTACGGTCGCCCCTAACCAATGGTTTCCGACCATTCCGCCCACGGCTGCCGCATAAATAGCCCAGCTGTATGTTTGAATCGCACGCGGATGAATGAAGTACAGGAGGCCCATAATCAATAATCCGAAAGCGACGGAAACCAGCTTTTTTTCTCCTAAAGGAAACCGGACGGTCATACTGTTATCAATAAGATACATCGCAAAAACACCTAATAAAGCAAATAACAGTCCCCCAATCATGAGCGGCCAATTCATTCTAGGTTTATGTACCGCATGCAGATCTTTGCCGACCTTTACCGGGTCTCCCATCCGCTCGATTGCATAACGTACCGCTTCCTCCCGGTTATCGCCCGCTTCCTCCCGTTCCATCACCAGCTCCTCCAGGTGGCTTTCGAGTTCCTTGCGAATATGCGGGTGAACCTCCCTCGCTTTAATTTGTCCGCATACGGAGCGGAGGTAGCTCCGGATTAACTCGTGATCCCGAATCATATTAGGCTCTCCCCTCCTTCAACACGAGATCGACGGCGCTGCGGAAAACGCTCCATTCCGACTTTTTATGCTCCAGCTGCTTCTTGCCCGGCGGTGTAATCCGGTAATACTTCCGCTTGCGGCCATTCACTTCGTTCCAGTAGGCATCCACCCAGCCTTCCGCTTCCATCGCGTGTAGAATCGGATACAACGTGCCTTCCTTCAATGCAAATACGCCCTCCGACCTGCGTTCCAGCTCCTTCAACAGCTCGTAGCCGTACAAATCGTTACGATTCAGCAGAGCCAGTATCATAGTGCCTGTGCTGCCCTTGAGCAATTCTTTGTTCAATCGGCTGCCTCCTCTTCACATTGATTTTATACATAGGAATGCTATGCATATGTTTACTAGGTATGAGTATACAATAAGTTTGTCCATTTGTCCAATAGCGGGCCGGAAGTCTTTCACAATCCCCCGTCACTCCGGGCTTGAAACGTACGATAACCTATTGCATTACTGTCCCATTCCCGATACAATTAGCAGCAACGAGACGAAGAACGTCCCGGACCCTTTCTTATAAGGGTCCGGGGCGTTTTTTATTTGCTATACAGGGAGGTAGTAAGAGTGTAGGAGCGTGAGAGTGTGGGGGCGTGAGAGTATGAAAGTGGAGGGTGTGAGGAATCAGGCACGGTCGAAAGAAGATCTTACCGAAAAGATGCGCAAATGCAGGCTTTTTCCTCAGAGCTTCTGATTTTGGGCAGCATTCCTGCGTAGGCGCATGAATCTATAAGAAAATGTCTTATTTTTGTTCTACATGACCAAAATTCCGGCTGTTATGCAGGAATCA
Organism: Paenibacillus sp. GYB004; assembly: GCF_036577605.1. Taxonomy (NCBI): domain Bacteria; kingdom Bacillati; phylum Bacillota; class Bacilli; order Caryophanales; family Paenibacillaceae; genus Paenibacillus; species Paenibacillus sp. GYB004. The sequence goes on from NZ_JARBDB010000008.1 coordinate 151,520, forward strand.
TGTTTCATTCTATCCTTTGGGCTGAGAATTCATGCGTTTTCGCTGGAATATGACCGCCCCGCAGTCCCTATCCATGGAGCCGAACGGCTGCTGTGACAAGAAAAGACGCTTCAATATTCACCCCTACATAAGTGGTGACAGAAGCGTCTTTTCAGCTTGTAGATCCCGGTCGCAAATCCGCCTAGACGCGCACTCCGCACTTCGCGCTATAAGCAGCTGCCCTCCTCTTGCCTCAATCCAAATAATAAGCCAAGCTCTGCAGCTCGGTCGTAAAATCCGCATGATGAACGCGAATTTCGTTCGGCACCTTAATAATGACCGGCGCGAAGTTAAGAATCGCTTCCACTCCGGCATTGACGAACTGGTTGGCGACCAGCTGCGCTTCGAACGCCGGGACGGTAATGATGCCGATCCGCACCTTGTGCTCCCGGACCGTCTCGTGCAGCACCGTCATGGGCTGGACGGTCAAATTGTTAATATGCTCGCCGAGCTTGTCCGGAGAGCTGTCGAAGACGGCTACGATCTTCATATTGTCTTTCAGGTAGGCGTTGTAATTGCACAAAGCCCGGCCCAGGTTTCCGGCTCCGACCAGAATGACCGGAATAATCTGGTCCAGCTTTAAAATTTGGCGGATTTTCTCGATCAAATAGGCGACGTCGTAGCCGATCCCTTTTTTGCCGAATTCCCCGAAGTAAGCCAAATCTTTGCGGATCTGCGCCGGGTTCAGATCGAGCTTTTGGCCCAAATCCTGCGATGAGACCATCTGCACGTTGCGCCGGCTAAGCTCATTCAAAAAACGAAGATAAACCGGGAGACGGCGGACGACCGCCTCCGAAATTTTCGGTGTCTTCATCCGTTTTCCTCCCCCATCCAATCTGATATTCGCGGTACCAACTGCTGTGTGCTCAAATGTTCGATTTTCGGACCGGGCAGCGAATACAAAAAGTTGCGGCCATAGGAGGTTTCCAGTACGCGCGTATCGTAAATCACGACGACACCGCGGTCTTTAGCCGTCCGAACGAGACGTCCGAAGCCTTGCTTGAAGCGGATGACCGCCTGCGGCACCGACAGCGCCGTAAACGGGTTCAGGTTGTTCTTTTTCAGCTGCTCGCTTTTGGCTTCGACCAGCGGGTGATTCGGAGGCTGGAACGGAAGTCTGACAATCGCCAGACACGTCAGCGCCTCCCCCGGAATGTCGACGCCTTCCCAGAAGCTGCTCGTGCCCAGCAGAACGCTGGACGACTGCGAGCGGAACATCCGGATCAGCTTGCTGCGGTTGCCGCTGTCGACGCCTTGGCCGAGAACCTGAATGCCGCTTGGCTTCAGCCGCTCCTTCAGCTCCGGATGAATTTGCTTCAGCATCCGGTGCGAAGTGAACAGGACGAGCATCCGGCCCTTCGTCTCCTTCGCCACATCGGCCAAAGACCCGACAAGCGCCCCGAGGAACACTTCGTCCGCCGTCGCCCCTTTGACGCTTGGGAAATCCCGCGGAATCAGCACAAGCGCTTGCTTGCGGTACTGGAACGGCGAAGCAAGCTGCACCGTCTTCACCTTCTCGGTATCCGACAACGGCTGCAAGCCCAGCTGCGAGGCGCTGTATTGAAACGTTTTGTTAACCGTTAATGTCGCCGACGTTAATACGACACTGTCCTTCGCCTCGAAGAAATGCTGCTTGAGCAGATGGCTGACATCAAGCGGCACGGCGAATACTTGGAGCGACTTGCTTTTGAAGTAAGGAGCGGCTTCCAGCCAGTACACATAATGCGGATCGGGCATCTGCATAAAGAACCGGAGCACGTCCCGGTGCCGCAGCAACGCTTTCACCGACCCCGACAAGTCTGTCAGCACGCTGCTCGTCGCAAACTCGTCGGTTTCCTCCTTCAGTTCGGTCACAAGCCGTTCCAGCTTTTTGCCGATCTCGGTCGCTTCGAGGTAAATGTTCTCTTCGATCACAAGCAGCGAGCTCCACGCCTTCGGCAGCGCTTCCGGCTTGAGACGGAGCACGAGTTGTCCGCTCTCGGTCCCTCCGCCGTCGTTGCGCTCGGAGACGAACATATACAGCAGCTCGGTCAGCTTGTCCCACTCTTCCTTAATGCGCACCATGCGCGGATAAACCGACTCGATCGTCTGGTTCCAGTCAGCGGCCTTTTGCTCCGAGCCGCGCTGCAGCCTGAACTGAAGCGAGGGCAGCTGGCCGTTCTTCGCATCCTTATACAGCCACAGCAGCGTATTTACCAGGGAGGCATAATGCAGATCCATCCCCAGATGTTTGCTCGCCACTTCCTCGAAATGATGCGCTTCATCAATGACGAGCTGCTTGTAGGCCGGCAGAAGCCGGTTTTCCGCCTGAATATCGGTAAACAGCAGCGAATGATTGGTAATGACCACGTCCGCAATGTTCGCTTCGTTACGCGCGCGGTGGTAAAAACATTTTTTGAACCAAGGGCACATCCGGTTCAGACACGAATCAGTGTCGCTGCCGACCGTCTGCCAAAATTCGGCCCCGCGCCCGGCAAAATACAGCTCCTCGTCGTCGCCGTGGTTCGTCTCCGAAAGCCATACGACCATCTGGGCTGCGGTGATCCGGTCTTCCTTCTCGCTGGCAAAGTCACGGTTGTACAGCTTCTGCTCGAATTTGCGCAGGCATAAATAATGGCTCCGCCCCTTAAGCACGGCCGCCCGGAACGGGACTGGAAATATATCCTGAAGCAGCGGGATGTCCCGCTGACGGAGCTGCTCCTGCAAGTTGATCGTGTGGGTGCTGATGATCACTTTCTTGTCTTCCTTGATGCCGTGGTACAGGGAAGGAATCAAGTAGCCGAGCGATTTCCCCGTGCCCGTGCCTGCTTCCACCATCAGATGGCGGTCGGACGAAAACGAGCTCTCTACTTCGCGGATCATATGCTCCTGCGCTTCGCGTTCCTCGTAGTGCTCGAACTTGCTGCGCAAATTCGTCTTGATTTTATCGTAAAACTCGTCGAACGACTCATTTTTGCCGATTTGAGGTGAACCTTCTTCCTCACGCGCCGGCTTCTCCTCATCCCAGTCCCCGACATTCAGCACGTATTGACGAAAATACCGGTTCGTCTCGGGGTCGATACTGACTGCCGATTCTTTGCGCACCCGCATCTCCTGCATAAACCAGCCCATATCCGAAGGATCGGACTCGAACAGCTGGGCCAGCTTCTGAACGGTCAGCAGCGGCAGCGTATCGAACCGCTCCAAACATTTGAGCCAGATAAGCGCTGTCACTTCAGCGTCGCTGTCCGCCTGGTGCGGACGATCGTGACCAAGCCCGAAAGCGGCGCTCACCATCGATAGTTGTAGGCTCGTCAGCGAAGGGAACAGGATGCGCAGGAACGGAATCGTATCGATAACCCGCCCGTCAAAAGGAAGATATCCGCTTCGTTCGCAAGCATATCGCAAAAACATATGGTCAAAACCCGCATTGTGGGCCACAAGCGCGCTGTCGGCAAGCAAAGGAAGCATGTCGGACAACACGTCTTCGAGAACCGGAGCGTCCGCCACCATCTCATCGGTGATGCCTGTCAGCTGTACGATAAATTCAGGTATGGATTTATTAGGCCGGACAAAGGATGAATACCGCCGGCTGATGACACCATCTTCTATAACAACAAGACCAACCTGTATGATATCATCCGAAGGTTGGTCTCCCGTTGTTTCAAAATCGATTACCGCATATCTCATCCGGTACTCTTCAATCCCTTCTTCGCGATTCCCTTCTTAGCATACCAAATTATTGCGTAGCCGAAAAGGGAAGCCGAAGCGAGGCCATGATCATTTAATGGATAAATCCTTCTCCGGCACTTTGGCTTCCGTGATGCGACATGCATATTCCCATGTTGATCATCGGCTCCACGCTGCTCGGATCAGCCATATAGGCCAGTTTGAAGAAATGCTGGGCTTGCTCGATATTGGCATTTTTGGCATGAATGCAGCCCATCGCGTTATACGAGACGGCCTTCATCTGGTCGTGCTCCGTCAGCGAGGTAATGAACCGGAAATGCCGGTACGCTTCGGCGTCGTTTCCTTTGCGCATATGACCCATAGCCAAGTACAGCCGGCCCAGAATGAACTCGGGGTGTTCTTGGACAACCGACTCGAATTCGCGAACCGCATTGTCGTACATAAGCAGTTGAAAATAACCCTGGCCTCGCTTGAACGCCTCCGAGGCATCGCTGCCTTCCGGCAAGGCTGGAGAAGCGCCGCTGCTCCCCGCAACGGCCCAACCGGTCGATTTCGGCAATGTTTCCAGAAAACGAGCCATCTTCTCCTCGAATTGCAGCCATTCCTCGATAAAGGAATCACTCATCGCTTTTAATACGTCCAGCTTGTTGTGAAGATCCTGCTTTCCCTTGGCGTCGGCAGTCGGGAAATGTTTTATCACGTCGTCTAACGCGTCGTGCATCGAGGCAAACAACTGTTTCAACATGATCTGATCCCACCTTGGCTGAGAAATCGTGCTGCCCGTGCTTAAAGAGGTTGTTCAAAAAGTCCACTTCTGATCCCGAAGCAGATCAGTAAGCCTGCTCGACATCGAATATGGAATTCAGCCGGAACTTCCGGTGCTCACGTTGCTTGCACTTAAAGGATTGTGGAATGAGTTTCGACGTTCAGTGTATCGACGACCTTGTTGTCTTCTCCCATAATGGCAATTTTCGGTTTATGAGCTTTTGCTTGTTCGCCCGTCATCAGCGCGTAAGAAATAATGATGACTGTATCGCCCGGATGAACGAGACGAGCCGCTGCACCGTTCAAACAGATGACTCCGGAACCCCGGGGGCCGGGGATGACATACGTTTCAAGGCGGGCTCCGTTGTTATTATCTACAACCTGCACTTTTTCATTAGGTAAAAGTTCGACCAAATCCATCAGATCTTCGTCAATCGTAATGCTGCCGATATAGTTTAAATTTGCTTCCGTAACCGTCGCGCGGTGAATTTTCGATTTCATCATCGTTAAGAACATGCCGGTTCCCCTCCTCAAGAGAAAAAAATGCGATTGTCGATCAGACGGGTTTTGCCGAATTTGACGGCGAGCGCCACCAGAATCGGGTGTTCTCCGTTAAATGGCTGTGCGCCGGTTACCGGCTCAAGTCCGGGATAGGTTAATATGGTAACGTAGTCGATGACGGCCAAAGGCGCGGACTCGATCATACGTCGAATGCTCAGCTCCAGCTTTCCTACCGTCATGTCCGGCTCCGCCATCCAAGACTCGGCTTGGCTAAGCGACTTGGACAAGACGAGCGCTTGCTTGCGTTCCTCTTCGTTTAAGTACACGTTGCGGGAACTCATCGCCAATCCGTCAGGCTCCCTCAACGTCTCGCAGCGTACGATCTGTACCGGTATGTTCAGATCGCGGGTAAATTGTTCGATGACGGCGACCTGCTGGGCGTCCTTCATCCCGAAATAGGCGCGGTCCGGCTGCACGATGTTGAACAGCTTGGTTACCACCGTCGCCACGCCGTCAAAATGGCCCGGGCGCGACGCGCCGCACAGCGTATCCGTCAGTTCCTTGACGACTACCGTCGTCTTCGTCGGAGTCGGGTACATTTCCGTTACGTCCGGCAAAAAAACATAATCCGCTCCCGCTTCCTCCGCAAGCGCCAGGTCCCGTTCGTTGTCGCGCGGGTACTTGTCGAAATCTTCGGTTGGCCCGAACTGAAGCGGGTTCACGAAAATGCTGACGACGACGATGTCACACTCCCGGCGAGCCTGACGAATTAAGCTCATATGGCCTTCGTGCATATAGCCGAGGGTCGGCATAAAGCCGACCCGCACTTCGCCCTCCGCATTTGCTTTATTGCGTCTGGCTGCCTTCAGTTTCGAACGCAGCTCTTCGATCCGGACAATGGCTTCCATGTATGATGATTGCTCCTCTCCCGGCTGCCCTCAGTCGTTGTCGGGCGATTTGCCGCCGTACAGATGTCCCGCAAGCTCCAGATCGGCGTGAAACGAATGCTCCTGGGCCGGGAAGCTGCGGCTTTTGACCTCCTGGACATACTGGGCGATCCCGTTACGAATAGCGTCTCCAATGTTCGCGTATGCTTTAACGAATTTTTTAGGAAATACCGGCGACGCATATTGCAGCAGATCGTGGAACACGAGCACCTGCCCGTCGCAATGAACGCCCGCTCCGATGCCGATCGTCGGGATCGACACCGCCTTCGTAATCTCCTCCGCAATCTCGTCCGTGACCAGCTCGACCACGACGGCGAACGCTCCGGCCTGCTCCAGCGCCTTGGCATCGTCCAACAGTTTGCGGGCCGAAGCTCCGGTTTTCCCTTGAATCTTATAACCGCCGATCTGATACACCGACTGCGGAGTAAGGCCGATATGGCCCATAACGGGTACCCCCGCCTTCACTACCGCATCGACGGTATGAGCGATCTCCGTTCCGCCTTCCATCTTGACCGCCTTGCACAATCCTTCCCGCATCAGCCGCCCGACGTTGTGAAGCGACTGATCGACCGACCCGTGATACGTCATAAACGGCATATCGCTTACGACAAACGGAGCGGACACCGCACGGGTCACCATCTTCGTATGATAAATCATCTCGTCCAGCGTAACCGGCAGCGTCGATTCCTGGCCTTGCACGACATTGCCGAGCGAATCGCCCACCAGGATCACGTCCACGCCCGCTTCCTCGGCCAGTTTAGCCGACGTGTAGTCGTAGGCGGTGACCATCGAGATCGGCACACCGTCTGCCTTCATCTTTCTCATCCGGGTCGTACTCATTTTTTTCGGTTCCATCCGAACACCCGCTTTCGATTTGGTTGGCTCGTGAACCGGTCCGGAACGCATAAAAGCCTTTTAGCCGCTCGGCTAAAAGGCTTAGAAAACAACAGGAAACGAATCGTCAGATTTGTTTTCTGTCTCGGTCCCTTTTAGGCTCAGAGCAGAATTCCGCGACTTGCATGTCAAACTTGTTATACTTGCGTGCAGGAGTGCAGTTCCACGTAGGATACCGCCTCTACGCAATATTATACCAGATCGTTCACGAAATCTACATGTTTTTAGCTAAATATCCGCGGAATACAGCTTGGTCACACTTCCGTCCGGATGCCGGACAATCAAGGCGCCCATCTCGTCGATCGATTCGGCGACACCCTCCACAACGCCTCTGGGGGTCCTCGCGGCGATCGGACGGCCGAGCGAATAGGCAGACGCTTCCCACGCAGTCCGGATCGGCTCGAAGCCTTCCGTGTCGTACAGATTGTACAACGCTTCAAACTGCTCCAGGAACGCGCATATCAGTTCGGAACGGCTCCATTCCCGGCCGCTGAGCATACGGAGCGACGTAGCGATTCCTCGGAGCTCTTCCGGGTAATCGTCCTCCTGCAAGTTGACGCTGATGCCCACTCCGGCGATCACGTGCCGCAGCCGCTCGTCCTCCGCATTCGACTCGAGCAGGATGCCGCTGATCTTCCTGCCGTCCACAAGCAAATCGTTCGGCCACTTGATCGCAACCGGCAAGGACGGCTCCAGCTTGCGAATCGTCCGGTTCAAAGCGACGGCGACCAGCAGCGTCAGTTGAGGGGTAAAATGAACCGGGATGTTCGGCCGCAGGACCAGACTCATCCAGACGCCTTTCCCTTTCGGCGAATGCCAGTTTTTCCCCATTCGTCCGCGCCCGGCCGTCTGAACTTCCGCGATCACCAGCGTCCCTTCCGGAGCGCCTTCTTCAGCCAGCCGGTGGGCAATCGTCTGCGTAGAGTCGACAGAATCGTACAGTTTGACCGATCGGCCCATAACCGCGGTCGTCAGCTCGGCCAGAATCGCCGCTGCGCTCAGCTTGTCCGGCTTGCCCGTAAGCTTGTAGCCTTTTCGCGAGACCGCGTCGAACGTATACCCTTGATCGCGCAGGCTGCGGATGTGTTTCCAGACGGCGGTTCGGGTGCAGCCGAGCAGCTCGCTCAGCTGTTCGCCCGACACGTATTCGTTCGGTTGCTGCTCCAGATACGCCAATATTTTATGCTCCATTACATCGTTTCCCGCTTTACTCGATTTTTGGCTTCATGAATTAAAATATCCCGTTCATTCCGTATTCGCAGCTTGGCCGTGTCCTCCAACAGTTCCTGAAGCAGCGCGCCGAGCCACGGACCCGCAGGCTTGTCCAGCTCGGCAGCCAGCTCGGTCCCGTTCACCGCAAGCTCCGTTACCCGGTTGGCCGGTATCCGTTCGATCCATCCTGGACCGAGTTCGAGCAGTTGCAGCCAGTTCCGGCCTTCCAACGATTCTGTCTGCCAGGAAGCAAGCTCCAGCCACAGTGCGGCAACCGGCTTCCCGAACGTGACGCAAGCGCCGGCCCACGTCTCGAAGCCCGTGCGCTCGTCTTCCATACGGAATTTGTCCAGATGCTGCCGCATCCATTCATCCATCTGCAGCAGCCGGACGATCGCAGACGATTTTTTGCCGGAAAACTTGAGCCGCTTCATCGCTTCCCGGGCTTGTCCGGAGCTCATCTCCAGCAGGACGAATAAGGCCGTCCACCGTAGCTCGGGCCCTGTTACGCCTGTCAGCTTCACCGCTGCGGCCGGTGCCGGAACTTCGTCCCACTCGGCGAGCGGCCAAACTACAGGCTGCTTGAAATGACGGGTTAACCCGCTCTCGGCAAGCAGCTTCACCGCACGATCGGGCGACCGCCCTTCGATCATCTTGTCGAGCTCGGCGCCTACCCGCTCCATCGCCACATGGGCGAGCAGCGGCGCATGTCGGAGTAGCGCCTCCCATGTCGCCTCCTCCAGCGAGAACCCGTATTCGCAAGCGAAACGGATCGCCCGGAGCATGCGCAGCGCGTCCTCGTGAAACCGCTCCAGCGGGTTTCCTACACATCTTATGACTCCCGCTTCCAGATCCGCAGAGCCCCTGAACGGATCGTACCGGGTGCCATGCGCATCCAGAGCCATCGCATTAATCGTAAAGTCCCGGCGGCGCAAATCTTCGTTCAGATCGGAGATAAACTCCACTTCCTTAGGCCGCCGGAACTGCTCGTATTCGGATTCTTTGCGGAACGTCGTCACTTCGAACGTGTGATGCTCCCGGATAACCGTAACGGTACCATGGGCAAGACCGGTCGGAGCGTGACGGGGAAACAGCCTCATCACCTCGTCCGGCAAAGCGGAGGTCGCGATATCGATATCTTTGAGCGGTCGTCCGAGCGCCTTGTCGCGTACGCAGCCGCCTACGAAATACGCCTCGTAACCCGCTTCGCCGAGCGTGCGGAGCACTTCTTTTCCTTCCGTCTCCATCCGTTCCGACATATCCGTTATGCCTCCGCATCCTTCAGCCGGTCAAGCCCGGCATATTTCGCTCAAATCGATGCTCGGCACTTCGCGCCCCAGCACCCGGTAATAAATCTGCTCGTATTGCGCCGTGATCAAATCGTTGCAGAACGTAAAATGCGCCCGATCGAGACAGGCTTTCGACATCGCCTCATAAAGCTGAGGGTCCGACAGGAGCCGGATCACGTGTTCGGCCATCTGAGCCGTATCGCCGATCGGCGCCAGGTACCCGGTCTCCCCGTGCGTGATCAGCTCCGGTATGCCGCCTGCGTTCGAACCAACCGTCGGAACTCCGCAAGCCATCGCCTCCAGCGCCACGAGCCCGAAGCTTTCCTTCTCCGAAGGAAGCAGCATCACATCGGCCAGCGAGATCACCTGCGCGACATCATCCTGCTTCCCGGCGAATATGACGCGATCGGTCAGGCCAAGCTCTTTCACCTTGCAGATCGTCTTCGACAGCTCGGGTCCTTCTCCGACGAACAGCAGTCTCGACGGGACCCTTTCGTTCACTTTGGCGAACACGTCCACCACATCGCCGATCCGCTTGACGGGACGGAAGTTCGATATGTGCAGCAGCAGCTTCTCGTCCGGTTTGGCAAAGTCCCGGCGCAGCGTAGCGACATCTCTCGGGTAATATACCCTTTTATCCACAAAATTGTAGGCAAGGTCAATCGGCTTCTCGATATGCAGCAGATCGCGGGTCTCGCGGATCAAATCTTTCGAGACCGCCGTAACCGCGTCGCTCCGCTCGATCGCCAGCCTAATCAGGTCGCTGAGCGATTCGTCCTGGCCGAGCACGGTGATATCGGTACCATGCAGCGTCGTGATGATTTTCAGATCCGAACCGACCATCTCTTTGGCCAAAAAGGCGCAGACCGCATGAGGAACCGCATAATGGACGTGCAAAATATCTAGCTTCTCCATCTTGGCCACCTGGGCCATCTTGCTTGCCAGCGACAAATCATAAGGCGGGTATTTGAACACGTAATAGTCGTTAACTTCGACCTCGTGATAAAAAATATTTTTATGAAACTTGCCCAGGCGGAAAGGGATGCTGTGCGTAATAAAATGAACCTCGTGGCCCTTCTCCGCGAGCAGCTTTCCAAGCTCTGTCGCCACGACGCCGGAACCTCCGAGCGACGGATAACACGTAATGCCGATCTTCAGTCGATCGTTTTCCATAGACATCCCCCTCCCCGCGAATCATACGTATACAGGTATTATATTCGAACATCCGTTAAAATAAGTCAACAAGTACCGGAAGCTTGGATACGAACCCTTCGGCATAAGGGATCATCCTTTGTTGGCCGAGCAGTCGGTCTCTCGCCTCAACCCGCTCCAAATACCCCTGGTTCAGCGGAGTCGGCACATAGTGATTGCCGGCCGCCGCCGGATCGAACTGGCTCGCATAAGCGCTCAACGCAGCTTTTTTGGCTTCGTATACGCCGCTTACGTCCACCACGATGTCGGCTTCGTGCACGTCATTAATGAAATAAAAATACGTCTGCTGCACCGACACCGCCTCCGAGTCGGGCATATACCGGCGAAGCTTCGCGTTAAATACCGCTTCCTGAACGAGATGGCTGCAGGCGATATGATCGGGATGCCTGTCCTGCCAATAGGGGGCGAACACGATCCGCGGCCGGAACTTGCGGATTTCCTGCGTAATGGCATCGACATAATCCTTCGTCATATACAAGCCGCGGTCGGGCAGCCCCAGATTCGTACGGCCCGCCAGCTTCAGAATCGCTGCCGCCTGATCGGCCTCCCTGCGCCTTAATTCCACCGTTCCGTTCGAAGACATCTCCGCCGCCGTCAAGTCGCATATAACGACTTTATGGCCGGCCGCCGTATGTTTGGCGATCGTGCCCGCCATGCCGATCTCGGCGTCGTCGGGATGCGCTCCGAATATGAGAATATCGGTTAAATACGACATTTTACATCAACCCCGGTTTATATTTGTCCACCAGATCCCGCCAGCCGAACTCCCCGCGGTCGAGCGAACGCACGAGCAGCTCCGCCGTTGCGATATTCGTCGCCACCGGGATGCCCTGTACGTCGCACAATCGAAGCAGCGCGATGATGTCTGGCTCGTGCGGCTGCGCCATAAGCGGGTCGCGCAGGAAGATGACGAGATCCATCTCGTTTTGCGCTACTTTGGCGCCGATCTGCTGATCTCCGCCGAGCGGCCCGGACATGTAGCGGTGTACTTGCAGGTCCGTACTCTCCATAATGCGGGTGCCGGTCGTGCCGGTCGCATACAACGTATGATGCTTGAATACTTCCTCATAAGCGATAACGAAATTGACCATTTCTTCTTTTTTGCGGTCGTGGGCGATTAGTGCGATCTCCATCGGGTTTCCCTCCACTATAGCTGTTGCGTACTGGGACCTCAGCCGGCTTGCCGGCAGCAGCCTTCATTTCCGCTAACCTATGTCTGTTCAGTCGATAAAATGCTCGAACCCGTATACGATTCCGGACAGCTCCATCGCTTTTTTGACGGCGATGTTTACCCCTGGCATATACCCTTCGCGATCGTACGAATCGTGACGGATTTTGAGCGTTTGCCCGTAGCCGCCGAAGATAACTTCCTGCTGCGCAAATACGCCCGGGAGACGAACGCTATGTATGCGGAATCCGTTGTACAAGCCTCCCCGCGCGCCGTCGATCGTTTCTTCCTCGTTCGGATTGCCTTGCCGGAATTCCTGGCGATTCAACGCGATCATCTCCGCCGTCTTGATTGACGTGCCGGAAGGCGCGTCCAGCTTCTGGTCGCCATGATACTCGATAATCTCGACATGCGGCATATATTTGGCGGCTTGAGCGGCGAACTTCATCATCAGAATCGCGCCGATCGAGAAATTCGGAGCGATGATCCCGCCGATTCCGTTATTTTTGCACAGCTTGTCCAATTCCTCGATATCCGCCGGCTTCAATCCGGTAGTTCCGATTACCGGACGCACACCTTGCCGGATCGCGATGCTGCTGTTGGCCATAACGGAGTGAGGGGTTGTGAAATCGACCATCACATGTGCGTCCACACCGGACAGGGCTGCCTCCAGATCCGTTCTGACCAACACGCCGCAAGCTTCCTTCCCAACGAGCAGACCGGCGTCGACTCCTTCGTTGGAACGGCTTATAGCCGCCACCAGCTTAAGGTTCGGATCGGTGAGCACCATCTTTACTACTTCTTTACCCATTCTTCCGTTTGCTCCGGCTACTGCTACATGAATGATTGAACTCATCGTCAAATCTCCCTTATCGTTTGCTGCGTCTGCAAATACATTTTCAGTTGCTGCCGGTATTCTTCGGCAAGCCGCTTGGCGTCCGGATGCTCGGGGTCCAATCGTAACGTCTCGTTCGCCATCTGAACCGCCTTGCCGTATTCCTGCAAAGCCGCATAAGCGGCGGAAAGCATCATATGCGCTTCGACGGACAGCGGATCTAGCTCAATGGCGCGCATCAAGAGAGGTACGGCCAAATAAGTCCGGTCAGTCCCGTCCAATACCTTCTGTGCATCCTGCATGAGCAGTTTAGCCTGCAGCGTATCCAGATGATAGCTGTATACGTCGCTTCCCGGCTCCAACTGCTTGGCCCGCAACGCATGCTCGATCGCTTTGCCGAGCCGGTTGCTCCTCGCAAATGTAACCGACAGCTTATAATGATAATCCGCATTGTCCGGTTCTTCGCGGATTGCCTGCTCAAACCATTCGATCGCCCGCTCGAAATCGGCTTCCAATATCGAAGCGTACGCCTTCTTAATCGGATTGTCGCCGTCCATCGCGTTCCTCCTGATCCATATACGACCGCGCTTGTGCGCCCCGTATGTATGGTTCCGGGGGAGTGCCGCATCCGCCCTTAACCGATAGGTGTGCGAACAGCGGGGAGTCCTCCGCCCGACTCGATGGTACAGCATATGACGGCTACTCTTGTTCGGTGTTCTTTTTGGTCCAGCGGTCCGCATCGCGCGTACGGAATTTGTTCAACACTTCGTCGTGGGCCTTCGTCAGATCGATCCCCAGCGAATTGGCGAAGCAAATCGTTATAAATAAAATATCGCCAAGCTCCAGCTCGATCGAATTGTCAGCTTCGTCCGGTTTTTTCGGCTTAGGGCCGAATTGATGATTAACCTCTCTGGCTAGCTCCCCGACTTCTTCGGACATCCGGGCCAGCATAGCGAGCGGACTGAAGTAACCTTCCTTGAATTGGGATATGTATGCGTCCACTTCCCGTTGTATCTCTTTTAGCGATTTCTCCGACATAGAGCCCTCCTTCTCACAAATCCGCCAGTCGCAGCGACCGGAACGATTTCCGATCCGATCTTGCGTTCTATTTTACATGTTAACGCAAAAGGCAGGCCGAAAACAAATCCTTTTTTTCTTCACCCGTCTTCGAAGGTTACTGCCCCGGGCTCCCAACTTGGGGTATACTATTCATTATCTTTACACGTACATCTTATAGTGCGAGTCCAAAAAGTCGGTTTTCAGCACCGAGAAGATTGGATAAAGCATAGAAGGGAAAAACGTCGGGAGGGATTCCATGAACAAGTATGGCAAAGAGCTTCTGCGGTCCTGGCTGCCGATTACACTCGGAACGGCTATTTACGCATTCGGACTCCATTATTTTATTATCCCGAACGAGCTGATGGAAGGCGGATTAACGGGTATTGCCCTGCTGTTCAACTATTCGCTCGACTTCCCGGTATCCGTCACTACGCTCGTTCTGAATGCCCCGTTATTTTTTCTCGGCTGGAAAACGATCGGCAAAACCGCGATGATCCATACTGTTTTCGGCACGCTGATGCTTGCTTTTTTTCTCCGCTTGATGGAGATTGCGATCCATCGCAACTGGGTCGTCCCGTTTCAGGCCGATAACGACTTTTTTCTCGCCACACTGTACGCCGGCGTTACGCTCGGGAGCGGGCTCGGCATCGTCTTCCGCTTTGGAGGCACCACAGGAGGAACCGACATCGTAGCCCGGCTGCTCAATAAAACGAAAGGCTGGAGCATGGGGCAAATCATTCTCGTAATCGACGTGCTCGTCATCGGCAGCTCGCTCTTGTACATACCGAAGGAAAAAGTGCTTTATACGCTGGTAGCCGTCTTCGTCGCCTCCAAAACGATCGATTTCATTACCGAAGGCTCGTATGCGGCCATCGCCTTCACGATTATGTCCGACAAAGGAGAGGAGCTGGCCCAGGTGATCACCCGCGAGATGGACCGAGGTGTCACGCTGTTTCTGGCCAAGGGAGCCTATTCGCAAGCAGACAAAAAAGTCGTGTACAGCGTCGTTTCCCGTCAGGAAACGCGAAAGCTGAGGATGATCGTCAAAGAGGTCGATCCGCGCGCCTTCATCATCATGTCCGACGTTCACGATGTGCTTGGCGAAGGCTTTCGCGGGAACTGACGGCCCTGTCATCGGCAAAAAGACACGAAGGGAAGGCTTGTCCCTGCGTGTCTTTCCGCTTCTATTCGTCTTAATAGCGGTTCTCGAACTTAAATATTCGCCAAGCTGCAAACGCCAGCACCGCGATGATAACCGAGCCGATCGCCATCACCGATGGGAGCGGTACCGGACTGTCGTCTACAGGAATAAACGCCGCCTTGTCCTGCCGGCCGAACAAAGCGTCAAGCGTCAGATGAAACTGGTCGATGCCGCCGCCCGCCAGCTTCGCATCCAGGTCCGGCTTCGACAGCTGACTACGCAGGAAGGCGAACAGCGAATCCACCTTCTCCACCTCAAACGGCTGCCGGCTGATCAGCAGCGACGGACGGATGATTTCGTACCGTTCGTGCAGCTGATCGAGCTTAGCGGACGCCTCCTGCTTGTCCTTTTTCTGAACGGCTGCTTCCAGCTGACGAGCCGTTTCCTTCATCAATTTATAATATTGAAGCCACATCGGCTGATTGGCATGGGTGAGTGCGTCGGTCGCAAGCCGGATCTTCGCAGCCGCTCCCTTCACTTCTTCCTCGGAGACGTTTACCGCCTGGAAGGACCGCTTGGCTTGTACGATCGCGTTCGATAATGCTCCGACCCCTTCCACCGACGTAATCCCGTCGAACCGGATTTGCGTCAACTTATTTCCGACCTCATCCAGCTTGTCCCGCGCTTTATCGATGTTGCCGTCCATGACGAACCGGTACATTTCGTCCGCCGTATCATTTAGCCGCTCCACCTGCCGCAATTGTTCCGCCGTGGCCGTCTGGCCCGGTCCGGCCGGTTTCTCTTTCCCGCAGCCCGTGAGCAATGCGATCCCCAGGAGCGGGATGAGAATAACGGCCCCTATTCGTTTCTTTCCGAAAACGAACATCGGACATCCCCCCTCGACATCATCTTATGGGGGAATCTCCTCTTTTAGACCAATAGATTACGAGCGACACGATCAAGAAACTGGCTGCGGTCAGCATCCACGTGAACAGTTCAATCGCCCTCAGGTCATCGAGCAAAATATCGCGCAACCACGGGTAAATGAGCTCGTTATAGTCAAGAAAATCGTTAAAGAACAGCAAACCTAACGAAATAACAAGATGAGCCGGACGGACACGGAAACGTCCGATAAATAACAACGCTTCGACCGCCATGCCCAGGTGGGAAGCGATCAGCATCCATTCTTCCCATACGAGCGGCTCGCCCTGATAAGCGACGGCCGCGTTCATCGCAACCGCCCATACGCCGTATTTCACGGAAGAGATCGCGCCAAGCGCGGCAATCAGCCCTGCGATATAAGAAGAGGCGGATTTGGGCGCGAACAGTAAAATACCAAGCGACACCGTAAACCATAAGCTTGCCGTCGGACTGTCCGGAACGAACAAGACGAGCCACGGGGGCATAGTCGTAACCGTCTCTACGATCTGATCCCAGTACCAGATGTACCCATATATCGTTCCGAGCACGTTAACTAGAAACACAATAAGCAGAAACGGCCGATAATTCAGCAAAAACCGGTAAAACCAATGCCAAGCGGACAAGGTGCTCCTCCTTTCCCCAGCGGTTGGGGATGAAGCTTAGACGTTCGAGTCGGATGATGGCTCTCGTATAGTAGCCGTATTTTTTTAGCAAAAAGCCTGACCGGCACGATGACGGTCAGGCTTTACGCGGCTGTAACGTTTGTTACTGTTTTTTCTGTTGGGCAAGCCAGTTAGCCAGCGTATCGATATCGGCTGCGGACAAGCCCGCTTTGATGTTGGCATCGTATACAGGAGGCATGCCTGGTGACTTCCCGTTTTTGATAATATCCAAAATCTGATTCTTATCATATTTGTCGCCGATACCGCGAAGAGCAGGCATTCCGCTCTTCCCTTTCAGGTCGGTTGCGTGA
Organism: Paenibacillus sp. GYB004; assembly: GCF_036577605.1. NCBI lineage: Bacteria > Bacillati > Bacillota > Bacilli > Caryophanales > Paenibacillaceae > Paenibacillus > Paenibacillus sp. GYB004. The sequence continues at coordinate 168,145 of NZ_JARBDB010000008.1, forward strand.
CAATTCAGGCAAGTCGCTCTTTGGTAGATTGCATAACCCGGATCGTCCTGAGCGACGATCTGCGCGCCTGCGGCCGGTTTTTTCGCTCCGCCGGTTTCGCCGCCGCCCCCGGCTTTTTTCGCCTCTTCCATTTCCTGGTGGCGCTTGATGTGCTCGGGGATGATGTTTTTGTCCGTCAATTCTTTTTGATAGTGCGTCCAGGAGACGACCGTCAAGTGAACGACTGCAAGCAGCGACAGGATCATCAGGCTGGAAGCGATCGGACGTCTGTAAAATCTTCTTTCCTTGCCTGTGTCGAGAAACGGCGCAAGCATCAAGCCGCCGAATGCAAGACCCGGAATCGCCAGCGATCCAAGGAAAATTTTGAAATCGTTACCCGAAACGTACGGATATTTCAGCAATTGGTACATAAAGAGGAAGTACCAGTCCGGCATCGGAATAAAGCTCGTATTCAGCGGGTCCGCCGGATACCCGAGCGGTGCAGGCTCCTGCATAACGAGAACGAGTACGCCTACGAGTACGACCGCGCCTACCATCCATTCCTTCAACAGAAAGTTAGGGATGAACGCTTCCGACTTTCCGGGATAGGCCGAATAATCGCGGGGAAGCATCGGATCTCTTTTGCGAACGCGGGAATCCCCGACGTAGACCACTTTTTCGTTTGAATCATGACCGTGTGCCACGCATATGTCCTCCCTTCGATTATAGCGGTCCGGAAATGCCCTGCTTGCGGATCATGAAGAAGTGTCCGGCCAGCAGTGCGAGCAGCGCTCCCGGCAAGAAGAATACATGCAGCGCAAAGAAACGGGTCAAAGTCTGGGCGCCGACAATTTCTCCGCCGTTCACCAGGCGTTGGATGTAATCGCCGATTACAGGCACGGAACCCGCAATGTTAAGCGTAACCTTCGTTGCATAGTAAGCTTTGTTATCCCAAGGAAGCAGATAGCCGGTAAGGCCAAGTCCCAGCATAACGAAGAAAATAAGCATTCCGACAACCCAGTTCATCTCGCGGGGAGCTTTGTACGACCCCGTAAAAAATACACGAAGGGTATGTAGGAACATCATCACGATTACCAAGCTGGCACCCCAATGGTGCATGCCCCGTACGATTACGCCGAATGCTACTTTGTGCTGCAAGTAATCGACGCTCAGGTAAGCGTTATTGATATCCGGAACGTAATACATTGTCAGGAACATCCCCGACAAAATCTGAATGACTACGAGGAAGAACGTCAGTCCGCCGAAGCAATACACGAAAGCGGAAAAGTGATGCGCCGGGTTAACGTGCTCCGGAACCTCGTGATCCGCAACGTCTCTCCATAAAGGGGTAATATCGAGACGTTCGTCAATCCAGTTATACATACTCTTAAACATGTGATCGAAGCGCCTCCTTATTTCGTAACTTGCTGGTTCGGCAGCACTTTGCCGAGATACACAAAACCGTTCTCGATTTTAATGTCGTACTCGTCGAGCGGAGCCGGTGCTACCGCCAGATGTTTGCCGCTCTTGGTGTAATGCGCTTCGTGGCACGGACAGAAAAACTCGTTCGGGAACCGCGGATCGGAGTTCCAGTTAACCGTACACCCCAAATGTTTACAAACCGGCGACAAAGCGTAAACTTGCCCTTTGTCATTTTTCATGATCCAAGCTTCAAGCTCGATTTCGCTTTCCACCCAGCCGTCCACTTGATGAACCTGGAACTTGAACGACTTTGGTTCAGCAGTAATTTTGCTTTCTTCCACAACCTTAACAAAGGTTCCTTCTCCGCTCGATTGCAGAACCGGGTCGACGGCAAAACGGATCATCGGAATCGTCATGCCAGCTGCCATGAAAGCGCCTGTTCCACCGAGGGTATACGATAGAAACTGACGGCGGGACATTTCGCGCCGTGTGACCGGTTTGCCGGAAGAGTGCTTGTTGTGAGCGTCATGCATTCGTCTTCTACCCCCTTTTTACGCCATTTATCGCACGTCGTATTACGACATTCATTGCACAACACACTAGGACATACTAATAATAGCCTAGGTCCCTTAGGGCGTCAAGAACGGACAAAGTGCAAAACGGAACCGTTTCGAAACGTTAAAGGCAACATTTAACGAAATTGTCACATCTTCGCCTTACCTATATCGTTCGCAATTTATAGTCCAATCATACGTTCCCGGCACCCGATTCTTCACTTGCCTCCTGTTCCGATTCGGCATTTTTCGTCCCGCTTTGCCACATCGCCTGGACTTCGCGGTTGACCCGGTCGCGGAATTCGGGGCTGCTCTGCACTTGGCCGTCCTGCGATTCCGGGCACAGCAGCAGATCCGCATTCCAGATGGCGGCCGATCCCACAGAAGGATGACCCGATATGACGATCACGTAGCGGAAACCGGCTCCCTTCAGTTTGGCGACTACTTCGCTCACCGCTTCGGCAGCGGCCGGCCCGCCGAAATAATGAAAGGCCGGGTAAGTGACGACCCGCCCCTTATACGGCACCTCCACGCAGTCCATCACATCACGCAAATATTCGAGCTCCTGCGTCGCCTCCCAAGGCTGCTCCAGACCGGTCAGCCCGGTTACGGGCAGCAGGCACGTGTCCAAATACGGCTTTAAACCGGCCCAGGACGACTTTTCGATATCGCTGAACTTCAAAGATTGTCCACTCCCTTGATCTTTCTTCTGTCCGGACGCATCAAGCGCCTTCTCTAATTTAGCACAATCGGAGCGGCAGCGCGATAACAGATCCCTTTATTCGTCTATATAAATTGAAATAAAAAAAGCTTCTAAACGAAGCCTTCGCCACGATGAATGCCCCTGTGTAAGAGATAGCTAATCTTGGTACAGAAACTCGCATTTCGCTTTTTTGAAGCAACGTTTTGAAGCTTTATCACTTTAGCAAGGCGATAAAAAAGACGGTTGAACATAAGTCCACCGTCTGTCTGGCCAGGTCATTCTGCCGGGTTCCGTCACGAACGAAGCTCCTTCAACTGCTGGGTGAGCGTAATAAACGTTTTCTCGTCCCCCCTCGCGAGCGCGTCGTCGATATCCCGGTATAGCCTTTGTTTTTTTTGTTTGACGATTGCTTCATCGAGCACCATTTCGGCGAAAAGCCCAAGCATTGCTGCATAACCGGAAACGTCCATTTTCTCCAAAGGGCAACCCTCCCTAAAGGAAAGCGAGCATTGCAGGAAACGGAAGTTTCAGTCCGGCTGCAAGAATCAGGTGCCGCTCTTAAACTCCATCCCTTTTTGCATGTAGCTTTCCATCGTTCGTTTCATGCGCTGCAAATCTTCTTCCGTCAACTCCCGCACTACTTTGGCGGGCGAACCTAGCGATAGTGTATAAGAGGGGATTTTCTTATTCTCCGTAACGAGCGAACCCGCCCCTATTAAAGCATATTCACCGATCTCCGCGCCGTTTAGTACGATAGCCCCCATTCCGATTAATGTGCCGCTGCCTATCGTGCAGCCGTGTATAATCGCTCCGTGGCCTACCGACACTTCATCGCCTACCAGAAGCGGCTGGCCGGTATTCACATGCCCGATGCAGCCGTCCTGAATGTTCGTCCTCCGGCCGATCCGGATCGGGGCCAGATCGCCTCTCAATACGGCGTTGTACCAGATGGAAGCTTGCTCTCCGATCGCAACGTCTCCGATCAGCTGCACGCCCGGGGCCAGAAATACGGTCGGGTCCGCTTGCGGATATCGTTCCTTGTAAGGGTGCATCATGTTCATCGCTCCGTTCCTGTCGTCTATATGGAAATGGAGCGATTGTATCAATGCAGTGTCATGTTGTCAAATTCGATCGGGATCGTCTCCTCATCCGAGACGTATGTTCCCGAGATCAGGCTTTGTCCGAGCCTCGTGACGGCGATCGTCTTGCCTTCCTGCTCGTCCTCGCCGATCCGGATCACCCCGAGGTGCATCAGCATCTGCAAGATGCGCTGGTCGTAGATCGCCTCCGGCGAATCGTAGTAAAACGGCCGGATCAATTTGCACAAGGCGGAGCCGAGCGAAGAGGCGCTGACCCAATCGACCGCCAGCTTGCCGATCCAATAGACAAGCGACTGCAGGTTCGGAATCGGCCCCTTGTACAACTTGAGCCAGAACCGGTACACCTCGGACAAATCCTCGCGCCGCCCTTCCATTACGGACAGCTTGGCTTTATCGGTCAATTCCAGCTTGCCGGGCTGCTCCGACAAGAAATCCTGATAGTAGCAGTAATCGTAGATCAGTGAAAAACGGCTGGGCAAATCGCGGAATTTTCGGCCATAGCCGAATCTCCACCCCCCTTTCGTCACTGGCTCCTCCTTCACGGCCATCCGGTCCAGCAGTTGATGCAGATTGCGCTTGTAGATGGAACCGTCTCCGGTAAGGACGACTTCCTCGTGAAACGTATAATGAAGAAAGTGTGCGATATCGTCTACGATCAGCTTATGTTCGTCCCGATAAACGGACGGCTCGTCGGCATAGTTCAGATTTTGGCCGAACGACAGCGCCATCGTATCCGTGAATCGCCTTTTCAGATCAACCGGCAGTTGAAACAAATATTTCGTAGATTGCGAGTAGCCGTTAAACAGCCAGCCTCTGTGCTTGAATTGGGCTATCATCTCCCGCGGATTGCGGCCATCGCCAGGGCTGTCGTAATTCGACTGCTGGGCGCGGGCCATCAGCTCCTCCAGACTGAACATCTCTCTTTTCTCGAATACGAGAGAATTGAGGAACCGGATATCTTCCGTCGACAAAGTGCTTACTTGCCGCTCAAACACGTCTCTCCGGCTCACTCTCGACAAGATCGACTGAATCAGATCGTTTTTGGAATGACCGTTGCATTCGCATTCGTACGTGCTGGCGATGTTGCTGAGCTGCTGGATATCGGCATAGCAAAGCATGTCGGCCAAATTCATAGCGTACCTCCGTAAATCGGGAAAACGCAGACGGCTTCGAGCTCCGGCCGCGTGACTCCGGTTTACTAACCAGTATCGCTGTTTTTACGAAAAATAAACGTTTTCAGGCAATTTTCGCCAATACAAGTTTCGGATGGGGAAGCAGGAATCTCTTTCGATGCCGCCAGGGCTCATAAGAAAGGTCAAAAAGAGAAGAAAAGGAGGAAACGCGGGTAACGTCCGGCCGTTCAACTGCATCTTGTTAATTGAGCGGCCTTTCGTTTGGAGGTATAAGCAGAATAGACGAGGGTTCATTGCGGCAAATGCGTGGTGCTGTTAAACAAAGGGCACGTCCAGCTGGATTCGGCTTTCTCAAGGACACTGATCGATGTATTCCGCAACGAGCCTTCCGGCATATGCTTCAGCAGCCCTTCTATGAGCACGGCAATAAATGCGCCGTGAGAGACGATCAGAATCCGTTTGCCCGCATATTCGGACTCCAGCTCCGCCAGGCAGGCGCTGCCTCTGGCGAATAAAGCCTCGTTCGATTCCACCCCGTGATCCAGCTGCTTCCAGCCCTCCCCCCAGCAGGCGATCCGCTCTTCCAGGGTAGTGCCGTCCAGCCGGCCGTGAGTCCGTTCGCGGAGACGGGCTTCCAACCGTACCGGCCCCGCTCCCGTCATGGCCGCTATAATGCCGGCCGTCTCCGAAGCGCGCAGAAGATCGCTGCTGACGATCAGATCCCATCGTTCGTCGCGAAGCCTCTCTCCCAGAAGGAGCGCTTGAAACCGTCCCGCTTCGTTAAGCGGAATGTTATTCTGTCCTTGTAGCCGGCCTTCCATGTTCCAGTCCGTCGTGCCGTGTCTGATGAATCCGAACGTAGTCAATGCGGTAACCTCCGATGTTCGCAAGCAAATCGAAAGACCTCTGCGAAGAGGTCCGGATTTGGCTGTTTATGCTTTTGTCCGGGAGAGCCAATTCATGATGAGAATCGTCCCGGTAAGTCCTAGAAACGAGATGACGATCATGTAGTCCGGTACCGAGCGGATCGGGCCGACCGAGATCATATACGGATCTTTCAGACTGGCCGTCATCGTGGATACCGGCATCGGCGATTTCACTTTACCGCCAACCGTATGTACGTCAGTCGTCGCGCTCGCTACCGGCTTGAGGCCGTACTTGGGAGTCGTGTCTTCTTCGGTCGTCAGGGCAAACAGAAATCCGAACACGAACAGGGTCATGCAGAACGCTACGACAAACGATAAATTGCGTCTCATCTTATAAGAAAACGAGTACATCCGCTGGGGAACCGGAATTCTCCAAGACTCGTCGGAATAGATTCGTTTCATGACCTGGTTCGAAATCGGCTCGTACATGAGCGGCTTCTCCGGACTTTCCGCCGTATCGCGGATCAGTTCGGCGCTTTCCGCCCATATCGCAAACTCCTCCCGGCAAGACTCGCAACCGGCGATATGTTCGTCGATGGCCCGGCGCCGTTCGTCACCCTCCGGCATATCCCAGTAGCCGCCCAGCCATTGTTGTACATCCTGGCATTTCATCGCTGATTCATCCCTTCGTACTCTTTAAAGATCGGCTCCATATAAGGCTCGAGCTGTATCTTGACGCTCGCTCTCGCCCGGAACAGAAGCGACTTCACCGAGCTGACGGTTTGGCCTAATATATTGGCGATTTCCTGATAATCCATCTGGTCGTATTCCCGGAGAATTAGCGCGGACCGCTGCTTCTCGGGCAAATTGTTGATCGCTTCCCTGACCATCGACACTTTCTCGTTGCGCAAAACGGTTTGCTCCGGCGTATGCTCCGTCGACGTAAACGTCATGGCGGAGTTCCCTTCCAGAGAAACGCTGATGCCTTTATTTTTACGCATCTCGCTTAGGACGGTATTGCGCGCGATCGTATAAAGCCATGTTTTGAACGAGGCTTCCACCTCGCGGAACGAATGCAGGCTGCGGTACGCTTTATAAAACGTCTCGGAACACAAGTCTTCGGCGATCGCTTCCATTCTGGCGCTTTTCAGCAGATGGAAGATGAACGACAAAATTTTGCGCTCGTAACGCCGCATCAATTCCTCATAGTACTGTACGTTCCCGTCCTTGATTTCCCGAATCAGCTGGGAATCGGTCATTACAAGCGCCCCTCCTTGCTTTCCGAGCGACGCTTCCATTCGATAGTCTACTTAGTTTTACTATGACGGAAGCGAAAAGTTGCGCATCGGTTCATAAAAATTTATTCCATTATCGGAAATGAAAAATAAAAACTTAAGAAGATTATACCATAGGTCACACACCTGCTGCTCCCGAATCGCTGTTTCGACCACCCAGAAATCGTTGGATAATAACATTTCTTCTAATACCAGGAAAATTCCTTCTTGATTCGACAAGATTTTATCCATTTACACAAAAAAAAGACCACCGAAATTCGGTGGTTGCACATAGTGCGATATTTTCGGATAGGAGTGGAGAGAAACCATACTGTACTTTTATTATATGTATACGTTTTCATTTTGTCAACGGTTTTTTTGAAAACGGTTTCTCTCATATTCGGTTTTCAATGACGGACGAAGCAATTCTTACCATTAGACGAAAAAAACGACGAAACGGTTTCATCGTTTCGTCGTTTTTTTATAAAAAATTTATTCGCCTACAGTTGTACCGCAAACGAATGTTGTTTCAACAGTTTGATCGCCGCGTCCATATCCGCCTCATTGCGGAACGACAGCCGAAGGACGCCCGGGACGTCCGCCCTGCTTTCGCTAATATGGAGGTTGCTCAGATTAATCCGGTGGTTGCCGAGCAGCGTAGCGATTTGTCCGATGATGCCCGGGTGGTCCGGAATATCGACGTAGACATCGTATACAGATGTCAGTACGCCCTTTTTCCTCTCGGGCAGCTGGTTGCGGAAAGCGCCAGCCCGTTCGAACTCGCGCACGATCCCGTCTCCGTCGCCGTTCTCCACGAGAGCGGTCAGCTTGGCGATCTCCGCGTTCCAATCGCGCATCAGCTTGAGCATCACACTGCGGTTGTTCAGCAGGATGTCCCGCCACATATCGGGATGACTGGAAGCGATCCGCGTAATGTCGCGGAAGCCTCCGGCCGCCAGGCTCTGATACAGCCCGTCCTTCTCGTTATAGCCGGCGATCTGGTTAACCAGCGCCACCGCGATCATATGCGGCAGATGGCTGATCGCTCCGACGATCTCGTCGTGCTGCTCCGCGTCTACGCGAACGATCTGGGCCCTCGTGTATTGCAGCAGATCTGTCAGCTTGTTGTAAGCTTCCTCAGGAGTCGACTCGTCGGGGGTTAATACGTAGAAGGCGTTCTCGTACAAGTTGTAGTCCGCCACTTCCACCCCGGATCTTTCCGAGCCGGTCATCGGGTGGCCCCCGATGAAGTGAATGCCGGGCACGGCTCTCTCCCTTGCATGCTTAACGATCGTCGCCTTCGTGCTGCCGACATCGGTTATGATGCATCCCGGCTTCAGGCGCATTTGCAGCAGCTCGTCCAGGTAGGGTTCCAGCAGGCTGACGGGAACGCAAAGGAAAATAAAATCCGCGTCCTCGGCTACTTCCTGCATCGAGGTGCTGGCCTCATCGACAACTCCGAGACTCACATATTTCTCAACCTGGGACGGCCGATTGGAATGCCCGGTCACCCGGATGCCCGGTTTGTCCTTCAAGCATAACGCCAGCGACCCTCCCATTAAACCGACGCCAAATATAGCTACCTTTATCATTTCGAATCACTCTTCATTGTCAAATTTAAGCCTGAACCGCTACCTCGTCCAGCACCTGGGTCAAAGCCGCGATAAACTTGGCGTTTTGCTCCTGGCTGCCGACCGTTACGCGGATTTTGGTCGGAAAGTCGAGCGCATGGCCGCCCCGGATAATAAACCCTTTGCGGAGCAAAGCGTCGAACACTTCTTTGGCGGGACGCTGAACGTCTACCATAATGAAATTTCCGTAAGCGGGGTAATACGACAAGCCTAGCTTGCGGAATTCTCCGGTCATATATTCGATCCCGGCCGCATTCATCTCGCGGCAGTAAGCGATAAACTCCTGGTCCTTGACGGCTGCTTTGGCGGCCGCCTGGGCGAATCGGCTCGTATTAAACGGCTCGCGCACTTGGTTGATCGAATGAATGACGTCCGGATGTCCGACACCGTAGCCGATCCGCAGCGATGCCAGGCCGTATATTTTGGAAAAGGTGCGAAGCGTAATCACGTTTTTATAATGCGGAAGAAGCTCGATTCCGTCCGGGAATTCCTCGGAATCCGTATATTCGATATAAGCCTCGTCCAGGACGACCAGCACGTGCTGCGGCACCTTCTGCAGGAAGTCGTTCAGCTCCGCGCGGGTAACCATCGTACCGGTCGGGTTGTTCGGATTGCATACCCAGACGATCTTGGTACGTTCGTTGATTTTGGCCAGCATGCCCGGCAAATCGTGCTTGCCGTCTTTTAGGGGAACCTCGATCGATACGGCCCCTTCGATCTCGCAATTGTGCTTGTACTGCGGGAACGTGTGCGTCGCCATGACCGTCTCGTCGCCCTTCACCAGATAAGCGCGGGCGATCATCAGGATGACTTCATCGGAACCGGCGCCGAACAAAATCTGATTCGGCTGCACGCCCAGATGAGCGGCCAATGCGGCAGTCAGCTCCACGGCTCCGCCGTCGGGATACAGGCTGACCGAATCGATTTCGGCCTGGATTGCTTCTTTTGCTTTCGGTGAACTTCCGAACGGATTTTCGTTGGAGGCCAGTTTAATAACTTCGGTTAAGCCCAGTTCGCGTTTGACTTCTTCGATCGGTTTCCCTGGCTGGTAAACCGGCAGATGGACGATAGTGGATTTCGGCTGCACGGATTTCACCTCTATGAAAGATTGGGTGCTGCTATTTTCGATATAACTAGTATTGTAACGTATTTGAAAGCGGCTTGCTAGTAGAAACGTCAGAGTCGATCCGCCGGTCGCCGCGCGGGCATCAAAGGAAATGAAAAGACCTTCTCCCTGCGCGGGGGAGAAGGCGGTTAGAGGAGAGGAGCGCGGCTGTCCCGGCTCCAGCTCTCGATTTCTTCGCAGAGCGACTGATCGGTGTGCAGACCGCCCCAGTACATTTTCAGCTCTCTGTTCATCCGCGTCAGCTCTCCCGCCCCGATGCCCAGCTCGGTAAAAAAGCGAAAGCCCGGGATCGTCTCCCTGAACAGCGAGAACCGGGACGGCCTGTACATCGTTTCTTCCCCGACCCATTCGGCGGCAGGCCTTAAGGCGGGCAAACTGTACGTTTGCTTGCGGATGAACGTCTGAGCCTGCTGCGAGGTCAAATAGTGGAGCAGCGCGGCAGCCGCATCTTTCGCTTTGGAGCTCCTGTTGACTCCCAGCCCTATGGCCAGCAGCAGCGACCGGGGCGTTCCGAAATGAGGCACCGGGGCGACATCGAACGGGACCCGCTTGTTCTGCAAATAGTTCAAATAAAAAAAGCTGGTGACGATCATCGACGCTTTTCCTTTGGCGAGCAGCAGCTCCGATTCGCCCGTCGCTATGCCGTCGGTCAGATGCGCCATATCCCGCTTGATGTCCCGGCATGTCCGGAGAACCTCCATCATCCGGGTGCCGGATAAACGTATGGAGCCGTCGGGATTTCTTTCGAACTTGACGTCCGATTGAAGGAGCAGCAGCGGCCAGCGGTTGACCGAATAGAAATCATAATGGAAGCCGACTCTCTCGTTCGGAACGGCCAGCTGCTCCGCCGCGCGAATCAGATCTTGCCACGTCCAGCTGCTGTCCGGCTCGGACAATCCCTTCTCGGTAAAATGCGACCGGTTATAGGCAAGCAGCAGAGGAGAAAAAATAAACGGCTGGACGAGCAATTGCCCTTCCGACGTAAAAGCGTCGGACAAGAACGGGTACATATCCGGGTTGCGGGGCAGCGGCTCAAGCAGCTCCCTTCCCCCGTTTTCGATGCAGTCCCGGAAATCGGTATAGTTCATCATAGCGGCATCCAAAATGCCGCCTTCAAAATAGTTACCTATATAATGGGAACTTGTGCTGGTAAGCGGAACGGCTTGCACCCGGACAAACGGGTTGCCTGCCTGAAACAGGTTGATCAGTTTCAGCAAGCTCGCTTCGCCGATCACCGACGAATGAAAGCCGAATTTGACCGTCGTTACGGATTCGTCGGGAGGGGCTATCACTTTGTTGCCGACTCTCGGTATTTTCTCGAGAAGCCCTTCGCCGACAAGCTGCTCCAGCCCTTTGCGTACAGACTGGTTGCTCAGCCCGAACAGCTCGGCCAATGCTTTCTCGGAAGGCAAATAATCGCCGGACGGCTTCTTGCCGGTGACGATATCGTCACGCAAACGGCTAACCATATCGCTTAACCGCTCGCGCGGGCTTTTCCGGACTTCCTTGTTTTCCATGGGCTACCCTCATTTGTCATCGTTACGATTAAGGCTATTATAGCAAGCGTCCTGCAACGCCTGTCAACTTCTGGATCAGGACGCTCCAGCCTGCCGGAGAACGTCTTAAGGAAGGATCAGATTGCCCTCCGTATGGCGCACGACTGCGGATGGCTCCGGCAATCCGGACCGGTCGACGCCTTGCTCGACACATGCGGCATGGAGCATATAAGAGCCGCCGCCGAATGCAGCCGGGTCTGTCTCGAAGCGCCCGCCAGTGAACTTGGAGCCGACCGCTTTGTATTGATGGCAGCCGCTCCGGATGACGAAATGCGCCATATCCGGCACCCCTGCTATACTCGTCAGATGGCCCAAGTTCCATGTCACGGTTTGCGCCGGGTCCGTATGCAGCAGAAATGCTCTGGCGCCGTTTACTCCGCTGAATGCGGCCCCTCCGTCGATCGAGACGAATTGAGTCTTGCCCGCTCCGGAAGCGGCCGCTTCCTCATTCTCCCAGTCCCAAGCCCCGGTCAGCTCCAGCCCGCAGTTGACCATACCGCCGCCTTGGATGACCAGCTCGCGGCAGGCGGCTTCCACCTTCCCCGACTCCGTCGATGCCCCGATCAGCCAGCTGTTCTGCAGCGTCAGCTTATGAATGCTGCCTATCGTGATCTGTTCGATATTGCGAATTTCACTATGGACGATCAGCAGATCGGCGTCGACGGGCCGCATTCCGACAGCGGCCCCTTCGGCAGGCTTGCGCGCAAGCTCGGCGTGCGGGGTCATCGTAAATCCGCAGCCGTCGATTACATTCGGCCGTTCCGAGCGGGAGGAGCTTCTGGATAACGTAACCGATCCTTCGGCTGTGCAGCCTCTCATCTGAAGCCCGTCGGCATTGGCCCATATGGAACCGGAATCGGGCAACCCTTCCTTAACATAAGCGCGGCAATCTTCCAATGTCAGATCGGTTATTTTCTTATGAGCGATAATTCGCGAAGCGATATGTTTTCGGACTGTAATCCGTTTGGCGCTGTCCCCCCATGTCGATCCGCTGTTGGCGAACGACAACAAACCCGAATTGCCGGTATAGACGAGGTCGTGCTCAAACTGGCCGTGCGTGACGAAGGGACCATAGTCGTCGCCGTCGCCGTGGCAGTTCTCCACCATACAATAAGCGGCGCATGTAAAATCGTTCAGATGACGGGAATTGCTCGTGTTGCAGTCGCGCACATGGCCATACAGGACGTTGATCTGCTGCGTAAGATAGCCGGTTCCTCCCCAGTCCCGTTCTACCGGATTCATCAACTCGCACCGCTCGGTTACGAAAAACGTGTTGTATCTCCTCATAATAACCGGCCAAAACACGCCTTCCGCGCGAATGTCCGAGACGTCGCATTCGACTGCGAACTCGAAGGCCAGCGGGCTCGAGCCAATCTGGTCCCACGTATCGAACGGTCTTACGGTCGTCGAGACGCTGGGCGGTACGGGGACGCCGGTAAACTTCATGTTCCGCACGCGGCTGCCGATTACAGGGTCCATCCTTTTGTAGCTGATCGTTCTTCCCGCTTCGAGAGTCCATCCGAGCTTGTAATTCATCCGGATATGGGTCGCATCGATCCGCTCCGTCACCTTCACCATATAGTCCAGCTCGCGCTGCGCGCCTCCGCCCGGTCTGCTGCTTACCCGCGCCACCCACCAGTCGCCGATTGCAAAGGCGGCGCTGTCGGCCACTTCCACGACATCGGTCATTTCGGCCAAATCGGCGCTCAGCGTCACCTGCTGGTTCTCCCCCGACTCAAGCCCGCGGAAGCAGAAAACGGTTCCCAGCGGATTATCCTTCCAGTTCAGCTCGATTCCTTCGGTCGTAACGGTGTACCCCCCAAAATCGAGCTCGATCCGGCTGCGGTGAAACACGTGCCTTTTTCTGAAATTCAAGTTTGAGTGCGCTTCGATGCGTTGAATGGCCGGGTCGTTAACCATCGCGTCCAGCGCGTCGTCTGCAGGCATATGCTCGTCGAAAATGCCGAACCAGCGATAATCGCCGGTCCCGTAATGCATCGTCTCCCAGCGGCCTCGCTTCTCCGGATCGGAATGCGGATTATGTACGGTGCCTCCGTTATCCGCGCTCGCGCTTGTTTCGTTATAGCGAGCCCATTTGCCCCCGCCGTCGCCTTCTGTATAATAGCCGGCCAAACAAACGACCGCCCCGTGCACCCGCTGGTCAGGTGTGAGCTCGAACAGGTCCGAGACGTTCGGAATATGGATCACCGGGTAAACTTCGCCTGCACAAACGGTTTGCCGCCTATCTGTATTCATTGCTCTGCCGCAACCCCCTGCTCCCGCTTCATCCGGATCAATCCGATGATGGATTTGTGATTTGAATCTGGTTTGTTTTTGATTATAAGCGCGTCCGCAAACAGTGTCAACGAAGTTGTAACCCTTTTCCATTTTCCCGCCGTCTCTCGAAAAAAAGGGTCCGTCCGGCCGTAGCCGTCGGGACCTTGAACTATTGCCGGATTATCGAATGACGATCGAAGCCGAGCTTCCGCCCCAGGCGATAACGACATACTCGCCGGGAGCAAGTTTATCGGTCGCCAGGAACGCCTCTTGCCCTGCAATCGTTTCTACTTTTTTCGCGGTTCCCGATCCGATCGCACGTTCCAGGTCGCCCTTCGTTGCGCTGACTCCCCGCTTGACCAGATACACGTCCGCCGCTTTATCCGTAATGACGGCTATAGGCGAGCCCGCCTGAACCGCACCCGGATTCACGACCGTCAAAGAAGGCCCGAACTCAAAGCTGACCGCAACATCGCTTGCCAGCGGAACTCCTCTATCATCCGTCAACGTTCCAGCCGGCAGGGTTAGCGTGATCGGGTCCGGCTGACCCGCCGCAAAAGTGAAACGGATTACGGAGTCCATGATCTCGATCATGTCGCCCGCCTCGTACGTATTACTGGTCACCGTGCCTGTTGGCTTGTAGGTGGAATACGTTACGCTTTTGCTCAAATCCTCCATCGTGCCTAGCGCATTTCGAATCGGTTTATTGAATCCGATATCGACGAACCGGCTGTTGCTGTACACTTGAACCGAGTTTTGGGCAAGCGGTGTTTCCGGCGAAGCGAGAAAGCGAATTTCCTGATCCGGGCTGTAATCGCTCATTAAATAATAACTGTTAAGCGCTACGATAACGTAGTCCCCTGCAGGGAGCCCCGCCGTATGAAAGGAAACTTTCTGATTGGCTTCCCCGAACGCGCGCTGCCCCTGCTTGGCAGCGACCATATAGTCAAGCATCGAAATATATCGGTCCGTCCCTCCAGGCACCAGGTACAAATAGCCTCGCTGATCGGAGATCCCATAGACCGTGTCGCCTACCGTAGCAGTGCGCAGCTGATTGACATACACGCTTTCGGTTACCGAGCCTTCCAGCGGAATCAGGCTTCGAGGGGAAACTGTACCGGGAGGCGGAACGATTTCGTCGTCGTCGTCGGAGCCGCTGCCCGCAGACGGGCCGGGAACCGGGAGCAGCGGCTTCACCACATCTCCGAGCGTTAATTCTTTGTCCCCGATCTTAACCGGCGTCTGAGCCGTGGCGTCACTGCCGATCTCGATCCGCTGCGGCTGCTTCTCAAACTGTGCGCCCGGCGCATTGACTACCGCGAGCTGGACGTTTCCTTCGCCGAATACCGACACGGCCGCATGGATGATCAGCGATAAGAGATTGGCTTCTTTCCCGATGACAAGCTTGGTTTGCCCGGACAAGCGGTCTATCGTCAGCTTCGAGACCGAGCCTTTCGGAATTTCGAGCAAGATGCGCTGCGCCAATACGTGAACGGCTTCGAAGCTGCCGACCAGCGTAATTTGCGCGTCCGCCGGCAATTGGCCGGTTAACGTCACCTTGCCGACGGCGTGTTCTGTTGTGGCTTCATCGGCTACGATAATGGCCGCCGTATGCAAGCTTATCTCCTGTATGGAGGCCGTTCCTTTCAAGACGATGCGAACCGTGCTGATTGTATTGTTGACAGATACGATTCCAAGGACGGTATCCACAAGATGGACACTGTTGACTCCGCCGCCCAAAATACGGGTTGTGCCGGTCACGGTTACGTTTTTCAGCGTAACGTCGCCTTTGCCGATTCCTGCGGCCAGAATCAGATCGCCATCAATCTTCATGTTCTGGAGCGTCACTCCGCTTGCCGTTACTTGGATATTTCCTTTTATCGTTTCCGTTCCGCTTGCGGGTCCGTATACTCCAGGTTTATGGTAGATCGGAGAGCTTGAGGCACGATCCAGCATAACGACCGCCTCCGCACGGGTTACGAGTCCTGCCGGGCGAAAGGCGCCGTCTTCATAACCGTCGACGATCGCATGTTCGGCGAGAATCCCGATCGGAGCGCGGCTCCAGCCCGGGATCGAGGCGGCGTCGGCGAATTTCGCAGCGCTGCCGTTCTCTTCTCCATTCATCCGGAGCAACCGGGCGACGATCACCGCCAGCTCCTGCCGGCTTACGCTGGCTTCGACGCGGATGCTGTTGTCTTCATACCCTTCGATATAGCCGGCTTTCACCGCTTTGGCCGCTTCCGCGAAAGCCCAATGATCGTTGGCCAAATCGGCAAATGAGATCGCCGCCGGTTCTTTCCAGCCATATATCCGGTTAATCAGCGCGAACAGTTCTCCGCGTTTGATCGAATCATCCGGACGCAAACTGCCGTCTTCATAGCCTTGAATGTACCCTTGATCCAGCCAGGCGGACAACCGGGCTTGAGCCCAGTGCCCTTGACTGTCGACCGGCGCGTCTGCCGCATAAACCGATGACCAGCTTGACGAAAGCATACTTGCAACAAGCAGTGCGGCCGATAGCCGCTTTAATCGTTGAAACACGCGTTTAGCCCCCCCGTTCTTTACGCTAACGTCAGATTCCCCGCACTGTGCCGGATTCCGGCCGCCTCGGCCGGCAAGGACGACCGGTCGACATTTTCTTCGATGACGGAATTGACAAATAAGTAGCTGCCGCCTCCGAACCCCCCGCCCGATACGGCATATTTCCCGCCCACGAACCGCGATCCGAACGCTTTCAGCTTGTGAGTGCCGCCCTCGATAAGAAAATGCGCCGTATTCGCATCGGCCGCCGTGCTCGTGCAATCGCCGAAGCTCCACGTAATGACGTTGCCCGGGTCCACACTTTTCAGAAACGCCTTCTCGCCGTTCGTGCCGCTGAACACCGCGCCTCCGTCGATCGTAATCGACTGGTCCGGCGTATTTTTCGCATTGTTGACGTCGCCCACCTTGTCCCACGCTCCGGTGAACAGGAAGCCGCAGTTGATCAATCCGCCGCCCTGCATGATGATTTCCCGCGTCCCGACCTTCACTTTGCCGCTTACAGGCAAGCCCTTGAACCACGTATTGATCAGCGTCAGCTTATTGATGCTGCCGAGATTGATCTCTTCCACGTTCGTAAACTCGGTATTGATGATCGTCAGCTCGCCGTTGCTCGGCGTAAAGCCGACTTGCGTCGTACCGGCACGGATCGGACGGGCCAGCTCGTACCCGTTCATCATTCCGAACGAGCAGCTGTCGATGATGTTTTTCCGTTTGCCGCGCGACGAGCCTTTGCTGATCGTAATCATTTCCTGCGCCGTACAGCCTCTCATCTGCAAGCCGTCCATATTCACCCAGATCGATCCGGAGTTGGCCATCTTCGTCCCCGGCTTCGTATACGTAACCACCGCGTGACAATCCTCCAAGGTCAGATCGGTCAGCCGTTTGTTCGCCACGATCCGTGAGGCGATATGCTTCTTCACCGTGATACGCTTCGCGCTGTCGCCCCAGAATGTGCCGCTGTTCGCAAACGATAGCAGCCCCGAGTTGCCGATATACGTCAGGTCGTGCTCGTATTGGCCGTGAGTGACGAACGGCCCGTACTCATCCCCGTCGCCGTGACAGTTCTCGACCATGCAATAGGCGGCGCACGTAAAGTCGTTCAGATGGCGCGCGTTGCTCGTGTTGCAGTCTTTCACATGCCCGTACAGCACGTTGATCTGCTGCGTCAAATAACCGGTGCCGCCCCAGTCGCGTTCCTCCGGGTTGATCAGCGTGCAGCGCTCGGTCAGGAAGTGCGTGTTGTACCGCCGCATGACGACCGGCCAGAACACCTTCGTCGCATTAATGCCTGTTACGTCGCATTCTACCGCATACTCGTAAGCTACCGGGTTCGAGCCGATCTGATCCCACTCCGGCGTAGGTCTGACGCTCGTTCCGTTAACCGGAACCGGAATGCCGATGAAGTTCATGTTGCGCACATGGCAGCGCACCGCCGGCTGGATTTCCTTATACGTAATCTGGCGTCCGGCCGCCAGCTGCCAGCCCGACTTGTAATTAAACCGGACATGGTTCGTCGCCGAGAACACCTCGGTTACCATGATCATATAGTCGAGCTCTTTTTGCGCTTTGCCGCCCGCATTGGCCGAGATGCCCGCATGCCACCAGCTGCCGATCCGAAACGGTGAGGCGTCCGCCACCTGGAACATGTCGGAATATTCCAGTACATCCTCGGTTAAAGTGACGGTCTGGGTCACTCCCGTCGCCGTACCTTGGAAAAACATCACCGCGCCGAACGGATTGTCCAGCGTGTTCAGCTCCATCCCTTCGGTCGTCACCGTATGGTTGTGGAAGTCTACCTCCAGATTGCTCCGGTGGTACACGTGCCGCTTCACGAAGTTGAGGTCCGAATGGGCTTCGATCCGGTGGATCGTCAAATCGTTCGCCATCGCGTCCAGCGCCGCATCCGCATTTTGGGTATTGCCGAATATGCCGAACCAGCGGAAATCCGCCACTCCGCTATGTACGGCCTCGAAGCGGCCATTATGTCCGCTGTCGACATAACGCATTTCACGGCTGTTATCGCTTTTCACCCATTTGCCCCCGACAAGGGCGTGAACGGTTCCGCCGTTATCGGCCTTCGTGCTGTTCGCATCCCAACGTACCACTTTACCGCCGCCGTCGCCGTTCCGCTCGTAACCGCCTACAACGACACGCTGTCCGTTTCTCAGCGAATCAGGCGACAGGGCGAGCAGTTCCTTCACGTTCGCTACCTGCAAAACGGCGCGGCCGGCATCTGTGCCGCCCGGCCGTTCGTTATCCGCATAAGCGAACCGCCCGCCCAGCGCCGCGGAGCCGGCCAGAACGGCGCCTCCGATGCCAAGCGTTCTTAACAAACCTCTTCGGCTGAACGGTTTTGCAGCCGGCTGCTTATCCGGCCCCATTCCGTTCGCCGCATTCTGTTTCCCTTGATCCTTATCGTCCATTCGTCATCGGCTCCTTTCCTACAGATGGCCTTAAATCGTCAGGTTCCCTGCGCTGTGTTTGATCTCCGCAGTCTCCGCCGGCAGCGACGAGCGGTTAACCCCTTCTTCGATAACCGACGTAATGAACATATAATTGCTTCCGCCGAAGCCCGCGTTCGATACGACATACTTCCCGCCTTGAAACCGGGAACGCATCGCCTTCAGCTTATGACTGCCGCCCTCGATATGAAAATGCGCCGTATGAGCGTCGGCCGCCGTACTCGTGCAATCGCCGAAGCTCCACGTAATGACGTTGCCCGGGTCCACGCTTTTCAGAAACGCCTTCTCGCCGTTTGTGCCGCTGAACACTGCGCCTCCGTCGATCGTAATCGACTGGTCCGGCGTATTTTTCGCATTGTTCACATCGCCGGCCTTGTCCCATGCTCCGGTGAACAGGAAGCCGCAGTTGATCAGCCCGCCGCCCTGCATGATGATTTCCCGCGTCCCGACCTTCACTTTGCCGCTTACCGGCAAGCCCTTGAACCATGTATTAATCAGCGTCAGCTTGTTGATGCTGCCGAGATTGATTTCTTCCACGTTCGTAAACTCGGTATTGAGGATCGTCAGCTCGCCGTTGCTCGGCGTAAAGCCGACTTGCGTCGTACCGGCACGGATCGGACGGGCCAGCTCGTACCCGTTCATCATTCCGAACGAGCAGCTGTCAATAATGTTTTTCCGTTTGCCGCGCGACGAGCCCTTGCTGATCGTAATCATTTCCTGCGCCGTACAGCCTCTCATCTGCAAGCCGTCCATGTTCACCCAGATCGATCCGGAGTTGGACATTTTCGTCCCCGGCTTCGTGTACGTAACCACCGCATGGCAATCCTCCAAGGTCAGATCGGTCAGCCGCTTGTTCGCCACAATCCGCGAGGCGATATGCTTCTTCACCGTGACGCGCTTCGCGCTGTCGCCCCAGAACGTGCCGCTGTTCGCAAACGACAGCAGCCCCGAGTTGCCGATATACGTCAAGTCGTGCTCGTATTGGCCGTGCGTGACGAACGGTCCGTACTCGTCGCCGTCCCCGTGGCAGTTCTCGACCATGCAGTAGGCCGCGCACGTAAAGTCGTTCAGATGGCGCGCATTGCTCGTGTTGCAGTCTTTCACATGCCCGTACAGCACGTTGATCTGCTGCGTCAAATAACCGGTGCCGCCCCAGTCGCGTTCCTCCGGGTTGATCAGCGTACAGCGCTCGGTCAGGAAGTGCGTGTTGTACCGCCGCATGACGACAGGCCAGAACACTTTCGTCGCGTTAATCCCAGTTGCGTCGCACTCTACCGCATACTCGTAAGCGACCGGGTTCGAGCCGATCTGATCCCACTCCGGCGTAGGTCTGACGCTCGTTCCGTTAACCGGCACCGGAATGCCGATGAAGTTCATGTTGCGCACATGGCAGCGCACTGCCGGCCGGATTTCCTTATACGTAATCTGACGTCCTGCCGCGAGCTGCCAGCCGGACTTGTAATTGAACCGGACATGATTGGTCGCCGGGAACACTTCGGTTACCATAATCATATAGTCGAGCTCTTTTTGCGCTTTGCCGCCCGCGTTCGCCAAGATGCCTGCATGCCACCAGCTGCCGATCCGGAACGCCGAAGCGTCCGCCACCTGGAACATGTCGGAGTATTCCAGTATGTCCTCAGTCAAAGTAACGGTCTGGGTCGCCCCCGTTGCCGTCCCTTGGAAAAACATCACCGCGCCGAACGGATTGTCCAGCGTGTTCAGCTCCATCCCTTCGGTCGTCACCGTATGGTTGTGGAAGTCTACCTCCAGATTGCTCCGGTGGTACACGTGCCGCTTCGTAAAGTTGAGGTCCGAATGGGCTTCGATCCGGTGGATCGTCAGATCGCCCGCCATCGCGTCCAGCGCCGCATCCGCATTTTGGGTGCTGCCGAATACGCCGAACCAGCGGAAATCCGCCACTCCGTTATGTACGACCTCGAAGCGGCCGCTCATGCCGTTCACACTATGCACCGTGCCGCCGTTATCCGCCTTCGTGCTGGCGGCGTTCCACCGAACGAGCTTGCCGCCGCCGTCGCCGCTATTATTGTAACCGTTTACAACAACATGCTGGCCATCTTTCAGCAATCCCGGCGGCATGGAGGTCAGCTCGGCTACGCTCGCAACCTGCAAGACGCGCCCTGCCTTCTCGGCATTGGATGGGGGAGCGTCCGCCATCGCCAGCTTGGAGGCGAAAGCACTGCCGGCCAGCATGGCGCCTCCGATGCCAAGCGTGCGAAGTACATGTCTTCTGCTGATCGCCTTGTCCTGACCGGCTGCCGCCGCATCCGTCGTTCCCTTGTGTTGCTCCTGATTCATCGCTAACAGCTCCTTTTCATAATGGGATGGGAATGAAGCAAATCACATCCGTTGTCTTCGGTTCATCATCAAATTGACTCGTTCGTGATTTGTTTAATAACCAAAGTTCATCCTAAATATTATAAGACCCACCCAAAAGGTTTAACTCTGGTTTGTTTATTCATTATATCCCCCTCTTGTAAGCGTCGTCAACGATACTTTCTTCGTATTTCCTTTTAGTTTGCGCGCGCCATTTGAAGAAATGGCATCATTTTCTAATTTGATACTGATTCGTTTTTTCCGCGATGAAAGTTTCTCCGATCGAATGCGTCGAATTTGGCGGCTTGCTCCGCTTCATAATCCAGCTGTACGGGAACGGCCCCCTCCCTTGCAACCGCCTTCAAAAAACTATCGGTTTTCGCGTTGCGGCGCCTTTCTTTTCTTTTGGAATCCCGGGGTATTCATGCTACACTTTTATAATGGACAACGGCAAACCAACCGTGTCTCATCCTGATCCTTTCATAAAAATTGCAATTGAGGAGAAGATCATCATGAACGACTCGAACCAATCCAGGCCCGAGCACTTGACTTGGACAAAGGAAGATATTTGCGCCCATCTCGGCGATGATTACGACTCTTTCATGGGGGCGATCGTGCCGCCCATTTTCCAGAATTCGTTGTTTACCCGCAAAACGAAAGACCACGGTTATGTGTACACCCGGATCGGAAACCCGACCACCGATATTGCGGAACGCAAAATCGCCGCACTGGAAGAAGGCGAAGCGGCCAAATGTTTCTCGTCGGGGATGGGTGCGATCTCCTCGGCCATCATGTACTGGATGAGTCAGGGAGCGCATGTCGTCTGCGTCCGCAGCGCCTACGGGCCGACACGCGAATTTCTCGGCACTTATCTGAAACGGTTCGGTGTGGAGACTACCTTCGTGACCGGAGACAGCATCGCCGAATTCGAAGAAGCGATCCGGCCGAACACGAAACTGATTTTCCTGGAAAGCCCGTCCTCTCATCTGTTCTACATGCAGGATCTGGAGGCGGTCGCGAAGCTGGCTAAATCGCACGGAATCGGAACGGTCATCGACAGCACCTGGGCGACTCCCCTGTACCAGAATCCGCTGCGCTACGGAATCGATATGGTCGTTCATTCCGCTTCGAAATATTTGGGCGGCCACAGCGATATTATTGGCGGCGTCCTCATCGGCAGCCGGGAGAAGATGGAGCAGATGACGCATGGCGAGCGTGCCTTGTTCGGCTCGAATATGGACCCCCACCAGGCTTGGCTGCTGCTGCGCGGACTCCGCACTCTCCCCATTCGAATGAAGCAGCATCAGGAATCGGGTATGCAGGTAGCGGAGTTCCTCGAAAATCATCCGAAGGTGGAGACCGTCTATTACCCGGGACTTGCCAGCCATCCGCAGTACGAGCTGGGCCGCAACTATTTGTCCGGTTATACCGGCCTGCTCAGCTTCGTTCCGAAAGGAAGCGAACAAGCGATCTCCGAGATGATCCGGCGGCTTCGCTACTTCGAGTTGGGTCCGAGCTGGGGCGGCTTCGAAAGCCTGATCAACACCCCGGGTCTCGGAATCTCGGAAGAAGCTTCCCAAGCTACCGGCATCCCGCACGGACTCGTCCGTATCTCCATCGGACTGGAGCGGGCGGACTCGCTGATCGAAGATCTCGATCAGGCGCTTAACAGCTTGGCATAACCACATTATCGATCGAAGGATACATGCACGACAGCAAACCTGAAGATCCGTTTCCTTTCAAGGCGGAAGGGAAGCGGATCTGTTCCATTCACAGACGATCGCCGAGTGACGCCCGGGAGATGACGCAGCGCATGAGGATACAGACCTTGTACAAACGGCTGAGCGGCTTGTCCATCCAAACGAAAATGAACGTCCTGATTATCGGGCTGTTGGGTTTGCCATTTTTTATATTCGGCCTGCTCTGGTTTCAGAAATCGACCGAAACGATCGAAACAAACGCAAGGCAATATAATCAGGAGCTGATCCGGCAAACGGGAGGCCATCTGGATTCGTACTTTCGCGACCTGGAGCGTTCTACGTTTCCGCTGGTCTCCCATCCGCTGATCCAGCAATTTATGAGCTTGTCCCCGACCGACACGTTTGAGCTGGTGAAGATCAAAAGCGCCATCGAGCAAGAGCTGCTGCCGAATTTTTTCTTCGGCCGGACAGATATATACGGCTTCTCGATCGTATCCCGCAACGGAATCTCGACCAACTACGGCAACGCCGGACGAATATTCGCCGCCGATCTGCTGGACGAGCTGAAGGACGACGAAACGTATAAAGTGATGGGCTTAAGACTCGACGGCTCGACTCCGGTCGTTACGGTCATTCGTAAGTTCTGGGATACGCAGGCGTATCAGACCGCCGGGTTCATTATTATCGACTTGAACATGACCCCTTTCTCCAGAATCGTCTCCAACATCAAGCTCGGACAAACCGGCCATCTGTCGATCATCGACAGCGAGGGCAAAATCGTGGAGCACACCGATCCCGCCCTCTGGGGCAAGGCGATACCGGAGGAGGAGCTGGCTACGCTCCGCAGCCAAACCGAAGGGTACTACGAGAAAAAAACGGATCAGGACACGATGCTTGTGATGTTTCACCGTTCCGCGTTGAACGGCTGGATTATCGTATCCGAGGTGCCGCTTCGGGAGCTTGCCGGCAAGCTGATCGCGATGCGCAACATTTCGCTGTGGGTCGGCTCTTGTCTGATCGTGTTCGTCCTGCTCGTGCTCGGCGCTTTCTCGCTGCATCTGACCCGGTCGCTCCAACTGCTGCAGCGTCTGATGTACCGGGCCGAAAACGGCGAGCTGAACGTGCTCGCACCGGAGAAGCGCTATGACGAAATCGGCAGGCTGAATCGCAGCTTCAACAAAATGGTTGGGGAAATCCGCCGGCTGATCGAGGTCGTACACGCCTCCGAGCTGAAAGAAAAAGAACTGGAGCTGAGGCAGAAGGAAGCGATGCTGCTCGCCATGCAGTCTCAAATCAACCCCCACTTCTTGTATAACACGCTGGAAGCGATCAATTCGTACGCGGTCGTGGAAGGCGTGCTTCCGATCAGCAATATGACTACCGCGCTTGCCGATCTGTTCCGGTACAGCGTAGGCGATCCGAAGGAAGCGGTCACGCTGGAGGAAGAGCTGCGCCATCTGTCCAGCTATTTCGAAATCCAGAAAGAACGGTACCGTTCCCTGGAGGTGGACATCCGGACGGACGAACATCTTCTTCCCTACGTACGCGCCGTACGGCTGATCGTGCAGCCGATCGTGGAGAACGCCTTCACCCACGGCTACGAGAAGCACAAGCTGAAGCCGAGCTACATCGGACTGCATGGGGAGATCCGGGAGAACGGATACGTTCTGAGTGTGGTGGATAAAGGCAAAGGAATGCCACCCGAGCGCAAAGCGGGGTACGACCGGCTCTTTGCCGGCAACCCAGACGCGGGCGGCGGAGCGGAATATGAGCGGGGGAGCAGCCCCCAAGGCAGCGACGCAGCGTCTTCCGCCGCCCAGCCGGCTGCGGGACGCGGGCGGATCGGCCTGAGCAACGTCCATCAGCGTATCCGGCTAGTATTCGGGGAGCCGTACGGGATAACGATCCGGCAGTCTGGCGAGATAGGCACCCGAATCGATATTTTGCTCCCGTTTCTTGCCAAGCCCGCCCGTTCGGGAGACGGAACCAGCGGAGCCCGCGAAAACAGCGGCCAAGACGGATAACGGACCTAGGAGGAGTTGGAGCATGTATACGGTAATCGTGGCCGACGACGAATATATGGTCAAGCGCAGCTTGTCCAAGCTGATTGAAACGAGCGGTGAGCCGTTTCGTGTCGCCGGAGAAGCGGAGGACGGCCAAGAGGCGCTGGAGCTGGCCGACCGCCTCTCCCCCGACCTGATTATTACCGATATCCGGATGCCGGTAATGGACGGATTGGAGCTGATCGAAGCGCTCAAGCATCGCAAAGGGACGGCCGAGATCGTCGTCCTGTCCGGTTACGACGATTTCGGTTACGCCCAGCGGGCGCTTCGGGCCGGCGTCTTTGACTATTTGCTCAAACCGGTGAAGCCCCAGCTGCTCGTCGCTTTGCTTCAGCGCTTGTCGGACAAGCTGGGCAAGAACAGGCACGCTGCGACGAAGCGCAGCGAATGGCTGCAATATTCCCGCAACAAAGCCGGTCCGCTCGCCGAGCGCATATGGCTGCTGAACCGGGAGGAGGTGCAGGCCGGCCTGTCCGGCCTGCATGCGGACCTTATGGAGGACGAGCCCGAACCGGCCGAGCTGAAGGAACGTTACTCCGATCTGCTGACACTTGTAACGGCGGAGCTGGAGAACCGCAGCGGCGGAACGATCGCCTCGGCCGCCATCGAGCCCTTGACGTGGCCCGATGCGGCGGAGCGGATTGCGGAAGCGGCCGTCGCTTATGCCGATGCGGTAATGGAGGAGCTGCGCGCGACAAGGAAGTGGGGCACGCAGCATTATTTGCACAGGGCGGTCGAGCATATCCGGGAACATTACGCCAAGCCGACACTCGATCTGCAGGAGGTGGCGGACTTGTGCGAGATGTCCCCGTCGTACTTCAGCCGCGTGTTCAAGCAGGAAATCGGCGTCAGCTTTATTCATTACTTAACCGGACTTAGGCTCGATCAAGCAAAGGCGCTGCTGGAGGATCCCCGCTACAAAACGTATGAAATCGCCCAGACGATCGGTTACGAAGATTACCCGCACTTTGCCAAAATGTTCAAAAAACAAATCGGCCTGTCGCCTTCCGAATACCGCAAAAGGCTCGGCATCAAATGATGCCGGGCCTTTATTTCTGCCTATTGGACTAGGCTGGAAACTTGCGGAACGCTCCTGCTGCCAGCTCTGCGGCATACGTGACGCCGGTTGCACGTTCACGGATCGTGACGACCGCTTGCTCGGTCGAATGATTCAGCACGAACAGTTGCCCGGCGTTCACCGAGAATTCTAGCCGGAGCTCCGGTCCCTTCGCTTCGGTCACGCTATACCGGCTTACGAAATAACCCGCCCGGAAACCCGGGATCGTACCGGACCAAACGAACGAATCCGCATCCAAGGTTTGGATGCCGTCGTACAGATCGATTGTTCCAAGGGCGTCCGCCGCTTTGCGTACCGATACCGTTTGATCGGATTCGGCGAACGACGCATACACTAGCGTCCCTTCCGTCTCCAGCACCGTCAGGTCCGACCGGCCCGTATCGTAGCGATGCGTCCGGCCGTAACTTGCCGCCGTCTCCTCGGCGGTCCGGTTCGGCAGGGCGACGATTACTGACGGCTCCAGCGTTTGCGGCTGGTCGAACGTCCGGTCGCCGAAATCGTTGAGCACCAGAATATCCTCGACGCCCTTCCATTTCGGATATACGTGACGGTTCACATACCGGACTCCTCTTGTGCCATAAAGCAAATACCCGATCGTGTGGTCCACGTTAACATAAGGAATCGGGCCGAACGATCGCACCTCATCCGCTTCCCTGCCGTAAAATCCGCGAAATGTGCGTTCCCCGTCCGCCATGTACAAAGTGCGGCTTCCGGGAGCCAGCTCCGGCATAGCCGTATAACTCTCGTTGCGGATGCCGATCGTCCCCGTCTGCCATTCCCGGACGGCACACGCCTTCTGCACCCGGAACCGCTCAACGTACACGCTGCGGCCGTCCGGAAGCGCGACAAAGGCAACATCCTGCTTCAGATCGCCATGACCTCGGGAAATCTCGACCACCGCTCCAAATCCGTCTGTATAGGGGCTGATCTGTTCCTTCTCGACTCCCCGGATGATCGATTCGTTGGTCAAGCTTCCCGGTAACGTCCCGGACGATTCGAGCTTCATCGTTCCTGTATAGCTCGCATAAAGCGGCGTAACGTTCCAGACGCCCTTCGCCGGCATGCTGAGTCCCATCACGTTATTCCGCCACGTAAAACTCGTAAACGTCTCCGGCGTCCGATGGATGACCGAGCCGCCGAACGGATACAGATGGACACCCGACAGACGTCCGGCCAGCTCCGCCGGCTCGCTCGGGGACGCTCCGGCGCCGCCGAAGACGTGCAGCAGATACGATACGGCGAGATCGTAAGCGGAGCCGTGCTCCAAATCTTTGGCGAATTGTCCGTGGTCCCGGTTAATGACGCATTCCTCGCCGTTTTCTTCGAGCAGCGCCCCGATGTTATTGCTTGCCTGGATGCGCTCAATGCTGTCGAGGGAGGAGCGTGCGAGGCGGGCCGCATCCGGATCGCCGCCAAGCACGTTCAGGATCGTATGGGTCAGCTGCCGCTCGTGCTGGCGGTTGTACCACCAGTCTTGTCCTTGCACGGGGATGTTCAGTCCGTCGAATTGCGACCATATTTTCACGGTCCGTTCATACAAGGGCACGTTGTTGTACAGCGCGCTTTCCATGACCGGCTGTCCGCTCATCAGCGCGAACACGGCATGGATGGCGCGCAGATTGGTCCCCGCGCAATAATAGCTCGGATGCACGAAGGCGTGGTTTTCCGACGTATAATCGGGGTGGAACGTAACGGTTGTCACCTTCAAGCCGTTCGTCTTGTCGATGAGCCCGGACGGATAAGCCAGCCGGTCGCGGTAAGTCGTAACGGCGTTCATCGCCCAATTGGTAAACCCGGCCTGCCACTCCTGCTGATGCGGATGGTCCGGAAACATCCCCATCGCCGCGGAGATGCCGGCCGCCGTCCAGGCGTTTTCTTCGCACTGCGTATCGTAATAGACGCCGTTGCGGGGTTCTTCCGCCGCCCACCGGTCCGCGTAGCTCGACGTTACGTTCTGGACGAGCCGCTTCGTCTCTCCGTCCAGCTCGTCCCAGAGCAGCCATGCCGCGCACGCCATTGCGGCAACCGACCGGCCGTTCTGGCTCGCCATGAAAAAGCCGTCGCCGCGGCCGCCCCACTTTTTGCCGCTCGTATAAGGCAGTACGCCTTGTGCCCGCACGCAATCGGCAGGCCCGGTATCGTGCGTGAAACCCATGTAACGGATCGCCGAGACAGCCATCCGCTTCAGCTCGCTGCGGGGGACGCCGGCGACCGATTCGTCGTATTCGCCGAGCTTCGACATCGCCGCGAAAATCGCCGACACATGTGCCGAATCGGCCTGATACCAGAACGTGCCGCCGAAAAAGTGGCCGCACTCCGGACGTCCATCCCAGACGCCGTATTGCTTGACGGCGAAAGGAATCCAGCGCAGCAATACCCCGTAAAACCGGCGGGACATCTCATTCTCGGCCGCCAGCTCCCACCGGACGGGACGCACGTTCCAAACCGCTTCAGCAGGCGTATATTCCATAACTGTCAGTCCCCTTCACTCAATAGTTGTTTGCGGCAGCGAACGCCGAAGCGTACGCTTTCGGTGTCGCACTCTCCCGCCGCGCCTCCGTCCGCCGGCAGGCGCGATGCTGCCGCCGTTGCTTGCTCGCCGCTCCCGACCGGAATCCAGACGACGGCACCGGTATGCCCGGTGCCGCTCGCGATGACGGCGTTCCCGTCCGGACCGATCCCGGTGATCCGGATACGGCGGCGTGCCCTCTCCCATTCGTTGATCCGGCTGCCGGTCCAAAACGTGAAGCCTTTCGCGGCGGCAACCCGGACATACTCCCTCAGCCAGTCGCGGATGAACGCCTTCCGGTCGAGATGAATCTGGTGGAAGACGAAGTGCGCCACCCCTTCGACCCGTGCGGCTTCGTCCAGGAGCGGCCCGATCAGGCTCGGATCGCATTGGAGAAAATCGCCGTAATGAAATCCGATCTGCAGCACGTCGTAAAACCGGTTTTCCTCGTCGGCCCAAGATAGAGGGAAGTACGGATGCGCCGTGCCGTACAAAAATCCGACGCTCCCCTTCTTGCTGTTCCCGCGAGATTGTTCCGATTCGATGCCGTGGCGCTCGCACCAGCGGTACAGCTCTCCCCAGCCTTCGATCCGGGTCAGATGGTTTTTGTTTGAGACGATCCGTTCTTTGGAAGCGGACAACTTCAGCGCCTCCAGCTGGGCGGCGAACGCTTCCTCAGACCACGCCCCGCCGTCAGAAGGCACAGCGTTATAGTGAAAAGCGAGCTCATGTCCTTCGGCCTCGATCCGCTCGTACATGTGCCGGCTGTACCATGGCGCCATCATGCACCAGGTTGCCGGTATGCCGCATTCCCGAAGCAGCCGAAGCGTCGTATCGGCTTCCATATCCTGCGTATGGTCGCTGTCCAGTGAAAGCAGCGCCACTTGGCGGACCCCATCCGGCCAATAACCGACGAACGGCAGCGTAAGCCCCTTCGCAAGAGCGGCTCGGAGCAGCGCCCCGATCAGCGTTTCCCGCCAATCATCCGCATAAGCGTGCGGGAAATAACGGTCGCCCGCTTCCGTCGTGCTGCGGTCCCATATCCAATCGGTCTCGGCTACATCGTCGGCCTTAAAAACGCCGTCGTTCACCGCGGCGGTACCGTCAGGCGCGGGTACGCCGTCGGCGAGCACAGGCGACAAGCCTTGCTGCAGCCCTACGATCGTATGCGGGATCGGCACCGACCACCGTTCGAGCATGCCGGCACCGACCGCAAATCGCTGTACGAGCGGACCGGCTTCCTCGCCGTCCGGCCGTCCTCTCAGCAGCCTTCCTTCTTCGGCGGCTGCGGTCACAGTCCCATCGCCGGAGACCAGCGGAATCCAAGGCTCTGCTGACAAAAAGCGTAATATCCGCCCGCCCTCCGGCCCGCCTTCCTCCGCCGGCAGCCTCGCGTACCCTTTGCCGGCTTCACCGGAGCGGGCGTACCCGAGCTTGCGGGCTAACGCGTTTTGCCCCCCGTAAGCGATTAGCGTGCCGCCTTGTTCGGCATAGGTCCAGAGCGTATCGGCGCTCGGTTGGCCGCTGCCGCAGATGGCAGCGATCAGCAGATCCGGAGCCGCCTCCGCCGCTTCCTGCACACTGGCGTACGTATCGAACGGGATTCCCGCATGGCCCAATATTTCCACAATAAACCGTTCGAACGTATTGATTCCCAGCGAGTGTCGCTGCCTCAGCGCACTCTCATCCAGAAGCACGCCCAGCTTGGCCATGGTCATCGGTTGGTCCCTCCCGGCAAAACGACGGTTTTACGGCACCGAATACCGTATCGCATCGAGTAGGCCCCTTCATCGCTTACAGGAGCTGCGGCACGGTCCCCCTGAACGTGTTCCGGCAACGGAGCCCAGACTACAGCCGATTTCTCCAGGCTCGTCGGCGCATTTACGGAGCAGGAGCCGTTCGCTTCGACCTTTTCGATGGTAAGGGTCCGCCTCGATCGTTCCCAATCGTTAATTTCTTGGCTCGTCCAGAACGGATAGCCGAGCTCCCGGGCCTGATCGGCTAACGTCCGCATCGCGCGGCGCACCTCTTCGCGGTTATGAATATGAATTTGATGGAACAAAAAGTGCGCGACACCTTCGACCTCCCGGACCTGCTCGAGAAAAGGAGCGATGACGCTGCTATCCGACCATTTGCCGATATCGAGGTCCTGGGTCAAAAAACCAATCTCCAGCACGTTGTAAAACCGGTTGTGCTCATCGGCCCAAGCGATCGGAAAATACGGATGACACGTCCCGAATATAAACCCGACGTTCCCTTTCTTGCTCGGACCGCGAGTCTGATCGACTTCGATCCCGTACTTCTCGCACCAGCGGAACAATTCGCCCCAGCCTTCGATCCGCGTCAGATGGTTTTTGTTCGAGGCGACCGACGGCGTGCCGGCAGCCCGCTTCAACCAATCCAGCTGGCGCGAAAACTCCGCCTCATCCCAAATTCCCTCGTCCGCTTCAACGGCGTTATAGTGGAAGGCGACCTCATGGCCCTCTGCGCGAATCCGGTCATACATCGGAGCCGAATATCCCGAT
The DNA here is from genome assembly GCF_036577605.1 of Paenibacillus sp. GYB004. Classification (NCBI taxonomy): domain Bacteria; kingdom Bacillati; phylum Bacillota; class Bacilli; order Caryophanales; family Paenibacillaceae; genus Paenibacillus; species Paenibacillus sp. GYB004. The sequence goes on from NZ_JARBDB010000008.1 coordinate 198,978, forward strand.
TCAAGCATGCACCATGTCGAACGGATTCCGCATGCGGCTAGCGTCTCCAGCGTCGATACCGCGTGCTCGTCCCGATTGCCGTCGCTATCGTGGGAGACCAGCGCCACATGGTCGATACCGTCCGGCCAGTAGCCGACAAACGGCAGCGACAGCCCGCGTTCCGCTGCCGCGCCGATCAGGTGCCCGACCAGAACGTCCCGCCATAAATCGGCGTAAGGAAACGCAAAATACGGCATGCCCGTCTCCGTCAACAGCCGGTCGGCCGTCCAATCCAGCTCCATGACATCGTCGGCCTTCAGCACCCCGTCGTCGACCGCAGCCGTACCGTCCGGAGCGGGCACTCCGTCTTCCAGCACGGGCTTCAGCCCTTGCTGCAGTCCGACGATCGTCGTAGGGATATCGACCGTCCATCGTTCGATCCGGCCTTGGCCGGAGGTAATCCGCAGCAGCGCCGGTCCGACCCGTTCCCCGTCCGGCCGGCCCAAAGCGAGCGCGCCTGCTTCCGTCGCCGCTATATTACCGCTGTCTGCCATTCGCAGCCACGGCTGTGCAGCCAAAAACCGCAGCGGCCGATCCGACGGGTACGGTTCCGGCAATTCGGCGTATCCGGTGCCTGACGACTCGCCGCGGATGAAGCCGAGCCGGTCCGCCATCGCGTTCAGACCGCCGTAGCCGATCAGCGTCCCTCCTTGCTCCGCAAACCGCCACAACCGTTCCGCCGACTGCCGGGTGTCCGCGACCACTGCGGCGATCAGCAGATCATACTTGTCGTTTGTGATCTCATCCAGGCTATGAACCACTTCAAACGGGATACCCCGATGAGCGAGTATCTCGGTTACGAATTGCTCAAACGAATTCAGCCGAAATTGCTGCAGCCGCTCCAACATATGCCGGTCCAGCAGCACGCCTACCCGAGCCATCTTCATCTTTCTCACTCCCCCAGCTTTCGTTATGAACCGTCTTTATGCCGTTTAACCGTACGAATTCATCACTTTACCCAGCGCTTGCGCAATATCGTGCATATCCTGTTCCGTGCCGAGCAGCACGTTTTGGTGCAGCCACAATCCTTCGCGTTCGTCGAATCGTTCGCTGACCGGGCAGCTCGTCTCCCGCTTCTCTCCCGTCCATTTCTCGATCTCGGCGACAACGGCCCGATTGCAGTTCAGCGAGACGTAACCCGGCAGCAGCGGGATGCCTTCCGCATGAACCTTCCGGATGAAATCCGCTTTCCCGATCGTGTCCGCCGCCTCGCTCGTCAGACCGAACATGTACAAATGATGCGCATGCTGCGTCGTTCTGCTGTCCAGCTTCAACGTGCGGAATCCTCCGATCTCGGAGATCAGCCCGGTTAACAGCTTGGCATTGCGGTCCCTGCGCTGCAACTGCTCGTCGTACCGTGTAAGCTGGGCAAGCAAAATCGCCGCCTGAAATTCCGTCATCCGCAAATTCCAGCCGATCCGCTCGTGCTGATACCAGGCGCCTTGCCGGATACGGCCTACGTTGGCGAGCGACCAGGCGATGTCCGCCAGCTCCTCGTCATTGGTCAAAATGATGCCGCCCTCGCCGGCCGTTACATTTTTGCCCGATTGAAAGCTGAACGAGCCGAAGTCGCCAAGCGCGCCGACCGGCCGGCCGTCCCAGGCCGCGCCCACTCCCTGGGCCGCATCCTCGATGATCCGCAGGCCGTGCTTTGCCGCGATTTCGTTCAAGCGCGTCATATTAACCGGCGCGCCGGCGATATGAACCGCGATGATCGCTTTGGTTCTCGGCGTAATCGCTGCTTCCACTTTATCCAGGTCGAGAAGCAGCGTATCCGGTTCAACGTCGACGAATACGGGAATCGCGCCGAAGAGAAGCGCGGCCGAAGCGGTCGCGATAAACGTATATGGCGGCATGATCACTTCATCGCCGGGCTTCACGCCCGCAGCCTGCAGCGCGACCGTCAGGCCGATCGTTCCGTTCGTGACGGAAACGGCGTGCTTCGCCCCGTGCATGGCTGCAAATTTTTCTTCAAAGACCGGCAGCTTGTTGCGGTTCGTACCGCCCCATTTTCCGGAACGGACTACTTCAAGGATGTACAGTTCCTCTTCTTCCCCGAATACCGGCCAAACCGGAAACGGCGTTGTACGTACCGGGCTTCCCCCATTAATCGCTAATCGTTCCATGTCGGGTACCTTCTTTCTATGATGGATGATGATTCACGGAGCCGTTCGTCGGCTCAGATCGACTCGGTTAACGTGTCCTCGGTCAACTTGCGGTCCGCCATATGGAGCCGTATCGTTTTGATCTCGAAAGCTCCAAGGGAGACGCGGCGGCTCAACCCAAGGACCGGAATATGCAACTCCGTTTCCCTTGGCTGACCGGTCGGTTCGAATAAACGTATGATAAAATCTTCCGACTGCTCCGCACGCTTGAAAGCCGTCAACTGCACGACGCCGTCGCTAAGCTCGGCGGCCGGCAGCGGCCGCTCTCCTTTACCGGACGGAAAATAAGTTAACGTATACGGCTTTTCGTTATGAACCAGCGCATCCCGATCGACCGCGTTTTTTCTCTCTTCCGCCTGTCCGGCTTGGAACCAGAACGAAAAGCGGCGTTCGCCCTGATCGATCCGGGGCGAGAACCGGTCGTTCGGCATCGTATGCTTCTTCTTGCCGCCCGGCAGCGCCGCGTAACCCGGCGAGCGAAGCAGCGTCAGACGAATCTCGCCGTCCGACATGTCGGAACCGTATATGCCGTCATTAATGCAGGTGAATGCGTAATTCGCCGATTCGGAGACAGCCGCCGTCCACTTCTGCGCCACTACCTCGCGTCCGTTATTCGGCAGCTCGTCCACACCGTAAGCCACCTGTCCGACATACTTGGCGTCGCTCCATGCGGTAGGAATCGCCAGCTTCAGCAGCTTCCTCTGCTCGTGCCAGTATACGACGACATCGACCTGGAACTCCGCTCCATGCTTCGGCAGCTTGTAAGTCGTCACCAGCGTCGAGTCCCCGTACTGGAACAACGCTTCGATCACCGTCCGAACCGCTCCGTCTTCGATGACGCGCACGGATGCGATCGGATATCCTTTGACGCCGGATACTTTCGTCCCTTTGGACTTCGACATCAGCTTGAACTCGCCGATCCGGTTCGGGAAGCTTTGTACCGCGCTGCCCCAGGCATCGTCATTGTCTGCAATAACGATCGGCCTGAACGCACCCGGCTGCAGGCAGGATACCCCGTCAACGGACAATTCGTCCATCAGTCCGGTAGCCGTATTGATAACGGCCCTCAGCCGCTCCGATTCGAACACGATCGCTCCGTCCCGCTCCTTCAGCGACGGCGCCGGTTTCTCGGCAAGCAGCTCTACGGTGCAATCGAACCGGTTCATCGTGCCCGGCTCCAGCTCGGCGTAAAATACCGCCCGTTTCCGCCAGTCGATATACAAGTTGCTTAGTTCCTTCTCGACCTGACACGGGATTTCCCGTCCGTTTGCCGTCAGCACCGGATAGGCGAACTGGTTTTTCGTCGACTGCTGAAGCTGAAATTCGCATTCGAATACACCCTTCACCTTGAACGGGTGCGGGTTGTAGATAAAGATCGGCACTTCGCCTTCCTTCGCCTTCTTCTGGCCGGATGTCAAGGCGAAAAACGACCGGGCCCGCAGCCTGGCCAAAATTTCCCGGCCATGATCCATCAGCCGAAGTCCGTACTCTTCCACCGGCTGAATCGACGAACCCGGCAAAATATCGTGAAACTGCGCGAGCATCAAATCTTCCAGCGCTTCGGTAATAGGCTCGTACGGATACGCAGCGAGACCGGCCAGCGCCGTATGTGCCGCCATCTTTTCCGTGAGATAGAGCTCGTTCTCAAGCTGCCGGTGCTTCTGCTTGATCCGGATTTGCGACGTATAACAACCGACCGCCCACGGGTTCAGGTCGCTCTCGTGCTTGGGCAGCTCTGTCCCCGTTTCTCTCAGCCGTTTGAAATACGCTTCCGGGGTGGAGTGCACGATCCGGTACGATTTCGTACGGTTTTTCAGCTCTTGCAGCTGCTCGAGATCGATCCGCGACGGCCCGCCGCCGTGATTGCCGATGCCCCAAAGCACCATCCCCGTTTCCCGGCCGATATGATCGCTCATCCAATCCATCACTTTGATATGCGCTTTTCCTTTGCCTGACAAATACGCCTTGTACGCGCGGTGCACAATAATCTCGGACCCGTCGTGGCCGACCCATACGACCTCGTCCCCGGGCAGCTTGCAGTCGTTATCCCCTGGACGGCATACGATGTAAGAGTCGTAACCGGATTTGGCCATTATCTGGACGAGCCCCCGCGTATGTCCGAACGGATCGAAATTAATCGCCGTCGTCGGCCGCACGCCGAACTTCTCCATAAAGTAACGGCGGCCCGTCACGATTTGCCGGACAAACGACTCCCCGCTCGGCATGTTGCAATCCGGCTGCAAGTACCACCCGCCCATAATGTGCCATTTCCCGCAACGCACCAGCATGCGGATGCGCTCGAACAGCTCCGGGTCGTATTCTTCGATCCACCGGTACAAGATGACCTCATTGTGGTTAAAAACGAATCCGTCGTACTTCTCGCAAAAGTCTGCGGCGATCCGGAACGTGGACAGCGCCTCGCCGGCGCCTTCCTCGATTTCCCACAGCCAGGCCGGATCGAGATGGGCATTGCAGATAAGATGAAGCTCGTTCATGTGCGATCTTCCTTTCTAAGCAGAAACCCCCGATGTCGTATCGAGGGTTCGCTGTTTAAGCTAATGATGGAACCGCCTGCGAATCCGGACAGATGTCCGCGAACCGATACGCTTCGCTTCGAACTGCAGGTTTCGTTTGCTCTAGCCTGGCGTTACTTTTGTTTCGCTTTATACCATTCCGTCGCTTCTTTCACCAGCTGTTCGCCGCCGCGTTTTTTCCAGTCGGCTACGAACTCGTCGAATTTCTCGACAGGCTCCTTGCCCGTTACCACTTTGGAGGCAAACTCGAGCCACAGTCCGTCGTACTTCAGCTCCGGACGTGCCTGCATGGCGGGCATTACCGGCATCTCGCTTCCGTCGTTGACAAGACCTTCGGCCGCGGCGATTTTCATAGTCGCCAAAATTTTGTCGCCGCCCGGCTTGCTCTTAATAAACGTTTCGTCGGTCAAATACTTCTTTTGACCGGTAAAGGCGAGCCAGCCCTGGTGCATAAATTCCGCTTGCGTTTCTTCCGGCGTAGTCGGAGCCTTGTATTTGATTTGTCCGTTGTCGACCGTGTAGGTTTCGCCTTCCAGCCCGTACAGCAGGAAGTTGTCTTTATCCTTGTTGTCCGGATTATAGTACCAGTCCAAAAACTTGATGACATCGGCCGCATTTTTCGTATCTTTGGGAATGACCCACACATAGTCGGATACCGTCGAGCCGATCTCGTCCGAACCGCCCGGCTTGCCGCTTGGTCCTACCGGGGAAGGAATCGCCGATACTTTAGCCGTAGGCACGGCCGTCTTGACATCGTTCTCCCACTTGTCCGGATACGAAGCGGAGTGCGCCCACATGCCCGCAACACCGGTGCCTTTGATTTTCGCATCCCAGTCTTTGCCCTGCATGACGAAAAATTCGTTGTCGATCAGCTTTTCCTCATACAGCTGTTTGTACAGTTTCAAAGCGTCCTTCATCTCGGGACGGATGAAGTTGGGCACGAGCTGGCCGTCGACCTGTTTCCACAAAGCCGGCGCTACGTCGTAAGCTCCGAAAAACGCTTGTCCGAAGGAAAACTTGGCGCGGGACGTAAACGGAATTTCGTCTTTTTTGCCGTTGCCGTTCGGGTCCTGATCCCGGAAAGCGCGAAGCACTTCGATATACTCGTCGATCGTTTTCGGCGTTTTCAGCCCCAGCTTGTCCAGCCAGTCCTGGCGGATATAGGTGACCGTACCGTTGCGGATCGGGTTTTCCTGCGGAATCCCATAAATTTTGCCGTCTTTGCTCACTCGCGTCGAATCCCAGGATTCTTTCGGCACGTACTTTTTCAAGTTCGGACCGTACTGGTCGATCAGGTCGTTCAGCGGCATCAGATTGCCGGAATCAACCGCCGGCGCTACTTCAGGCGTATTGATCCCTTTCGTTTGAAGCAAATTCGGCATTTCGCCGCTGGCAAACATAAGAGTAAGACTTTGCGAATAGTTTTCGTGCGGGATCAGCTCGAGATCCAGATCCACTTTGGCCAGTTCTTCAAGCTTTTTCACAAATTTGTCCGAGTTAATGTCACGCGAACCGGTCACATACGGCAAGTTGCCCGTTCCTAACGCAACACTGATTTTGGCTGGCTGACCTGTCTCCGACGGGCCGGCTGCATTTTCGTTTTCTTTATTGGTCGAGCAAGCGGCCAGAGCCGCCCCCGCCAAAGTTACCGACAGCAGGACCGAAAACGTTTTTTTCATCTTCACAAGAACCCTCTCCTTTTTCCTCTTGATGTATAGTTTATCCTTTAACAGATCCTAGCATTGCACCTTTCACAAAGTGCTTCTGGATCCATGGATAAATAAGCAGGATCGGAATCGTGGCGAATATAATGGACGCCATCTTGATCCCTTCGGCCGATTGCATCGAGGCCATCGTACTTTGCAGGAGCGAATCGACGTCGCTTTCGACAATCATCTGCCTCAGCTTGACTTGAAGCGGATGCAGCGACGGCTTGCGGATATATTGCAACGCTTGCATATAACTGTTCCAATACCCTACGGCGTAAAACAGACCAATCGTAAGCAAGGACGGCAGCGACAGCGGAATGACGATCTGGAACAACGTCCGGTATTCGCCTGCACCGTCGATGCGCGCCGATTCGATCAGCCCATCCGGAATGTTGCGGAAAAACGATACCATAATGATCATATTAAAGGCGCTGATAGCTCCCGGAATAATAAGCGCCCATAACGAGTTCAGCATGCCGAGCGATTTGACCAGTATATAGGTCGGAATCATGGGAGCCTGGAAGATGATCGTGAATACGACCAGCAGCAGGATGATGGAGCTGCCCTTCACATTCCGGGACAACCCGTAAGCCATCAGGCATGTCAGAAACAGACTGATCGCCGTTCCGGACACGGTGACGAGCACCGTGATGGCGAACGCCCTCCAGATCGCAGGATCGGTGAACACAACCTGGTAGTTCGACCAGGTGAAGTCGACGGGGAACACGGTCACTTCCCCTGCCATCAATGCGCTATTGCCGCTTAAAGAACCTGCCAGAATATGAAGCAGCGGGATCAGCATCGTCAAACTCAGCAAGGATAGAAACATATAGTTCACAACGGTAAACAGCTTCTGCGGCCATGTTGTCCGAATCATACGTAAGCCGTCTCCTCTCTAGTAAATAGAACTTCCTGTCGTTCTCTTGCTGATGATATTGGCGCCTACGAGCAGGATGAAACCGATGACGGATTTAAACAGGCCGATCGCGGTCGTATAGCTGAATTGGCCGCCCAGAAGGCCGATCCGGTAAATGTACGTATCGAATACTTCGCCCGTCTCTGTAACGAGCGGATTCAGCATGCTGTAGATTTGCTCGAAGCCGAGGTCGAGTATGCTGCCGATTCGAAGCAGAAGCATGACCATAATCGTCGGCAGCAGACAGGGAAGCGTAATGTTCCACATTTGGCGCAGCTTTCCGGCGCCGTCCACTTCGGCCGCTTCGTACAGGTCGGGATTAACGCCGGCCATCGCCGCCAAGTAAATAATCGTCCCCCAGCCGACCTCTTTCCAAATCCCCGACGTTACCACAATCGTGCGGAAATAGGAAGGCTCCTGCATAAAGAAGACCGGGTCGCCGCCGAACATCTTCACGATCCCGTTAACCAGCCCTGTGCTAGGCGACAGAAGACTGATGACCAGACCGCCTACGATTACCCAGGATAAAAAGTGGGGCAGGTAGAGTACGGTTTGGATGGTCCGTTTAAACACCGCTTTGCGAACTTCGTTCAGCAGCAAAGCGAGAATAATCGGAGCCGGGAAACCGAAAACCAGCTGGTAGATGCTGATCAGCAGCGTGTTTTTGAAGATCCGGTAAAACTCCGGGTACGTAAACAAATTCAGAAAATGCTTGGCTCCTACAAATTTGCTCCCGGCAATTCCGTCGAACACATTGTAATCCTGGAAGGCGATAATACTTCCGCCCAGCGGAATATACTTGAATACGATGAAAAAGAGCAAGCCCGGGATGATCATCGAATAAATGGGCCAATGTTTGATGATATAGCTGGTCTTCTTCGGCCGGTTGCCTATAAGCGGCGGGTTCGCACCCGCTTTCATTTCGGTCGCCATCTGCTTCCCCCTCCTTGTTGTCGACTTTAATGATACCGGACATCTGAACGCGCTTACATGTGATTTTTTATGAATTGTTGTGGTTCTTTTACACGACCTTCACAATCGGACCCATGAATTCCCTATATAGGACAGGATAGGGCGGCAGACGTTGGTTCAGACAAAAAAAGAAGGCTTCCTACTAAGAGGAAACCTTCTTGAATGGATAATTCCGGTTAACCGCGAAGCTGTCTGACGAATTCCCGCACCTGGACCAGTCCGTCGGACCGGGAAGATTCGGACAACAGCAGCTGCGTCGCTTCTTCGATCTTGCGCACGATCGCGCTGCCGACGACTACGCCGTCGCACGACTTGGAGAAATGGACGAACTGTTCGCTGCTCGAGATGCCGAATCCAATCGCGATCGGCAAGTCGGTCGAACGGCGAACCGTCGCGAGAAACTCGTCGATACCGGAGAAAAAGTCGCTCCTGACGCCGGTAACGCCAAGCGAGGATACGCAATAAATAAAGCCGGATGCGCTCGAGACGATTTTGACGATCCGATCTTCCGAGGTCGGCGCCACAAGCGGAATCAGATGAATGTTGAAGCGGTCGGACAATGCCTTGACCGGTCCGTTCTCTTCGAACGGCAAGTCCGGGATGATGACGCCGCTAATATCGTGCTCGGCCAGCAATTCGAAAAACCGCTCCAGCCCGACCTGCAGCACCGGATTATAATAAGTGAACAAAATAAACGGCAGGCTGACGTTATGCTCGCGCGCCTCCTTGGCGATGCGGATGCAGTCCAGTATCGTAATGTTGTGCTTCAGAGCCCGCTCGGAGGCGCGCTGGATGACGGGGCCGTCGGCCAGCGGATCGGAGTACGGCACCCCGAGCTCGACGATGTCGGCGCCGGCCGTCTCCAGCTCCCGCAGCAGCGACACCGATACGTCCGGATTCGGATCGCCCATCGTAATGTAAGGGATCAGCGCGGTTCTACCGCTTGCCTTCAGCTCGGCAAATTTGGCGTCAATGCGATTCATCCGCGCCACCTCCCAAATATCCCATAATCGATTCGACGTCTTTGTCGCCGCGGCCGGACAAATTAACGACGATAATCTGGTCTTTGCTCATCGTAGGGGCGACCTTGAGCGTATGCGCTACGGCGTGCGAGCTTTCGAGCGCGGCAATAATGCCCTCGGTGCGGCTGAGCAGTTGAAGCGCGTCCAACGCCTCTTTATCGGTAACCGGCACGTATTCCGCCCGACCGGAATCTTTCAGGTACGAATGCTCCGGACCGATGCCCGGATAATCGAGCCCCGCCGAGATCGAATGAGCCGGCAGCACTTGACCGAACTGGTCCTGCAGCACGTAGCTGAGCGAGCCTTGGAACACGCCCGGACTGCCCTTCGTCATCGTGGCGGCATGCTCTTCCGTCTCTACGCCGCGCCCTGCGGCTTCTACGCCGATCAGGCGGACCGATTCGTCGCCGACGAACGGATAGAAGATCCCCATCGCATTGCTGCCCCCGCCGACGCAGGCGATAACCGCATCGGGCAGACGCCCTTCCTTCTCAAGCATTTGAGCGCGCGCCTCGTCCCCGATAATCCGCTGAAAATCGCGGACCATCATCGGATATGGATGAGGACCGGTGACCGAGCCCAAAATATAAAATGTGTCGTGCACGTTGCTGACCCAATAGCGCAGCGTCTCGTTGCAGGCGTCCTTCAGTGTCCGGGTACCGGACGTAACGGGAACGACCTCCGCTCCGAGCAAGTTCATCCGGAATACGTTCAACTGCTGCCGCTTCGTATCCTCTTCGCCCATAAAAACTTTGCATTCGAGTCCGAGCAAGGCGGCGATCGTCGCGCTGGCGACCCCGTGCTGCCCGGCGCCGGTCTCGGCGATTACTTTCTTCTTGCCCATCCGTTTGGCGAGCACAGCCTGTCCGATCGTGTTATTGATTTTGTGGGCGCCGGTATGGTTCAGGTCTTCCCGCTTCAAGTAAATTTTCGCTCCGCCCAAATGCTCCGTCAGACGTTCGGCGTAATACAGCCGCGACGGCCTGCCTGCATATTCGTTCAGCAGAGTTTGCACTTCCTTAATAAAATCCGGGTCTTGCGAATAGTAGCGATACGCTTCCTCGAGCTCGATCAGCGCGTTCATCAGCGTTTCCGGAACGTACCGGCCCCCGAAGGTTCCGAACCGTCCGTGCTCGTCAGGCACTTGCATGCGACTCATGACGTTTCACCCTTTCGACAAATGCTGTTATTTTCGCAATATCTTTCGTGCCGTCCGTCTCTACGCCGCTCGATACGTCTACGCCGTCCAGCGGATAGGACCCGATCAAGCCGGCCACATTGTCCGGATGCAGGCCTCCCGCTACAAGCAGCGGAATGCGGTTCCTGACAGCCCAGGCATGGTAAGCCGGAATCCGGTTCCATTCGAACGTCTTGCCGGTTCCGCCCCCCGCGGTGTCGAGCAGCAGACCGTCGATCTGTCCCGCATACGGGTCCAAAACGTCCCCCAGCTCGCCCTCCTGGTCCGGGCCGGTGTCCATCACGGAGAATACCCGGTATACGAGAACGCCGAACGTCATCTTCACCCACCTGCAGAAGTCCGGGCTTTCCGATCCGTGCAGCTGGACGACGTCCAGCGGTGCCTCACGCATCACTTCGGCCAGGAACTCCCGGGACGGATCGACGAACACCCCTACCGTAAGCGGAACAGGCTGTCCCGCGGTGCGCCGCTCGTGAATCACCCGGATCATCTCCCCGGCTTCACCGGGGGTGACTTGACGTTTGCTTTTTGCAAATAAGAAACCGATATGGTCGATCGGCAGATGAAGGATAGCTTCAACCGTCGCCTTGTCCTTCAGGCCGCATATTTTTACCGTAGTCATCCTATCGACCGCCTTGAACAGGCAAGCGCCCCATCAATTCGGTTACCGCGTCTTCGATAACGGGCTTGCGCATAAACGTTTCCCCTACCAAAACGGCGTGAGCGCCGATCGAGCTTAAGTAGGCGATCTCTTCCGGGGAAGCGATGCCGCTTTCGCTGACGGCCGTCTTGTCGCCCGGTATGTGCCGGATTAGCTCCTCCGTCGTATGGAGGTCGGTCACAAACGTCCGCAGATTGCGGTTATTAATCCCGATTAACGTCGCATCCAGCTCGAGCACCCGTTCCAGTTCCTCACGGTCATGCACCTCGACCAGCGTGTCGAGTCCCAGCTCGCGGGCTGTCGCCAAAAATTGTCTCATCTCGGATGTGGTCAAGATTGCCGCTATAAGCAAAATTGCATCGGCGCCAATCAGCCGCGCTTCATAGATTTGCCGGGCGTCGATCGTAAAGTCTTTGCGCAGAATCGGCACGCTGACCGCTTGCCGCACCGCGTTCAAATACTCGTTCGAGCCTTGAAAATAGTCGACGTCGGTTAACACCGATATACAGTCCGTTCCCGCCGCTTCATACGATCTGGCAATGCTCACCGGATCGAAATCGGGCCGGATCAGCCCTTTCGACGGGGACGCCTTCTTCACCTCGGCGATCAGTCCCATGCTCCGCTTCCGTCCGCTCGAGAGGGCCCGCTCGAAGCCGAGACAGGCAGGCATTGCCGCTATTTTGTTCTCCGCTTCGGCTAAAGAAAACGTTTCTTGCAGCCGCTGGACTTCGACTTTTTTGGTTGCTACGATTTTATCAAGAAACATGGCTCAGTTCTCCCGTTACTTGTGCTAGCTGCTCCAGCTTCTCCGCCGCCTTCCCGGAGTCGATGACTGCACCCGCTAATTTTACACCTTCCTGCAGCGTTGAGCAACGTCCGGTCACGTAGAAGCAGGCTCCCGCGTTGGCAAGAATAATATCCCTGCAGGCGCCGCCGGAGCCGCGGAACACGGAGCGGATAATGTCCGCATTGGCCGCCGCGTCGCCTCCGACGACGTCGCTCATCGGATACGCCTTCAACCCGAGATCGTCCGGGCTGATATCGAACGTCCGGATCGAGCCGTCCTTCAGCTCCGTCACCTTGGTCGCGGCCGATATGCTGATCTCGTCCAGCCCGTCATAGCTCGCTACGACGAGCCCCCGCTTGATTCCAAGCGAGCCGAGCACCTCGGCGATAAGCTCCGTCCGGTTGCGGTCGAAGATGCCGAGCAGCTGCCGGTCGGCCCCGGCCGGGTTGGTCAGCGGTCCGAGCAGGTTGAATACGGTCCGGATTCCGATCTCCTTACGAGGCGCAGCCGCGTGCTTCATCGAAGGATGGTGCGCCTGGGCGAACATGAAGCAGATGCCGATGCGCTCCAGACAGGATGCGGCCTCTTCCGCGGACAGCCCGATGTTGACGCCCAGCGCCTCCAGCACGTCCGCGCTGCCGCTTTTGCTCGACATCGCCCGGTTGCCGTGCTTCGCTACGCGAATGCCTCCGGCGGCCGCTACGATGGCCGATGCGGTAGAGATGTTGAACGTATCGGCTCCGTCTCCGCCCGTTCCGCACGTATCCAGCAAATTGATCCGTTCGGCTTTTACCAGATTGGCCTTGCCGCGCATCGTCTCGGCGAAGCCGCCGATTTCGTCCGCGGTCTCTCCCTTCATGCGCAGCGCCGTTACCAGACTGCTGATCTGCGAAGGCGTCGCGTCGCCCTCCATGACGAAGTTCATCGCCAGTTTGGCTTCTTCCCGCGTCAGATGCGCGCCGCTCACCACTTTGGCAATCGTCTGCTGGATCGTTTTGATTTGGTCCATGTCCGTTTCCCCCTCGAAATAATCGCAGATCAGTAATAGTCCTGATTCGTCAGTACGGCGGCCGCCGGTTTCTTTTCACCGAATATCGCTTCCGCCAGCCGGATCGCCTTGAGCATCCCCATCGCTTTGTTCACTGTTTCCTTGTACTCCATCTCCGGTACGGAATCCCAGACGATGCCGGCTCCCGCTTGGATGTACGCCTTGCCATGCTTGAAGATAAGCGTCCGGATCGTGATGCACGTATTCAGATTGCCCGAGAAGCCGAGATAGCCGATCGCCCCGGCATATGCGCCGCGCGCCTCCCGCTCGATCTCTGCGATAATCTCCATCGCACGCAGCTTCGGAGCGCCCGATACCGTTCCCGCCGGCATGCAGGATATAAAGGCGTCGAAGAAATCTTTATCTTCACGAAGCTTGCCGGACACGTTGGACACGATATGCATAACGTGAGAATACCGTTCGATCTCCATGTACATGTCGCACTTGACGGAGCCGAATTCGGCGACCCGGCCGATATCGTTGCGCCCCAGGTCGACCAACATGAGATGCTCCGCCCGTTCCTTCTCGTCGGCCAGCAGCTCCGCTTCAAGCGCCGCGTCTTCCTCCGGCGTTTTGCCTCTTGGCCGCGTTCCCGCGATCGGTCTCGTCTCCACCCGCTGTCCGTCGACCTTCACGAGCGCTTCCGGGGACGTTCCGACGATGACTTCGTCGTCCATTTTCAAATAATACATATACGGCGAAGGGTTCGTCGCACGCAGCACGCGGTACACATACAGCGGGGAAATCTCCGTCTCGATATGGAATCGCTGCGAGAGGACGACCTGGAATATATCGCCCGCCCGGATGTATTCCTTGGCCTTATCGACGTTCGCCATGTATTGTTCCTTGGTCAGATTGGAGTGCACCTCTCCCAGATCCACATCGGCCGGAATCGCATTTTGGATGGAGCGCTGGGCGATCGGCTGCTGCAGACGTTCGATCGTGGCGTCGATCTTGGAACAGGTAAGCCGGTACGCTTCGGCGATTTGCGCGTCCGTCGCGTGTTTCCCGATATGAACGTTGCCGATCACTTTCACCTGCTGCTTGAAATGGTCGAACACGATCACCTGATCGCAGAACATAAACTCGATGTCGCTCATATTCAAATCGTCATGCCGATGGGCCGGAAGCTTCTCGTAATGCTGGAGCAGATCGTATCCGAAAAATCCGATCGCGCCGCCTGTAAACGGAGGGAAATCCGGCAGCGCCGGGCTCGAATACCCGCGCAGCAGCCCTTTCAACGTCTCGAGCGGCTTGTCGTCCACGACCTGGCGAACGCCGTTCAGTTCGATCTCCATCCGGCCGTGCTTGCCTTTCACCATCAGAAACGGGTCGGTTCCGATAAACGAATATCTCGCCCACTTGACGCCGCCCTCCACGCTTTCCAGCAGGAACGCCCGCGGTTCCTCGTAAAAATGCTGAAACACCCGGATCGGCGTCTCCGTATCCGCCATCAAATTGCGTACGACCGGGATTAAGTTGTGGGTTTGGGCTAGCCGGATTACCTCATTGAGTTCTGGCGTGTACATATTCGTCATCTCTCCTTCGCCGCAGTTGGCCTGTAGCTATATGAATGCAAAAAAACCTCTACCGAAGTAGAGGTTTGAATATCGATCGGTTGGGGAACAAGCGTTTATTTCGAAAAAAACGCCAAACGAAAACCAATACAGCAATGTTTCACACCGGGACATCTTCTCCTGGCCATGAAACAACCGGCTATTCGCTTGTCGGTCCGCAGGTTCCGCGGGTAACTTCGACCGCTCCCGGTCAAACATTGCCCAGCCCACGAACATTCTCGAAACAACTGAAGCTACCGGCGGCTCCCGCCTTCGCTTCACTCGGCTGTACTCCACTCATCTCGACTAATTCCTAAACTCTACTGTTCTCGACTTGCCTTGTTCATGCTTTCCACTTACTATACAACAGATCTAAGAAGACCGTCAACCGTTTTCGAAATATAAACAATTAGGACTTGGTCGTCTCGGACAAGTCCGGACGGAGCTTTTTGGCTTCATTTAAATAAACGTGCTGGATTTCCCGCTGCGATTTGTCGGTATTCACCGATACCATCAGACGGATGCACTTCGGCAGACCGCCCGGTACGGAAATCTCCAGCGCGCACATCAGCGGCACGAGCTCCCAGCCCGGCATCTGACGGATCGCCTTGGCCGGAAAGGCCGCATCCAAATCTTGCGTAACCGTTACGAAGACGTGTGCGATATCGTCCGGCTGAATGTGGTTGTCGGCGACGATTTGACCGAGCAGCTCGATCGTCGCTTTCAGGATTTCCGCTTCCTCGTTGTGTTCCACCGTGATGGCCCCGCGTATTCCCCTAACGAACATGTCCGCTCAAGCCTCCCCTTTCAACCGCTGTACAATTTCTCTGACCCATACGGACGATACGTTTGAATTGATCTCGACCTCGCCGATTGCGGTCGGAATAATAAACACCATGGTGCCTTCCTTGAACTTCTTGTCGTGCATCAGTGCGCTCATGATCGCGTCGGTGTCCAGATGGGACGGGATGCGGACAGGCAGCCCGAGCTTGCGCAAAATGCGCTCCGTCTCCACCGCGATCGATCCCGGATTGCCGAGCTTCTCGGACAGCATCGCCGCGCCGACCATGCCGATCGCGATCGCTTCCCCGTGCAGCAGCTCGTCGTACCCGGATACCGCTTCGAGCGCATGGCCGATCGTATGGCCCAGGTTCAAGATGGCGCGAAGGCCTCCCTCCCGCTCGTCCTGCGACACAACCGTTGCTTTGACGCCGCAGCCGATGTACAAGGCATGCGCGAGCGCCTCCGAATCGAGGGCAAGCAGCTTGTCGGTATTGGCGTCGAACCATTCGACGAACTCCCGGTCCCATATAAACCCTTCCTTGACGAGCTCCGACAGCCCGGCGCGAATCTCCCGCTCCGGCAGCGTCTTCAGCGTTGCCGTATCGTACAGGACGAATTCCGGCTGATGGAAGGCGCCGATGACGTTTTTGGCCAACCTATGGTTAACCGCCACCTTGCCTCCGACACTGCTGTCGTGCGCAAGGATCGTCGTCGGAATTTGCACGAAGCGGATGCCTCGCATATAGCTTGCTGCGACGAAGCCGGCCAGATCGCCGACGACGCCCCCGCCGATCGCGATCACCGCAGAGCTGCGGTCCAGTCCGGCTTCCAGCGCTACCGTAATCATATCTTCAAGCACAGCCAGCGACTTGGACTTCTCGCCGGGCGCTACTACAGCGGTTGCGACGCGGTATCCGCCGGCTTCGAGCGAGTCTTTGACCTGTGCCAAATAAAACTTCGCCACGTTCTCGTCCGTAACGACGAGGATCGGCGACTTGGTCCCGATTTGGTGGTTGGCGAGAGTAGCGGCAAGACCGCTAATAATTCCTTCGCCGATGTAGATCGGGTACGACCGTTCTCCCAGATCAACCGTCAGCTGCTTCATATTAGTACTGCCTCACTTGCGCGAGGAAATTGTCGTAGTTGGCGCGGATCTCTTCCATCGAATCGCCGCCGAACTTCTCCATAAACGCTCTGGCTACTTCCCAGGCGACTACGCTTTCCATTATAACGCCTGCAGCCGGAACCGCGCACGTATCGGAACGTTCCACCTGAGCGGAGAACGGCTGCTTCGTATCGATATCCACGCTGCCCAAAGGCTTGTACAGCGTAGAAATCGGCTTCATTACGCCGCGGACGACGATCGGCTCGCCGGTCGTCATGCCGCCCTCGAAGCCGCCTGCACGGTTGGAGCCTCGGCGGAAGCCCGTCTCTTCATTATACAAAATCTCGTCGTGCACCTTCGATCCGCGACGCTCGGACGCTTCGAAGCCGATACCGAACTCGACGCCTTTGAACGCTTGAATCGAAACGACGGCTTGCGCGATCCGTCCGTCCAGCTTGCGGTCCCATTGGACGTGGCTGCCCAGACCGACCGGAACGCCTTCGACGATAACTTCCACGATACCGCCAAGCGTATCGCCTTCGGCCTTCGCCTGGTCGATCGCAGCGATCATCCGCTCTTCCGCTTCCTTGTCGACGACGCGAACCGGAGACTCTTCGGTGATCCGGATCAACTCGTCGATCGGCAGCTCCTGGCGGTTGACTTCGATTTCTCCGATCCGAATCACTTGTCCGGCTACCTTAATGCCGAACTGCGCCAAAAACTGGCGGGCGATCGCGCCGACAGCGACGCGAACCGTCGTTTCCCGAGCGCTGGAGCGCTCCAGAATGTTGCGAAGATCTTTCTGATTATATTTCAGGCCGCCGTTCAAGTCGGCATGTCCGGGACGCGGGCGGTTGACGCGGCGTTTGCCTTCGCTGCCCTCTTCGACGTCCTCGATGCTCATGACGGTCGTCCATGCTTTCCAATCGCGGTTCTCGACGACAAGCGCAACCGGCGCTCCGGTCGTTTTGCCGTGACGGACGCCTCCTACGATCTGTGCCGTATCTTTCTCGATTTGCATCCGTTTGCCCCGGCCGTGACCTTTCTGGCGGCGTGCGAGCTGCTCGTTGATCGGCTCCCCGGTCAGCGGCAAATTGCTTGGCAGCCCTTCCACGATCGCGGTCAGTTGCGGGCCGTGTGTTTCCCCAGCTGTCAAATATCTCATGAACGGTAATCCCCTTTCATCCTGATCCCATACATCCGAACGCTATAGCCGTGCTTTAGCGCTTTTATGTACCGAATTTCCTTTGCTAATTATAGTATAGCACCCCCGGTTTGACAAGGAAATGAGCGTGGTAAGATGACCCGGCCGGGAATGCGGACAGAAGCGACGGAAGCGACGGAAGAAAAACCGTCCGCTAAGTGCCCGACGCTCTTAATCGTTTCCTTCCCGCCTATAAGCAGGGCAAGGCTTACCACTTAGCAAAGTTAAATGGTTTAACGACAAAAAGCGCGCCCCGCGCGGGGCGCACTTGATCCGTACGATTCGAAAAGGAACTTCCGTCAGCCGTTGACGGGCTGCGGATAGATCCGGGACTTGTCTGCCGGCAGCGGATCGTTCATAATACCCAGAACCTGCACCGAGTCGATGCCGAGTATTTGCGCGCACTCCTGGATCGTTATAAAGCCGCGCCGATATGCCGTAATGACCTTCCGTTTATCCATTAGGGGCAAACCTCCTGATCGAAAGTACAGGTTTAGTATAGGAATATATGGAAGCGGTTATACATGGGCCGCTTTTTTCCGGTATATAAACGTATCGGCCGGCTCGAACTCGTATTGGCCCGGCGAGAAAATCTGCTCGGTGCTGCCGACGAACAAGAGTCCGCCCGGCTTGAGCGCCCGGCTGAACTTATGGTACAGCATATGTTTCGCTTCCTCGGTAAAATAAATCATCACATTACGGCAGACGATCAGATCGAACTGCGTGTCGAACGGATCGTGCAGCAAATTTTGCTTCGAATACCGGATATGCTTCTTTAACGAATCCGAGACCGAGAACGTCATATCTTTCTGTGTAAAATATTTCTTCACATACGCCGGAGGCACATCGCGAAGCGACCGGTCCGGATAGACGCCCCGCCTTGCCTTCTCCAGCGCCCCTTCATCAATATCCGTCGCCACGAGCTGCGACGATTCGAGCAGGCCCAGCTCCGACATGATCATCGCCAGCGTATACGGCTCCTCCCCCGTGGAGCAGGCGGCGCTCCAGCATTTCAGCCGGCGGGACCCGCGGGCAAGCTCGGGCAGAAACCGGCTTTCTAGGATTTCCCAGCGGTTCGGATTGCGCCAAAATTCGGATACGTTGATCGTCATCCGGTCGAGAAATTCGTAATACAGCTCCTTATCTTTCGCCATCGCATCGAAAAAGGAGGCAAACGACGCAAACCCCTTCTTCGTATACAACGTGGTTAGCCGGCGTTTCATCTGTGCTTCCTTGTACTGGGACAAGTCGATCGCCGAGTAATCTTTCACTTTTTTAATAAACAACGCGAAGTCTTTGTCTTCCACCTGTGTCTCCCCACCTATCCCTATGTACGAAAAGCTTCTAAACGAAGCCGTTTCCGCGATGAAACGCAAAAATCCCGTATGCTACTATAGTTCCATAGCATACGGGATTTTCCTGCCGAATGACGTCGAAAAATATCAAATCCATGTTTGTATCGTCTTCGTATAATCGAGCAGCTCCTGCGGCTCGAAGAAGATGTTGATCTCGCGGACGGCGTTCTCCGGCGAGTCGGAGCCGTGAATGATGTTGCGGTTCGTATGTACGGCGAAATCTCCCCGGATCGTTCCGGTTCCCGCCTCAAGCGTATTCGTCTTGCCCATCATGATCCGGGACAGCGCGATCACTTGATCGCCCTGCCATACCATGGCGAACACGGGGCCGGACGTGATGAAGTTCATCAAATCGTCATAGTAAGGGCGGCCGTGATGCTCCGCGTAATGCGCAGCCGCTTTTTCCTTGGACACCATCATCAGCTTGCTGGCGATGAGCGTAAACCCTCTGCGCTCGAAGCGGCCCACAATCTCGCCGATCAGCCCGCGCTGTACGCCGTCCGGTTTAATCATCAGAAACGTTCTTTCCATATCCATTCCCTCCACTCGGCTCCATTGTATCAACCATTGTCGGTTGATTTTCCGCAATCCATACGTTGATATGCCTTGCTCCCTAACCGGCAGCGGTTCCTCAATAAGAACGGTTGCCGATAAAATGGGCGATCTGAACCAGGTCGCGCTTGGCGCGAATATCCGGCAAGCCGGACAAAGCCGCTATCGCCCTGTCAATATAATTCGAAGATAGCCTGTCGGCTTCCCCGATGTATGTACCGCTGCGGATGATGCGCAAAAAGGCCGTAACGTCCGTCTGGCCGTCGACAAGACGGATCCGTTCGATCTCGGCCAGCAACTCGCTTCGGATCGCCGGGTCGCGCAGCGCGCATAATACCGGAAGCGTGATGTTGCCTTGCCGGATATCGCTTCCCGGAGGCTTGCCGAGCTCCTTCTCCGTCCCTGTCAGGTCGAGGATGTCGTCGCGGATCTGAAAGGCCATCCCGGCATTGTAACCGAACGCATACATGCTGTCGCAAACATCGTCCGAAGCTTCCGAAGCGACCGCCCCGAGCTGGCAGCTGATCGCGATCAGGAGCGCCGTCTTGCGCTTGATGCGGAGCAAATAATTGCGCAGCGTCTGGTCGGTCCGGAAAAAGTAGCGGATCTGCTCCATCTCCCCGATGCTCAGCTCCACAAGCGCCTTCGACAAGATCCGGTGGATGCGGGGATCGGACAGCTGCGTTGCGACCGTAAGCGCCTTGGCGAAAATGTAATCGCCGGTATACATCGCAACCCGGTTGTCCCACTTGGACTTTACAGTCAACTGGCCGCGCCTCGTATTCGCATCGTCGATCACATCGTCATGCACAAGCGAGGCCATATGGATCAGCTCCAGCGGCACCGCGATATGCTTCAGTCTCTGCAGATCGTACTTGCCGAACTGGCCGGCAAGCAGGACGAAAACCGGACGAATCCGTTTCCCTCCCGCTTTCAGCAGATGCAGCGACGTTTCCTTAAGCATCGCGTGGTCCGAATAAACGCTGCTTTCCAGCTCACGCTCGACGTAAGCGATATCTTTTTTCATTCTGGCGTAAATATCCAATAGTTTCATCAAGTCACCTAGTTACAGAATTATCAGTCCAGATACGGAGCGGCGCGTCCTCGGATAGCAGCCCCTGTTCTGCGGCATACCGGAAATACAAGCTCAGCCCCCGCCGCTGATCCGGGCCGAAATCGTGGCTTAGATTGCGGAAATAGCCGCGCCAGTACTCGAGCGTCCCGCCGATCTCGGCCTGCGCCTTCCTTACAATCGGTTCGGGATCTTGGAGTCCTGCCGCTTTGCTTCTCAGGAAGGACTCGTGCACGTCGGCCACCAGCTCCGGATAAGCTTCGATCGTCTGCTTGCGGACGGCCCATACGGCGAACGTCATCCATTCCCCGGTATACCGTTTCCACAGTCCGCCCAGATCGGACACTTCGTACGGATGATCGGACCAGCTCGCCCGGATCGCGTCGTCGCCGATCAGAAGCGCCGCATCCGCATGTTTCATCATTGTATCCAAAGACGGAGCGGCATACACGTAATGGGGCGTGACTCCCACAAAGCGGTGCAGCACAATTTTAAGCAAATTAACGGTCGTAGCGGACGTTGTGGGCAGCATGACCATGCAGCCGTCCAGCTCTTCGAGCGGCTTCTTATGAAACAGCAGCAGCGAATTAACGTTGCCGAGCGCGCTTACCGACAGCTCCGGGTACAGCTCGTAGCGCTCATGCGATTCGGCATAGGCAAACGAAGAAATCGCCCCCATATCGACTTCTCCGGCCAGCATCGCCCGGTTCAGCCCGGTCGGCACCTGCTCGATCCATTCCAGTCTGGAGCCGAACCGCTCGTGCGGGAAATAATGATAAATGGGCCACACGTTCGTATAGTTGATCTTCCCGATGCGTATCCGTGATTCATGGTGCATAGTCAAGCATCTCCCCATCGTCGGAACATCTCGTTGTCGATTCCCATACTATCCATCACTTTGCCGACCATAAAATCGACCAGCTCGTCCATCGACAACGGCTTATGGTAAAAGGCCGGCATGGCCGGAACGATCCGTACTCCCATACGCGCCAGCTTCAGCATATTTTCCAGATGAATCGCGTGAAGCGGCGTCTCCCTCGGGACGATCACGAGCCTCCGCCCCTCCTTCAGCATAACGTCGGCGGCCCGTTCCAGCAAATTACCCGAGGCGCCTTGCGACAAGCCCGACAACGTTCCCATGCTGCACGGGACGATCGCCATGCCGGCGGTACGGAACGATCCGCTGGCGATCGAGGCGCCGATATCAGCGATCGGATAATAACGCGGTTTGAACGCGAAACGGCCGAACTTCTCTTCTAGCGTCGCCTGCCGGTGAGATGTGTCCCAGCCCAGCTCCTCCCGCAGCACCCTCCAGCCCGCCTCGGTAATGACGAGATGAACCGGCAGCCCGCGCTCCAGAAGCGCTTCGCACAGCCTGACTCCGTAGACGGCGCCGCTCGCCCCGGTAATGCCGACCACCCATCCTTCGCGGCTTACGCTTTCTACCATAAGTAGCGCACCACCACGTCAAGGAATGTGAAACAAAACACAACCACGCTCAAAACTCCGTTCATCGTAAAGAACGCCGTATTCAACTTGGACAAGTCGTTAGGCGATACGATGAAATGTTCATAAAACATAATAGCGTAAGAGATGATCAGTCCGGCGAAATACCACCAGCTTAAATCCGTTATCAGAAAAAGGCTCATCAGTCCGGCAGCGGTGATCAGATGAAACGCTCTTGCGATCATTAACGCTCGTCCGATCCCGAACCGGCTCGGGATGGAGTGCAGCCCTTCGTTGCGGTCGTAGTCGGCATCCTGGCAAGCATAAATCACATCGAAGCCGGCCGTCCAGAATGCGACGCTGATATACAGCACCATTGCGGACAAATCGATCGTTCCGGTTACCGCAACCCAACCGCCTAGCGGCGCAAGGGCGATCGTAAGACCGAGGATGACGTGGCAAAGCCAGGTAAACCGTTTCGTGTACGAATAAATAACGGTCATGAAGACGGCGAGCGGCAGCAGCTTCATCGCCAGAGCGCTCAAGTTGGCCGTCGCCCAAAACAGCAGGACGAACGAAATGATGATAAAGAGCAATACTTCTCCGACCGACAGCAGCCCGGCCGGAATCGCCCGGTTCGACGTGCGCGGATTTTTCAGGTCGATCGCCTTGTCGATCAGCCGGTTCAGCCCCATGGCGGCGCTGCGCGCACCGACCATCGCGACGATAATCCAGCCGATCTGAGCCCACGACGGCAAATGGCCGTATTCCACAACCGAGCCGAGTACGGCGCCCATAAAAGCAAACGGGAGGGCGAATATCGTATGCTCGAACTTGATCATTTCCAGAAAGACTTTCGTCTTATTCCACATCGGACGTTCCCTCCCGCTTGACGCCGATATGCAAAGCCGCGACTCCGAGGAAAAACGGTTTGACGCGAATATCGTCCAGCCCGATCTTTCGGAATATGCCGGCAAGCTGGTAGTAATCCGGAAAATGCACGAGCGATTCCGGCAGCCATTTGTACTGCTCGTACTTTTTGGCAATCAGCTTGCCGATCAGCGGCATCACTTTCTGGAAGTAAAAATAATAAATCGACTTAAACGGCTGCCAGGTCGGCTTGGACAGCTCAAGCGAGACGACCAGTCCGCCCGGTTTCACGACACGGCGCATCTCCCGCAGCACTTGTTCCAAATCCGGCACGTTCCGCAGCGCGAAGCCGATCGTGGCATAATCGAACGTATTGTCATCGAAGGGCAGCTCCATCGCATTGCCGTGGACGAGCTCAATCTGATCGTCCCGCTTCAGGCTTGCGATTTTGCGTTCGCCGAAATCGAGCATATTCTTGCTGAAGTCCAGCCCCACGATCCGACCCGACCCGCTGGCCTCCGCCAGGTCTACCGTCCAGTCGCACGTTCCGCAGCATACGTCGAGCGCGGTCTGCCCGGGTCTGACGTCCATCTGCTTCATCGTATACTTGCGCCAAGCCTTGTGCCGCCTGAAACTAATCAGATCGTTCATCAGATCGTACTTGGGAGCGATGCTTTCAAATACGGAATGGACGAACTGCTCTTTGCTAGTCTTCATCTCCACCTCACACTTCCTCCAATACCCTCGGTGCTGTCAATGCTCTGGCAAACGGCTCCCCGATCTGATACAGCTCGCCGACCAGCTTCTCCGAATCAAATTGCCGGATCTTGTCCGACAACAGCTTGAACTGCGTCTCCAGCATCTGGAACAGCGTTGCCTTGACGTTGTATTTATGCAGAAGCGAGCGCAGCTTGCCCGGATCGGTATCGCCGTTCTGCAGCTGCTTCCGCTCTTCCTTCGTCCCGATCTGAAGCAAATGCCAAAACGCCCATCCGCAGCGGAAATCCCGTTCCCGCTCGATGCGGCCCAGTTCGTTAAGCAGCACTTCACATTGGGTGTAACCGTGGAGCATATCGTGCCAGCTATTAGGCTTCAGACCTTCAAGCGCCTTGGAAAACGTCAAATACAGCTGCATGCGGATGTCGACGGAAAAACGCATATACTCGTCCGTCGTCATCTTCCACTGGCGCATCCGGCTGTACAAATTCATCTTCAGCCGGTTCACCTCGCAGATCGCAGCCGCGATCCCCCTTGTCATCTCCACCTGGCCGGCCTGCGACAACAGATGATAAAACCGGCTGCTGAAGTAATCGCCGGCAAGCACCTTCATCTGTCTGGAACGAGCTTCTTTTTTCTCTTTGCGTTCGTTCGTTTCGCTGACCAGATCGTGCGTATCGAGTCCGAGCTGAGCCAGCGATACGACGATCGAGTACAGCTCGCTTTGATCCGCGTAAGACGATTGTTTACGGAGAAACGTATACAAAAGCTGGGTGCGAAAATTAGGGAATTCGGGCAGCTCCGTATGATCCCGGATCATATCGTAATCGGTGTAAGGTTTCGTCGCATCCGCAATCGAGTAAATGTTCATACAAGCCTCCGTACCGCCGACAAGCGTCAATGTGCGTTCATCCTAGAAATCTAAACCATTATATCATAACCCGGCGCACCACGCACATTCTATATGATGCAAATTACGGCAAGGTCCGCAGCCGCAGCCGGCCTCCGCTAATGCTGAAGCCGGTCCATCCATCTGTGGGTGTACGTCAGGTTAAAGCTCGAGACGATATATTGCTCTTTCGTCCCTTTCAGACGGCCGCCGGCGGCAGCTCCGTCCGCATCCGACCGTTTGGCGTCCATAGCCATCAGCAGTTGGGGGACGCCCTTGGCTTGGGACGGGTGCTCCATCAGGCGGACGAGCATCCGCTTTACATTTTTCGTTCCGGCAAATCCCGCCTGCGACAAAACATACAAATCGTCATATACGATCTCGGATTTCATTCCATCCGGACCGGATCTCAGATCCACCGACAAAATCGAGTCGCTCCATTCGACATGGGCGATATCCAGTTGAAGCGGCAGCTTGACGAGCAGATCGACCAGGTTGCGGTCGCTCAGCATAACGGCCGACTCCGGGCGAAATACGGGCGTGTCCGCCGCCCCTCCTGCAAGCGATCCGTCAAGCTTCGGCACGATGGACAGCAAAGCGGCGATACCAATCGATACGAACGCGACGACGAGAATCCGGTAAACCGACTTCAAGGCACATCCCTCCCGCAGGGGCTCTACCCTGTACATTCGGTGCATTTACACCCCTATCTCATTGTACAAAAGAAAAAGGCAGGCTATGCCTGCCTTTTGAAGCCTTATTCGAGGTCGCGCTACTCGTCCGTTTCGACCGTGCCGTATCGGGTCATGACGACCGCTTTTCCGCGGATTTTGACGGCGGACGTATGCTCCGTGAACTGGGCGATCATCACTTCGCCTTTATCCAGCTTCTCCGTATGATGGAACCGTGTATCGTGTCCCCGTGTAAGCCCGATCACATGAACCCCGTTTTCTTTCGCCTTGATGACGAAGTAGTCGCCTTGAATCGTCCCGTTTTCTTTGTCCTGGGCCATTCGGAATGTTCCTCCCCTGATCCGCATCGATTGCGGAAGCGTCCGTTTGCTCCTATGATGCGGCAAAACGGCCCTGTTGTCAATTCGCTGCCGCTTCGGCTATTGCATGATTCCGGTGCCGACGACCCGGACGCTCGTAACAAGCCGGATATCCGCCTCCGCAAACGATTCCGCCCACCGGTCTTTCACCTTCTCCCATTCCCGGTACGTGTAAGCCCGGGCGTACATGCCGAAGCCAACCGGATCGACCCGGTGCTTCTGAAGCTTGCGGATCAGGCTCGTAACCTCTTTATCCAGCTCCGCCTGGATGATCGGTCCGATCTGCTCCTCCTGCACATCGGAATTCAGATTCTCCGATATGGCCGCATCGAGACTCAGCTTCACCTGAAACACGAATTTGCCCTTTTCGAAGGTTGGCCGGATTTTCGTCTTCGCCCGTTTGACATAAAAGCTGGCCCGGTTGTTCAGCAGCTGTCCGTCCGTCGAGGCGGCCGGAAGCGGGATCGTCAGCGACGTATCCGCCTTTTTCTCGTTTTGCAGCAATTGGAGCAGCGTCGTTTCTTGAAGTCCGAGTGAAGTGGCATATTTCCCCCGCTCATCAAGCAAAGCCGCCCCCGTTATTTCCAGCTGCCGCTTTTTCTTTAGCTCGGCAACGAAAGGGGTCATTCCCTTATCGAACATTTGACGATGAAATTCCTGCACAGTCGTCTTAAACGAGATGTTCCGGCGGCTGGCCGTATCGATCAGCTTGGCGATATGCTGGGACAATCGCGGCTTATCCTCCGGAGTAAACTCCATAAAATCCGCCACGCTCCCGTCGACGGCAATAATCCTGCTGTTAACGGTCATCTTTGCGTCGCGCATTAAGGTGTCCAGCAGCTTAAACCAGCCGGGCTGTTCCAATACTTGCTTCCCAATCAGGATCGATTGGATTTTGCCGCTTTTGGTCATCGCGGTCACCATCGAATCCAGCCTCCCTCGAGCCTGACGAATGGTTGTCGCCTTAACGCCGTAATCTTCCGTCTTTTGCTTCGCCTCTTTGCTGAATACCGGACTGGATGTATAGATGAGCAGCTCGTTGTCCTCATTAACGTCGATACCCAAAGTCAGGGCGAGTGTAATGTCCTCCAGATTCGTCTGGTCGTAGCAGCCGCCCAGAAGCATTGCAAGCAGGGCGAAGACGATGCCTGAGCGCATTATCCGCATTCACGCCCCTCCGTCCTCCGTTTTTTTCGGATCAGGTCCGTTATTGCCAGCACGAGGAGTAGGGCAAATGGTGTCACATAAGCCAGTACAAGACCGCTTCTGGACCAAAGCTGTTCCATCAGGCGCAGCCCCTTGACCGTAGGAAAATAAAACACCGATACGGCAAATATCGTCCCCGCTATCGCGTACACGTGCGGCGCATGATCCGCCTGTCCGGTCAGCCTGCTTGCACAATGTCCGGCCAGCATCAGCAGCGGGGTCCAGGTAGTCGACAGCAGGAATAAATAAAACGCCAGAAACACGATGTCGAACCGCTCCAGAAAGTGAAATTCAATTATCTTCAGCAAGCTTAAGGTCGGCCAAGTAAATTCCGCAATCTGGTCCGGGCTGTAAAATAAATTGCTGGAAAAAATAACGAGCATAAACACGATCATGGACAACGTGTTGGCAATGACCACCCCCGTATACGCCTGCTCTTTCCGAAGGAGGAACGGGTACAGGAAAAACCCAACTTCGAACCCGAGGAAGGAAGGGGCCGTCAGTTTTACCGCTTGCAGCACGCCTGCCCAATCCCCTTTAATCAACGGGAGGATATGGACCAGATGGCTGTCCTTGAGCGGCGCGATCAGAAAAAACGGAGCCGCTAGCGAACAGTAAAATACAAGCTCGGCATAACGGCCGAGTATGCGAATACCGCTGCGGGCCACCATCACGGTCGGCAGCAGAAACAGCAGCACGATCATATACGCCGGAGTTTGCGAGAGAACCCACACCTTCGTAATCGAAACGGATGTTGCGAGTACAGCCGCAAAGGCAGCCGCAAAGTACGCGAGCCAGATGACAGCGGCGGCCCGGCCCGCCCATTTGCCGAACAAACGCCGAATCAAATCGAGAATCGTGTCGTCCGGATACCGGCGCATGACCGCGACGATGCACAGACTGGTAATTACGGCAATTGCCCAGCCGAGCACAATCGCCATCCAGCCGTCGGTGCCCGCAGTTTTTGCCATTTCTCGCGGCAGCGTCAGCAACCCTACCCCGACCTGGCCCCCATGAATGATCGTGATATATTGCATCAGCGTAATTTCATTGAATCCGTATCGTTTCATTCCCCTTCACCGCCCGGTTCCGGCTCTCCCAGCCTGCGGCTCTGCTTCGTCCTCGTCTCCTTCGGGCGGTCCATCATGCTCCACAAGGGAAGCCGGATCAGCGTATCCTTCCAATCGGAAAAGCGGACTGGAGCAAAC
Source organism: Paenibacillus sp. GYB004 (assembly GCF_036577605.1). Classification (NCBI taxonomy): domain Bacteria; kingdom Bacillati; phylum Bacillota; class Bacilli; order Caryophanales; family Paenibacillaceae; genus Paenibacillus; species Paenibacillus sp. GYB004. The sequence goes on from NZ_JARBDB010000008.1 coordinate 227,043, forward strand.
GGCGTCCCGTACGGGGTGCCCAGCGATTCGAGCGAGATCAGGTGAGCGACCAGGATCATCAGTGCGATCGCAATGCCGATCAGTCCGAACATCGAAGCGACGATCATCACCGGAAACCGAAGCAACCGAATGGCCGAAGCCATGTCGTAACTGGGCAAAATAAAAGACGCAATCGCAGTCGAAGCTACGATAATCACCATGATGTTGCTGACGATGCCCGCCTGTACCGCAGCCTGCCCGATCACGATCCCGCCGACGATGCCGACCGTTTGCCCGATCGGCGAAGGCAGCCGGATTCCCGCCTCCCGCAGCATCTCCAGCGTGATTTCCATAACCAGAGCTTCGATAATGGGCGGAAACGGCACACGTTCCCGGGACTCGCCTATCGAGATGAGCAGATCGAGCGGAATGATCTCGTAATTAAACGAGATGACCGATATATAGATCGCCGGCAGAAACGTAGAAAGGATAAAACCCAAATACCGGAGCAGCCGCATAAAGGAAGCGATCGGCCAGCGGGTGCTGTAGTCGTCTACGCTCTGGAAATAAGAGCAGAAGGTGGCGGGGCCGATCAACACGCTCGGCGAACGGTCGACGATGACGACGATCCGGCCTTGCAGCAAGTGCGAGGCCGCCGTGTCGGGCCGCTCCGTGGCAATGAACTGGGGGAACGGCGAAAAGGGATTATCCTCGATATATTCGGCAAGCTCTCCGGAATTCAAAATGCTGTCCACTTTAATTTTGCCGAGCCGGTCCGTCATTTCCTTCAGCAGCTCCGGCTTGACAAGATCGGCGATGTATAGGATCGACAGCTTCGCTTTGGCGCGCGAGCCCACGATCATCTCTTTATTTTTTAACTCGCGGCTCTGGATATACCGGCGAATAAGCGCGACGTTTTGGATCGCCGTCTCTACGAACCCTTGGTGCGCTCCTTTCAGAGACGCTTCGAGCTGCGGGTCTTCGATCGCCCGCTGCGGCCAGCCTTGGGTACGGATGAGGTACGCCTCGCCGGAACCTTCGACGAACAGCACGCTGCAGCCGTCAAGGATGCTGGTCTCGACGGCGGACCACTGCCGCGTCTTGTATGCCGGTCCGGCCGATATGCCAAGCTCCCCGCTTTGTTTCTCTTCCTCGATGAGCGGACGGATGATATGCTGGTCGATCGAAATCTTGTCCGTCATGCCTTCCAGATACACCAGTGCGGCCTGCTTACCGCTTGATTTGATCACCAGCATCCGGACGACCAGTTCCGGGGTGAGACTGAACAAAGCGTACAGATCCGACAAGTTGGTATTCAGATGCCGGGCAATCTCGTTCCTGATGATTTGCGCAGCCTGCCGGCTCGATTGCAGCGACGCTTCGCCCCTTAACCACCGCAGCCACTTTGATTTCATGATCCGTTGTCCCCGTTTCGCGAGTTCCGTAACTTATACTCCATAGAATGGAAGCTTAGGAAGATCTCTATTCGGCCACACGGTTTCCATTTCATGCCTGACCGCCTGGAGGAACCACTTGCCTGCCTTCGTCATGTACTGTGGAATCGGCGCGGGACGAAATCAAGTTGTTTTTACATGCGTCATATCGTTAAATTATGGCAGAGAGTGCTTTACAAACCGTTAACACCCCATTATAATGTTACATATTGAACCGAGTTTCTGTCATCGGGGTATAGCGCAGCCTGGTAGCGCGCACCCTTGGGGTGGGTGAGGTCGCACGTTCAAATCGTGTTACTCCGATCGATCAACAAAAACCGTTTTCTTCCTGCAGCGTTGCAGATGAAGAAGACGGTTTTTTGTTCGAGAAAAGCGGCGCAGTCGCTCTTACCGCGAAAGCGCCGCAAGTATTCAGTCTCCGTAACCCTGAGGATGTTCCTTATGCCAATTCCATGCCGTCTCGATGATCGTTTTCAGATCGTTGTAGCGCGGCTTCCACTCCAGTACTTGCTGCGCTTTCCCGGAAGAGGCGATCAGCACGGCCGGATCTCCGGCTCTGCGCGGCGATACCGCAGCCGGTATCGGATGGCCGGTCACTTCTCTGGCCAGCTCGATGACCTGTTTGACGGAGAAGCCCGTACCGGAACCGAGGTTGAAAATATCGCTCGAGTTGCCGGCGCGCAAATAAGCAAGCGCCCGCAGATGAGCGTCCGCAAGGTCCATTACGTGAATATAGTCACGGATGCATGTGCCGTCTTCGGTCGCATAATCGTCGCCGAAGATGCCAATCTGCTCCCGCTGGCCGAGCGGCACTTGCAGGATGATCGGGATCAGATGGCTCTCCGGCGTATGATCTTCGCCGATCGTCCCGTCCGGATGAGCTCCGCATGCGTTGAAATAGCGAAGCGATACGAATTTGATCCCATAAGCCTGATCGCACCAGCGGAACAAATTTTCCATGGCGAGCTTCGTTTCCCCGTACGGGCTTTCCGGACGGGTCGGGGCGGTCTCCTCGATCGGAACGCGCTCCGGCTCCCCATACGTGGCGGCCGTGGAAGAAAAAACGATTTTGTTCACTCCGTGCCCGGCCATCGCACTAACCAGGGAAAACGTGCCAAGCAGATTATTGTCGTAATACTTGAGCGGATTGCTGACACTTTCTCCAACCAGGGAGCTGGCGGCAAAATGAATGACCGCTTCGATTTCATTTTCGGCGAATACCCGGTTCAGAAAGCTTGCGTCGCGGATATCCCCCTCGTAGAATCGGGCTGCGGCCGACACGGCCGATCGGTGTCCGGTTACCAGATTATCGACAACGACTACGTTCTCCCCGCGGGAGATCAGCTCGGCAACGGTATGACTGCCGATATATCCGGCACCGCCGGTGACAAGAATGGTCATGCTTGAGCTCCTCCTACCTGACTTTATAGCTGCCTCGCACCGTCTCCGATGTCGCAGACGTAAAACGACGGGGTAAGTCCCGTCTTGGCCGTGTAACGCTCGGCGACGATCCGCTGGAACGCCTCAACAGCCTCGTCGCGGACGATGCTGACCGTACAGCCGCCGAAGCCGGCTCCCGTCATCCGCGTCCCGATACAGCCTTCGATCGCGCAGGCTTCCTCGAACAAAGTGTCCAGCTCGAAGCCGGTCACCTCGTACAGATCGCGCAGCGATACATGAGAAGCTTTCATCAGCTCGCCGAATGCGGCGAGGTCGCCTTGCTCCAAACTGGAGCAAGCCTTCAAGACCCGATCGTCTTCCGTGACCACATGCTCCGCCCGGCTGCGAATGAGCGGATCGGGAATCGCGTCTTGGACCCGCTCCCACTCGGCCAGCGACAGCTCGCCAAGACTAGAGAGGCCGGGCAGCTTTTCCTGTATCCACTTTAACCCATCTTCACATTGCTGTCTACGCTCATTGTATTTGGAATCGGCCAGCCCTCTCCGCTTGTTCGTATTCGTAATGATCAGCTTGCAGCCTTCGATACGAAACGGAACATACTGGTATTCCAAAGTATCGCATTTCAGCATAACGGCGTGAGCTTCCTTGCCCATACCGACCGCGAACTGGTCCATAATTCCGCAGTTGACCCCGACAAACCGGTTCTCCGCCCTCTGGGACAGCTTCACCAGATCAATCATCGGCAAATTGATCCCGGCCAGAGCCGCCAGAGCAATCGCCGTGACAAGCTCGATCGAAGCTGAGGAAGATAACCCCGCTCCGTTCGGGACGTTGCCGTCGTACAGGACGTCCGCACCCTGGAGCCGGTGCGCGTGCGCTCCTCCCTCCAGCTGGAGCAGCTCCGACAGCACACCCTTGGGATAATTCGCCCAATCGTCTTCCTGACGGAACCGCACATTAGCGGTCCGGACGTCGGCTTCCGCCGAAAACTGCATCGAACGGAAACGGTACAACCCATCGGTGCGAGGCTTGACCAGCGCATACGTGCCGAACGTCAAAGCCGCCGGAAACACATAACCGCCGTTGTAATCGGTATGCTCGCCGATCAGATTAACCCGGCCCGGGGCAAAAAACAGAACGGCTCCCTCCCGATCGCCGAACCGCTCTGCGAACGATTGCTGAAGCAAGCCGATATCGTAAGTCACAACCGTCATTGCAATCTACCGTCCTTTCTCAGGAAGCGTTCATACGCCTCGCGCATTTTCGGCGCCGTCTCCTCCACCGCCATCGGGTTCGCGGCCGCCCAGGCACCCATTTCCGAGGAAGCGTACCACTTCATTTTATCTTTGTCTCTTAGAGGCGGGTAAAACTCGATATGAAAATGATAATACGATTCCGCATCGTCCCCGTTAACCGGTCTTTGATGGATCACCATCATGTACGGGAACAGCTTGTCGAACAGCTGATCCATCGCTCCGGTAGTATCCCGCAGTATCTCGGCAAGCGCCGTCTTCTCTTCCGGCGTAAAGTCCGGCAGCGCCGTCATATGGCGTTTGCTTACGATAAAGACGCCGTATGGATAGTCCGTAAAATACGGCAAATAACATAAGAAATGATCGTTCTCGATGATGACCCGTTGACGGAAAGCCGCTTCTTCCCGGTTCATGTCGCAGAACAGGCAAGTACCGTTCTCCTCATGGTGCAATTTGCAGCTAGCCAGCTCCGTCTTCAGCTTGAGCGGCATATGCGAATACGCGTAAATTTGCCCGTGCGGATGCGGCATCGTCACTCCGCACTCCTCGCCGCGGTTTTCAAAAATCATCACGTACTGATGGCGCGGGTCTTTGGACAGCTCGGTGAAACGTTCGATCCATAAATCGATCAGCTTGCCGATATGCGGAACCGACAGCTCGGGCAGCGTTTTCGTGTGGTCCGGCGAGTAAAGCACGACCTCGCATTTCCCGTAAGACTCCTCCGCTTTATACAGCGACGTTGCGACCGGATCGGGCTCCGGCGGATTGGGGCTTAGCGCTGGGAAATCGTTTTCGTACATGTGCACGTCGTAATCATCCGGCACTTTGCCGGAGCCCGGGCAGAAGGGACAATACCCTTTCGGCATGTGCGGCCGGTTTTGCCGGTTTGAAGCCACCATGATCCAATCCCGCAGCAGCGGATTGTAGCGCAGTTCGGCCATGGAACATCCTCCTTAAGCGAAGTCGGTTAGACTTTATTAATTATTTTAATTAACTATACCCTATAATACTCACACAACCGTATAAATACAATCGAAAAATTATATATCCCTCGAAATTTCGCCAGAACGTCCTTATCACGCAATTGATTTCCAAAACTTAATTAGTTATTCTAATAAAGAGAGCTTTACACTACTCTATCTCGCAGACAGGATGAATCCGATGATCAAGCCGTTGATCGGCAGCTTCCAGCTGATGAAATCGCTCAACCGCACGCTCGTGCTGACCACTATACGCAATCTCGGACCGATCTCGCGGGCGGACATCGCCAAGAAAACGATGCTGACTCCGCCGACGGTAACGAACATCGTAAGCGAGCTTCTGGAACAAAAATTTATTATAGAAAGCGAGGTCGGCGCATCCAGCGGAGGCAGGAAGCCGATCTTGCTCAAGCTGAATTCCCGCTCGTTCGCGATCGTCGGGGTTGATGTCGGAATTACGTCGATCAAATCGGTATTGACCGATCTGGACGCCGGCCTCATCCGCGAGCTGCGCTGTCCGCTGCCCCCCCGCCCCGATGCGGACACGTTTCTCGAGTTGTTGTCCCGGTCCGTAGCCGAGCTGATCGCATCGGCCGCAGCGGAGCAGACGGTGCTTGGCATCGGCGTCGGCATGCACGGGCTGGTCAATCCGGAGGAAGGCGTCTCCATTTTTGCCCCGAATTTGAATTTGCGGCAAGTCCCGATCCGCGCCGCGTTGGAAAGCGAGTTCGGACTGCCGGTGTATGTGGAAAACGACGTAGTCGCCATGGCGCTCGGAGAGTTATGGTTCGGGGGCGGGCAGTTGACTGATCATTTTATATGCGTCAATATCGGAGTCGGCGTGGGGGCCGGCATCGTGCTGAACCGGCAAATTTTTAGAGGGAGCAGCTACTCCGCAGGCGAGCTCGGCCATACGACGGTCGATCTGAACGGTCCCCGCTGCAGCTGCGGCAATTACGGCTGCCTGCAGGCGCTCGTATCCGGACCGGCCATCGCGGAAAGCGTGCAAAACGAGATCGCTCTCGGGCGCAAAAGCGCGCTGCTTCCGCCGGTTCCTTCGGACCTCGCTTCGATTACCGGCGAGCACGTCTACGAGGCGGCCTTGCAAGGAGACGAGTTGGCGCTGGAAGCGTTCGGCAAAGCCGGCCGTTTGCTCGGCATCAGCTTGACGAACATGATCCATACGCTGAATCCGCAAAAAATTATATTGGGCGGAGGCGTCGCCCAAGCCGGAGATCTGCTCACCGGTCCGCTTAACGAAACGGTGCGATTGCGCGCCCTCGAGTCGTCTGTAAGCAGCCTCGTTATCGAAACTTCCCGGCTCGGAGACAGAGCCACGGCGATCGGAGCCGTTACGGCGGTGCTCAGCCGGATTTTCGAGCTGCCGCAGCTTCAGGGCGAAACAGCCGTCATTCATTCGGAAGGTTAAGCGCACGCTGCACGGACAAGCTGCCGCAAAAGCGAACAAGCGCCGGCACGAATCGTGCCGACGCTTATTTATAGTTGCAGCCTTATATCGGATCAGTGCGAAGTTATAAGGAACCTCGCCAAAGCGATACCGTATGACGACTCCGTTATTGGGCGCATACATCCCGCAATTGCTTGCCGGGCTTAAATGCCGGAACCTTGCTCGCCGGAATGTCGATTTCCTCGCCTGTTTGCGGATTACGCCCTTTGCGCGCAGAACGTTCACGAACTTCAAAATTGCCGAAGCCCACAAGTTGAACTTTGTCCCCGCCTTGCAAAGCTTCTGTAATCGCATCGAACACGGCATCAACCGTTTTCGTTATATCCTTTTTGGACAAGTCGGTCGATTCCGCCACCTTCGCGATCAACTCCGATTTATTCATGCCATTCACCTCCCCCTTCGCGTTCTAATGCTTGTATTCTCTGTGTTCACCGTTTCGGCGGAAATTATACGTGCGGCGCGAAAATATTCGAAAATAGGTGCAGCAAGGCCAGCCGATCCCGCAACAAAAACGCGCAAGTCTCTCCATACGGAGAAACTGCGCGTTTTGGAATTTAGAGAATAATCGCGATCAAGCCGCCGGAGCCTTCGTTTATAATGCGTCCGAGCGTTTCCTGCAGCTTGTAGCGCGCGTTGTCCGGCATCATCGCCAGCTTACCCTGGATGCCTTCCCTGACGATCGAGTGCAGCGATCTTCCGAAGATGTCGGATTCCCATATTTTCAGCGGATTGTCTTCGAAATCCTGCATTAGATAACGGACCAGCTCTTCGCTTTGCTTTTCCGTGCCGATAATCGGAGCGAATTCCGACTCGACGTCGACGCGGATCATATGGATCGACGGCGCCGTCGCTTTCAGCCGGACTCCGAATCGGGAGCCTTGGCGGATCAGTTCCGGCTCGTCAAGCGACATATCTTCGAGGCTCGGAGGCGCGATCCCGTAACCGGTCGTCTTGACCATCTCAAGCGATTCCGCGAACCGGTCGTACTCGCGCTTCGCGTGGGAGAAGTCCTGCATCAGCTGGAGCAGATGGTCTTTGCCACGGATTTCCACGCCGACGACTTCCATCAAAATTTTATCGTACAGCTCATCCGGAGCGTAAAGGTCGATCTCGGCAACCCCTTGCCCCATATCCATCCCTGCAAGAGCGGCGCGCTCGATGAAATCGTACGTATCGAATTGTCCGACGACCCGGTCGACGTCGCGCAGACGGCGGATGTCCTTGACGGTATTGCGGACCGAATTCTCGAAGTGCGAACGCAGCCAATGGTTCTCGTCCAGCACCATCACCCAGCTTGGCAAGTTGACGTTGACTTCGTGCACCGGGAATTCGTACAGCACTTCGCGCATCACTTGCAAAATATCGTCTTCGGTCATCGCCGCCACGCTGGTGGCCATAACCGGGATATCGTATTTGGCGGCTAATTCGTTGCGCAGCTCGATCGTCTCCGGGGCTGTCGGCTTGATCGAGTTGACGATCAGAATGAACGGCTTGCCGACTTCCTTCAGCTCGTTGATCACCCGTTCTTCCGCCTCTTCATAAGAGGAGCGGGGAATTTCCGCGATCGAACCGTCGGTCGTCACGACGACGCCGAGCGTCGAATGTTCCTGTATGACTTTGCGCGTGCCGATCTCGGCCGCTTCCTGGAACGGAATCGGCTCTTCGAACCAAGGCGTCGTGATCATGCGGGGACCGTTTTCGTCCTCATACCCTTTCGCTCCCTGCACGGCATAACCGACGCAGTCGACGACCCGGATATTCACGTTAAGCCCTTCGGCCACGTTCAACCGAACCGCGTTGTTTGGCACGAATTTCGGTTCCGTCGTCATGATCGTCCGGCCCGCAGCGCTTTGCGGCAATTCGTCGGTAGCCCGGACCCGTTCGGCTTCGTTCTGGATGTTTGGCAACACCAATGTTTCCATGAACCGTTTAATAAACGTAGATTTCCCTGTCCGGACCGCGCCTACGACTCCGAGATAGATGTCCCCTCCCGTGCGCTCCGCAATGTCCTTAAAGATATCCACTTTCTCCAATGAGATCCCCTCCCAGCAGGATGATGAACGAAGCAGATGTCGCAACCTCGATTGTTGACGGCTGCCGGCCGAATCACAGTGCGACGATACTCGTACATGCTTTTGAACTAGTAAAAAATATATGTACTAGGATTCGCTTTATGACAGGAACGGAAGAAAAGTTTTTTCACTCCGTCCTGTTTGCCGGATGACCGCTCACAATGCCCCTCCTCCAAGCCATTGCCTGCGCCAAACTATCAATCGCCCGGCTATCAAGTCGGTATGATGCATAGGCATAGATCGACAGAAATAGTCTACAAAACTATCTTCTTCCAGCTCCTCTGCGGTAAAGTTACCCTTCAACCACTATATGTAGCCTGCCGGACAGTTATTCGGAACAACTGGCTTCGCCCGGCAATAATTCGCCCGTATCTCCCGCCGTTCCCCGCCCGCTCCGCCGGCCCGGCAAAAAAAAGAAACCCCCGACAGGTTTGGGGGGTTGAGCACGGGGGTGAGGCTTCGTTATTTGATCGGATCGTCCGTGATCTGCTTCTTGATGTCTTCCTCGGCTTTGCGCAAGGCGGTATTCAGATCGTCCGGCCCGCCGACGAGCCGGTCCACCAACTGACTCATCCGGGAGCGCGCTCCGCCGTCATAATACGTGCTGACGATCGGCTTGGCGATTTTCTCCGCCGTAAACGCCTTAATGTTTTTGCCTTGCAAAATCGGCAAATCTTTGCCGAATTCCGCCATCACTTGCTCGCTGCGCAGAACCGATACGCGCCCTTTGCGGGAGTTAGCCGCTTGAATCTCGTCCGATACCAAATACGCGAGCACTTCAAACACTTCTTCCTTATGCTTGCTGGTCGGCACCATCGAGAAGAACGGCGCGTTCATCTGCGAGCCGACGTCCTTCATGCCATCGAAGTGCGGCAGTGTGACGACATCCCAGTCCAGCCCTTTCTCCACCGCGGCCGGGAGCAGATCCAGCGGGCTCGGTCCGACCCGCATCGCGAGCGTTTGGCGGTTGAAGAAATTGACGTCGTCGTCACTTGCCGGCTCGTTATTCGGGATCGTGTAAAAGCTGGTCATCGTCTCGACATACTTTTTCCACTGTTCCGTATTGACGGTCGGGGCGAACGTTTTCGGATCAATAAACGTAAGGCCGAGCTGGTTGCGATAAATCATGTTGAGCGCGTTCAGCTTAATCCCCTTGTATTTCGTACCGCCTTCCATCCGGGATATTTGCTTGGTCAAGTCGTAGATCTGCGTCCAGGTCATACCGTCCTTCGGATACGGCACGCCGAACTTATCGAAGATCGATTTATTGTACACCAGCGTCGTATTGTTCAGCTCATACGGCATGAACAATATTTCGCCCTTCGGCGAATACGATTTGATCGATTCCAGCACGCCCGGAGCAAACCGGTTCAGATCGAATTTGCTTTTCTCGATATAAGGCGTAAGGTCGGTCATCACTTGAAACTTCATCGCCTGGAATACGCCGCCCGCTGTCCGCGCCACCGCGTCGAGCTCCGTTCCCGACCCGATAACGTCTTCGAGCATCGCTCCTTTGGCTTCCATCATCACATTCAGCTTGATGTGGGGGAACTTCGTCTCAATTTTGCTTTTCAACTCGTCAACCAGTTCCTTGGAATAACCGTTGTACAAAAAAGTCAGCGTAACCGGATCACGCTTCTGGGACTGCGGATCAGCGGGGGCGGCCTCATTTCCCGAGCTTGGCGCGCCTCCGCATGCGGATACGGCGACCGATAGCAGAAGCGCCGCGGCAACCGGCAGCAGCTTGGCTTTTTTCTTTTTCCTGTTCCTAAGCATCTTCCTCTCCCCTTTCGATTGCTCTCCTATGTTGTTTGCGCTTTCAATTGTAACCCGGGTTGCCGTTATATACTTGTCTATCTTTGATCAAATGAATGTCACAATATTGATCGCGGCCTTTGCGCGCCCCCTTCGCTTCGTTCACTCCTTCCAACCGTTCGTGCGTTTTGACCGTTCGACCGTTCCCATACCCGAGTTGCCTACCAACATCTTCATATTCTATAATTCATTACAAGCGGGAACTATTTTGTTCGGGAAAAGGGGATGTATCGTGAAACTAGATCGAGTCCTAATCAATCAACTGCCCGTATCGAATCCGATCGTCGAGAACAATTTCCGTCGGTTTCCCATTTATTTGAGAAATGAATCGTTGAGGTATCATAGATACAAAATGCACGTTCAGCCGGGCATCGAGATTAATCTGAGCTTGGCGGGAACGGCGGTATACGTGGTCGGCAGCCGCATCTATAAAACGTCGCCAGGGCATATCCTGTTGTTTCCCGGCCACGTTCCACACCAGGTGTTCGTCGACAACGCCGACAAGTACAAACGCGTCGTCCTCTGCATCGACGATGCCATGTTGCAGGCGATGGCGGGCAGTCCGGCACCGGCCCATTCGCTGGAATGGTTCGGCAGCGTCCCCTGCCACCATATCCGTCTATCGATGAATATGTTCGCGCTGTTTAAACAGATCGTACAGCTGATGCACACCGAGCTGATGGAGCAACGAAGAGGCTGGGAGCAGATGATGATGGCCCAGTTGACCAGCTTGAGCGTCATGATCGGGAGAATGGTCGACGAGCAGCTCGCCGCTTACCAACAATCGCGGGGGCCTTGCCTGCCCGAGGATTTGGCGGACCGGTGCTGCCAGTATATCGAATCTCATCTGCATGAGGATTTGTCTCTGCAAAGCGTAGCCGAGTTGTTCCACGTCAGCCCCGAGCATCTGACCCGTACCTTTAAACGTGAAAAAGGCGTCGCCTTTTACCAGTATGTACTGCTGCAGCGCATCCAGGAGAGCAAACGTCTGATGCTCGCCCGCAGTGACATCTCGCTCACCGATATCGCTTATACGCTCGGATTCGCCTCTTCATCGCATTTCAGCCGCATCTTCAAAAGCGTCACCGCGATCACCCCGCGGGAATTTCGGCATCGCTCGCAGTCCGGGCTGTAGTCAGCGGCTCAGCGGCTTTGCGGCGATATGTATGCGCTTAAGCGGCAGCGGTGCTTGTGCGATGCTTGTGCGATGCTTGTGCGGGCATACCGAAGAACCATCCGGCAAACATCCGGACGGTTCTTCGGTAATGGAAGGTTCAATGAGCGGCCGAGGAAGCTTGCGGCTCGTTGTTGACCCAATAATAAGGAAATGATTTGGCCGGCACGAAAGGCGATTCCGTCACCAGTACTTCGCGAAGATCCGAGCCGGCGTCCGCCGACTTCATTCCTTTGCGCTGCATCGCCTGCATAATATCGGCAGCATAATCCACCGCGACCGTCCCCTGCTTGTCGATGACGAAGCCGGCATATTGGCGCGAGTAGACGCTTTGCACTTGCTCCGCCTTGATGCCCAGCTTGGTGAAATCGAGCCGGAACACATCCTGGCCGGCCGGTTCGCCGGTTGGCACCGCGCCGTTATTCGCCGTTTTGTAGCTATCTACGCGCTTTTGCAAATCGCCGGTTTTCTGGTACGCAACCACATCGATCAGCTTCACTTCCGGCTTTTGTTCCGGATGGACGAGAACGAACAAGTACGATCCTCCATTTTCGAAAGCGATCGTAGGAATTTGCCCCAAATACGGGCCTTGAATCAGTTTTTTCAGATCCAGCACATATTTTTCGTACAGCGGCGTATCCGAAACCGAGTTTTTGATCGGCAACACGCCGGTTTTTTCTTTGTATTGATTCACCGCGTTTTGCACGAGCATCACACTATCGGAGACGTTCGTCTGGTTTTCTTTACGCATTTCTTTCGGGTACATGCATCCCGCCGCAACCGTCAGCAGCATCGCCACAGCAAGAAGACCGGCCAGTCTGCCCAGCAGATTGCGCCGGGCTTTATCCATCGCTTGCATCTGATCTATCCTTTCTGAAAGTAGGCTGTCGTCGTACGGTTACCAGAGGTCGTCCTCGCGCTGCTTGGCCAGTTGAGCCCTTACCGCGGCCTTTAACGGATCTTCCGGAATGTTCACCGTGCAGTTCCCCGTTACTTTCGCCTGACATGCCAGCCGGACGCCTTCCGTGAGCTGATTGCCGAGCTTGTGCTTCTCGTTATCGGAAGGCGCGGACAATCCCTCGCCGGACGCCGCCGATACTTTGCACATGAGACAGGCCGCATTCCCGCCGCAGCGGGTGCGGATGAGCACGCGCGCCTTCCTCGAGGCGTCCAGCACCGAGGTGCCCGGCTTGACCCGAACCGATTTGTCATCAGGCAAAAAACGGATGTCGAAGGTCATGGCGTGCGTACCTCCCAGTCTGCGGGCAATTGAAGCAGGTTGCGGATCAGTTCCGTATAGGCCGGACCGATCCGGTTGCGGCCCAGCATAACTGCAAGCAGCGGCAGATGGGCTTCCGGCTGCTCCCGCATGGCATCTGCAATCGGCTCATACCGGTCCGCCCGGTTACGAAGCACGTTAAACAGCAGTTCATGGGCAAGCGGCATAAACTTCACCGGGACGCCGCCGATCCGGCCGGCCCAGGCATAATCGGCCAGCAATTCTTCTACCTGCACTGTATATTCCGCGTCGTCCTTATGGACGGTAAGGCTGCATACGAGCTCGGCCTGCAAACCTTTTATCGAGTAATGGCTCAGCATCGAGCCGTACATGCCGGTTTCGCTGTAAGCCTGCTCGTCCGTCGCCAGATCCGCCAGGCGGCCGTGCAGCTCCACAGCGAAGCCGGCGTCCGCGTACACGTCCAGGTCCCGCGGGATGGCATCAAGCAGCACGCCCTGCAGCAAAGCGCCGCAACTGCCTCCCACAAGCCATGCCGCCTCGCAGCCTGCCAGCTTTTGTCCAAGAACGGCTATAGCTGCTGTCACATGAGAGGGAACGGACTCCAGTCTGGGCTCAAAAGTAAGGCTTGTTTTGGACGGTAATCGCTCCATCGCTATTCACCTTCGTTTGGCATCCCAGCCGGAATCCTTCCTCTAACTCCTCATCGTCGAGCCCGAGCAGCTCCGCCTTGTTCGGTTCGCTCAAATATTCGATCCCTTCCAGCACCTGGCATCTGCAGCGCGAGCACGTCCCCCGCTTGCAATTGAAACCCCAATCGACATCCGCCTGGAGGGCGAGCTCCAAAATCGTCTTGCCCACCTCGGCTTCCACCGTTTTTTTTCTGCTTCGGCCTATCAGCTCAATCAACTTCATTCCCTCCGTCTACTCATAGAATCGATAGTATCATGTACACGACGGACACAAGCAAGATGACGAAAGCAATAATCGTCAGTATGATGCGTACGAAACCTTTGGTTTTGATTCTGGCGAATGTAATAATAAAGGAAGCCAAAATCATCAGCCCCATCCCGATGAAGGAGGCCCACATTTTATCCATGCTGCTCAATTAATATCACCCTATGCCATTAGTTCTATCGTCCCTGATTATAGCATTCCGTCAGTCGTTTGTGAAATTGACGATTTCCCGACATTTCCGGCTTTCCGGCCGTTCGGAACAAAAACGATACAATGAAAAAGAACCGCTGCGGTCGATCCGCATACGGTTCAGCACAGTATTCATACGTTGGATTACTCGGAAGAATAAGCGTTGATCTCGAACGATACGATGCTCGGGAAGGCGATATAGTCGGTTCTTTGGGCGAACGGACCGCGGTTATTGTCTCCGCGATTAAGCGGATATACGCCCGGCGCTCCCCAGCCGCTCGCCCGGTTGTCGTACCAGGCAACGAATGCGTTCGCTTGCGCCAGCGTCAGATCGTACTCTTTGATCGCGCCGGTGTTCAATAGAATAACCAGCAAGGCCCGGTCGGGGGCGGGGGCGTAAGGAGTCGCGGCGGCCGATGTGCTTGGCGCGCTTTCTCCGGCCCCGTTAACGGCGGTAAAGACGTAAGAGTATGTCGTCCCGTTGGTCGCCGTCAAGTCCGTATAATAACCGTATACGCTGCTGCCCACAGTTGTATAAGTGCCGCCGACGCCCGAAGTCCGCTTCACGTTATAATATACGGCGCCGGTTACGGTCTCCCATTGCAGCATCACCTTGCCGTCACCGGGCACGGCTGTCAGATGAAGCGGAGCCGCTGGGGGCCGAAGCGACGGCACCGCCCAGACCGGCTGCGAGTTCGGGCTCTCTCCGAACTCGTTAAAGGCGGAGACGACATAATAATACGGAATGCCGTTAGCGACTGCCGTGTCGCGGTAGCTGGTTCCGTACACCGTTTGTACAACCGAATACGGTCCGTCATAGGAGTAGGGCGATTTTTTTACATGATATCCCGTCGCATACGGTTCGGCGTTCCAGACGAGATCAACCGCCCTGTCGGATGGGGCAGCGGTTAGCCCCGTCGGAGTGGAGGGGACGATCGGCGAAGGCGAGCCGTACAGCTCCAGCTCATATACCTTGACCAGCGTTCCCGGGTCGGCCGACGTCAGGCGGACCGTCTTGACTCCGGATACTTGAATCGGGAAAGGAGCGGTCGGCTCCGTCGTGGTCGCTCCCGAACCGGCTACCCCTACCCCGCGTTCGTCGTACAGATGGAGCTGGGCATGAGGCGAGTCGGCATAAAACAAAAATCCGTTCACATCGACCGGCCGGGCAAAGGTCCAGCTGTATGCGATCCCTCCCACCGTTTCGTACGTTTGCATCAACCCGTCGGTCATTTTGTACAAAACCATTCCCGGGGCAGTTGCCGGTTTGCCCCTCAAGAGCCCCTGAAGCGGCGCACCGGAATCCGCAAACGCGTTCGTCCCTCCAAATAACAGGCTTGCGATCAGCAGCAGCAGCAACCAAACTTTTTTCAACAGTTTTCTCTCCTTTTATGAGTATTCGCACGCACTAAGAACGTACGTTCTCATTGTAAGGAGATCGACGAAAGCGGACAACTTGTCACAATAGACGAAATTTACATTTTAGATAAGAAAACTTTCTATTGAAACCTTCGCCATTATAGTAACACCTCGACCTGTTGACAGCACCCGGCTCATAAAATGCTTTCTAGCGTCCGGATGGCACCCGGCTTCGTTCGAACGGAATGCGCATGAGCCTGTTCAAACGATATGCATACGGGCCTCACTAAAACGTGAACGCGTTCGGCTTCGCTCTAACGAAATGTCTACGGGCTAAGCTAATAACGCTGCATGGGAGGTCCTTGCGTTTGGAAATCGCCATGTCCCCGAGACATGCGCCCCTTTTGGAAACAGCCCCCTCTCTATACTTTCTCGACAAAAAAACGCAAACCCGGATGACCGGATTTGCGTTTTCTTTGCGGCGACCTTACTTTTTGCCCATGATCATTTTCATCAAGGACTCCATATTGTTCGGATTCAAGCCGCTCTTTTGTACGGCACTAATAATCTCGTTGACGGTCGATTCCGAAACCGGTACGTTCACCATCCCGGAAACTTGCTTGATCAGCTGCCGAAGCTGCTTTTCATTCTGCATCGTGGACGGCTTCACTCCGCTCGCCAGCTTGTAGATGTCCTTTTCCGAGACGGATTTGCCGGTCTTTTTGTTGACGGTGTTCAGAACGTCCTTGGAAATATTTTTCCCGCTCATGCCTGACCTCCTTAAACGGTGACTTACCGTATTGTATGAGGCCGGAGGCTAGAGCGTGTAGGCGGGACGCAACGATTAGAGCGTCCATTTCTCCGCCGATTCCAGGGCGATATCTTCGATCTCATGGGTGCGCAGACGTCCCATCAGTCGGCCGACGGCGATTTGCGGCTCTACGCCGGCAAACAGCACCTCGTGCAGCTGCTCGGTGATCGGCATCGACACTTCATATTGCTGCGATAAGGAGTAGGTCGCCTTCGTCGTTTTGACGCCTTCTACGACCATCCCCATCGTCTCCAGCACTTCATGCAGCGGCTTGCCTTGTCCGAGCATATAGCCGGCACGCCAGTTCCGGCTGTGCTTGCTGGTGCACGTTACGACCAGATCCCCTACGCCGGCCAGCCCGGCAAACGTAAGGGCATTACCGCCCAAAGCGACGCCCAGTCTGGCGATCTCGGCCAGCCCTCTTGTGAGCAAAGCGGCTTTGGCGTTGTCGCCGAACCCGAGTCCGTCCGACATGCCGGCTCCGAGCGCGATAATATTTTTCAGGGCGCCTCCGAGTTCGACACCTGTAACGTCCGGATTCGTATACACCCGAAAATACGGGCTAATGAGAACATCCTGCGCGCGCTGAGCGGCCTCCAGCTGATCGGCGGCCACGACGACGGTAGTCGGCGAGCGCTGAATCAGCTCCTCGGCGTGACAAGGACCGGACATTACCACCAGACGTCCCGGATCGATTTGCGTCAGCTCCTCGGCGAGAACCTTCGTCATCCGCTTCATCGTCTCGGGTTCAAACCCTTTCGTCGCATGGATGACGATCGCGTCCGAATCGAGAAACGGCCGCGCCAGACGAGCGACCTCCCGCGTAGCATGAGACGGGGCGGCGAAAATAACTGCTGTCGCGCCGGTGAGCGCTGTCTCCATCGAAGCGGTAGCCGTGATGCGCTCCGAAAGCCCGAAATCTCCCGTATACTTCCGGTTTTTCCGCTCCCGGTTCATCTGCTCGGCCTGCTCTTCTTTTCTCGTCCATACCGTTACGTCGTATTCATTGTCCGCCAGTAGAGAGGCCAGCGCCGTTCCCATACTTCCTGCGACGAGAACCGCCGCCCTGCGCAGACTCATCCGGCTTTCCCCTTTCCTGCGGCCGTTCCGCTTGCTTTTTGTCCGATCTTGCTTTCCTTGCCTTTCACCAGCTTCACAATATTGGTCCGGTGACGAACGAAAGCGAATATAGCGATTAACAAAATCCCCCAGAACACGTCGACCGGATAGTCCATAAGCCAGACGAGAACAGGCATCAGGCCGGTAAACACCAGCGAGCCCAAGGAGACATAACGAGTTGCAGCGATCAGTAAAATAGCGGCTATCCCTGTAATAAGCGCCGGGATAAAGCACAGCGTAGCGGCGACACCGATCGTAGTGGCAATTCCTTTGCCGCCTTTGAATCCGAAATAAATCGGCCAGTTATGTCCTGCGATTGCCGCCAAGCCGGCTAATATCGGGATATAGGATACATCGGAGCCAGCTCCCAGCCATTTGCCGATCCAGACCGCCCCGATGCCCTTAGCCGCATCCAGCAGCAGAACAGCGATGGCCGGCCCGACGCCGATGACGCGCAGCGTATTGGTAGCGCCCGCGTTGCCGCTTCCATGCTTGCGGATATCGATTCCTTTAAACCATTTTCCGTACAAAAAACTAAAGCTGATCGAGCCGAGCAAATAAGCTACGATTACCGGAACAAACGTGTGCACCAACCAATCTCTCCCTCATGAACCCCGATTCGAGCGAGTCTGCCCGCTCTAACTATTCGGACTCTGCTCCGTGCCTGCGAAATTACAGCCCGCCTGGGCGAACAGCTTGACAGGGCGGACAAACGTTCGCAGCCAAAAGCAGGGACACTATTTCGCAGGTCCCTACTCGTCGTCCGTCTTCTTGCGCGTAAATAATCGGATCGGCGTACCTTCAAAACTGAAGGCCGCGCGGATGCGATTCTCCAAATACCGTTCATACGAGAAATGCATCAACTCCGGATCATTGACGAACAGTAGGATGGTCGGCGGCTTGACCGATACTTGCGTAGCGTAATTAATGCGCAGCCGTCTGCCCTTGTCGGTCGGAGGAGGATTAAACGCTACCGCGTCGGAGACGACATCGTTCAGCAGATGCGTCTGTACCCGCATCGAATGCTGTTCGCTTACATCGATCACGACCGGCAGCAGGCGGTGCAGCTTCTGCTTGGTTTTGGCGGACACGAATACGACCGGCGCATATGTCATAAACAGGAAGTGGTCGCGTATTTTTTCCGTAAACTGCTGCATCGTCTTGTCGTCCTTGTCGACGATGTCCCACTTGTTGACTACGAAAATCGCGGCCTTTCCGGCTTCATGCGCATATCCGGCGATATGCTTGTCCTGCTCGATAATGCCTTCTTCGCCGTTAATGACGACAAGCACAACGTCCGCCCGCTCGATCGCGTGCATCGCTCTCATGACGCTGTACTTTTCCGTCGATTCGTACACTTTGCCGCGCTTGCGCATCCCCGCCGTATCGATCAGCACGAACTTCTGTCCGTCCTTCTCGAAAGGCGTGTCGATCGCATCCCGCGTCGTTCCGGCCTGATCGCTTACAATCACGCGCTCTTCGCCCAGAATCGCGTTGACGAGCGATGATTTACCGACGTTCGGTCTGCCGATGACGGCAACACGAATCGTATCCTCACCGTACTCCTCGTCATCTTGTTCGGGAAGGATGTTCATCACAGCCTCCAGCATATCTCCGATACCGATGCCGTGTGCCCCCGATATGCCGATCGGGTCTCCGAATCCGAGCGAATAAAACTCGTAAATATCATCCTGCCGTTTCATGTTGTCCACTTTATTAACGGCCAATATGACCGGTTTTTGCGCGCGGTACAACATCTGCGCCACTTCCGTGTCCGACGGCGTAATGCCTGCTTTGGCATCTACCATGAAAATGATGGCGTCCGCTTCCTCGATGGCAAGCTCCGCCTGCATACGGACCGACTTCAAAATCTCGTCCTCTCCGTACACTTCAATTCCGCCGGTGTCGATGACGCTGAACGATCTGCCCATCCATTCCCCGACCCCGTATATCCGGTCCCTGGTTACGCCGGGTTTATCTTCCACGATCGCGAGCCGGTCTCCGATAATCTTATTAAAGATTGTCGATTTGCCGACGTTCGGACGGCCTACGATCGCCACGATGGGACGTGCCATGCAGCTTCAACTCCCTAATCCCTAAATTACTCACGATAACCATCATAACAAATTCACCCAACAAAGTGAAGTTGCTCTTGACGCAGGATATGCCGCAATTCCTTTTTGCATATTGGCAGCCTTTCTATTTTCTAGTTTCCCTCCAGCGGTCCGCCAAGCTTTTGGATACTTCGCGGACGGAGCCGACGACCGTCTCGGCAGCAGACGACATCAACCGTGCGGAACCGACAGCCAGCCACCATTCGTCCTGGAAAGGAAGTCCTGCAAAAGGCATAGCGGCTTGTCCTTTGTGAACATATCCGTACAAGGCGCTTCCGCACAGCAGGGCAAAGCTGAGGCATGCGATCTGATCCGCCGGTCTGCGGACAAGTATCGCAGCTAGAAGCGCCAAAATCAACGCCGCTCCGAATGTGACACGGCTGGGAAGGAAAAAAGGGTCGATGTCGCCCATATGCTTAAGCAAATAATAAACCGATGCAAGGAACAGGCCGAACGACAAGCCGTGCAGCCCGCCCAGAAACGAACGCTGCCTCCGCAAAGCGGCTCCAATGAGAATCAGCAGCGGCACGATCACCCCGTTCACCGCCCAGCCTTTTCCCATGAATACATCGAATCGGCCCGCCACACACCAGGCTGCAAAAAAAGTCAGGATGGCCCGGTCGGACACGCCCCGAAGCAGGAAGGTTTTCCAGCCGCTCGCCAGCAAAATAAACGTTACCAAAATAAGAATCCAGCTCAGAAAGCCTGCATTCATGCCGCATCTTCCCCCGTCTCCAATGCTCGCCTTACGAAAAAACGCTTCCTTTCGTCTGCTCGGTGCCGCGTTGCCAAACCTTCATACAGCAGCTCGCGTCTGTTTAGTATTTGTAGAGTTCACCCTTTTTAATAAGTTATTCGCAAACGAAGACCCCCGCCATGAAGAGGCTGATTTTGACGCAGAAAAACAAAAAAACGGCCTCTGTGAAGAAGCCGTTTGTCATTTCATTCAGGTTTTGCAGGTCTTACTTGAACTTGCTCAACTTGTCGCCGAAACGCTCGCCCAGCGTCATGTTGAGGCTTTCTCTAGGAGGAATCGGTTCGTTATGGTTGCTGCCGCGGGAACCGCCGCGATCGCCTTTGCGCTCGCGTTCCGGCTTAGCAGGCGCTTCCGGAGCTTCTTCCGTTTCTTTGATGCTGAGGGAAACGCGTTTCTCGGCTGGATTGAAATCCAGTACTTTCACATTCACTTCTTGCCCTTCCTTCAACACTTCATGTGGAGTGCCGATATGGCGGTGGGCAATTTGCGAAATATGAACGAGACCTTCGACGCCCGGAGCGATTTCAACGAATGCGCCGAAGCCGACAAGACGTTTGACGGTGCCTGTAACGATCTCGCCGGTCTGGAACTTATCGGCAGCTTGCTGCCAAGGACCCGGCTGGGTTGCGCGAATACTGAGGCTGATCCGGTCGTTCTCCGGGTCCAGCTTCAAGATCTGAACCTTCACCTTGTCGCCTTCCGCTACGACTTCGGAAGGCTGCTGGACATGATGCCAGGCCATCTCGGAAATATGAACGAGACCATCGATGCCGCCGATGTCTACGAATGCGCCGAATTGAGTCAGGCGTTGAACCGTTCCGTCCAGCTGTTGGCCAACTTGCAGTTCGCCCATCAATTTTTTCTTGTTTGTTTCGAACTCTTCGTCCAATACGTCTTTTTGGGACAGGACGACTTTGTTTTTCTCGCGATCCAGTTCTTTCACTTTCAGGCGAAGCGTGCGTCCTTTGTAGTCGGAGAAATCTTCTACAAAGTGGCGCTCTACCATCGAAGCCGGTACGAATCCGCGAAGGCCTACGTCAACGACAAGACCGCCTTTGACAACTTCCTTCACCTGTGCTTCGATAACCGTGCCCTGATCCAGCTTGGACTGCAGGTCAGTCCACGATTGCTCGCTGTCTACGGCGCGCTTGGACAGAAGCAGCTTCTCTTTGCCGTCGTCCAGGCTCAGCACTTTCAGTTCGATTTCCTGTCCGACTTCCACCGCTTCAGCGGCGTTGTCCAAAGCGACGTTGGACAGCTCTTTCAGAGGAACGACGCCATCGTATTTATAACCGATATCGACGATTGCCTGATTATCTTCAATTTTTACGATTTTGCCTTTAACGACGTCGCCTTTCTTGTAGGCCACTACGCTTGACATATCCTGGCTGACGTTTTCTGCATTTTCTTGTACGTTGATCTCTTCTGACATTTGAATACCCTCCTCGACTGACAACCACAAACTGATCATCAAACCATAACTTTAGTATAATTCCAAGATACCATTTCCATACGCCCGAAGCAACGTGCGAGTCATTTTGAAGCGCCGCACGCTCACTTCCGAGCGGTTAGCAGCTCCCGTATGGAAGACATAATATGCTCGGTAGCCTGTTCGAGCGAATCCGAACTGGTCGATTCCCGGTAAGCGGACAAGTCGACCGGCTTTCCGTACACAATTTTTATTTTGCTGAACATCTTATAATTTCCAATAATACCCACCGGAATCACAACCGCGCCGGAACGCAGCGCCAGACTGGCGGCACCTTTCTTGCCCATACCGCCGCCCCGGGTTCCTTCGGGAAAAATCCCCATTACGCCGCCTTCTTTAAGCAGCTGCAGGGCGTGCCGGATCGACTCCTTGCTGACGCCGCCCCGTTTGACCGGAAAAGCGCCGACATTGCGGATAATAGTACCCAGCACCGGAACTTTAAACAGTTCCTCCTTCGCCATAAAACGGACGACCCGCTTAAGAGGGGTGCCGACGAGCGGAGGATCAAGCGTACTTATATGGTTGGAGGCCAGTATGACCGCCCCTTGCTCCGGCACGTTCTCCGTGCCCGAAACTTCCAGCCGGAAGAACGTGTTGAAAAAGACGCGGCATACGAATCTGCCGAATCGGTACAACTGCATATTATCGGGTCCCCTTGCCTTCGGCCGATTTAGTAAGCTCCAATATCCGTTCCACGACTTGTGGTATAGCAATACCGGTCGTGTCGAGCAGGACCGCGTCACGGGCGCGCACAAGCGGCGATACTTCGCGCTGCTCGTCCATTCTGTCCCTTTCGGCGATCTCCCGCTCCAGCTTCTCGAGCGATACGTCTTCGTTCCTGGCTTTCATCTCCAAGTAGCGGCGCTCCGCTCTTTCCTTCACGCTGGCAGTCAGAAATATTTTAACTTTGGCGTCAGGCAGCACGTGCGTGCCGATATCGCGGCCGTCCATCACGACTCCTTCCGCCTCCGCCATCTCCTGCTGCTTGGCTACGAGAAGCGTCCGGATCTCCGGGATTGCCGATACCGCCGATACGTTCTGATTGACCTCAGGAGAACGAATAAGGCCGGTCACATCGCTTCCGTCCAGCAGCACCTGCTGGCCATGCTCGCCCGGAAGCAGCTCGATCCGCAGTTTCGATGCTATCTCCACAAGCTGTTCCCGGTCTTCCGCCGTAATGCCCGACTGAAGCGCTTTCCAGGTAACGGCACGGTACATCGCTCCCGTATCGATATAAATAAAGCCGAGCTCCTTTGCTACGAGACGTGCAACGGTGCTCTTCCCTGCGCCTGCGGGACCGTCGATCGCAATATTGAATTTGTCCAACGGAAAGCGTCCTCCTTGTATCCTTTGCGGGTCGATCGTGAAGGGAGTGAAAAAAAGCAGGCCGCGCCTGCATCCATTGTAAATTATACCATAGCTGATCCGACGTTGCAAAGTTAGATGCACGCTCCGGCCCCTTAACTACGCCCCGGCGGCCCCGAGCGGGAATCTTTCAAGATCCGGAATTGCGGCCATAGCTCCGCTCGAAAGGAACGCCCTCCAGCTTCTCTACCTTGACCGCCCATTTGCGCACCGCCGGAGACAACAGCAGAAGCTGCGCGAGCAGCAGCGCCGCCAAGCCTGTCCATACCGCTATGCGCAACAGCCGTTCGATCCGGTTCGACACTTCGATGAAAACGGTCTCGTATTCCGTAACGTCCCGTTCCTGAGCTTCTGCCTTCCGCTTGCGCGATTCGCTGCGGCTGATCATACTCCGGCACCTTCCTGTTAAGTCCGTTGGCGACACCATGTCGCAATCGGCTCATTCGGATCTGACGTCTTGAAGTGTGTCCAACAGCTCCCTCTTTTATGCAGCCGCGCCTGAAGTTATCTTTTGCGGACATCGAGCTGCCGCTCGAAGCAGTACCGGATGATGCGCTGCCGCTCGCTGTCCGCTATTTCCGTATACTGCACCATTATGATCAGTTTGCCGTTCTCCAGCGTTTTGATTCGGACGATCTCGCCTTTGAAGCCAGCATGCTCGATCTGCCCGTTGCGAAGCGGAAGCAGCAGCCAGCAGCCCACCATATCGCCCCGTTTGACCGGAACCCGGCTATCGCACAGAAAGGAGACGCCTCCGCCGCCAACGTCATCGGTGAAAGCCGTAAACATCAGCTGATCGTTCAGCTTGACAGCCAGTTCAAGCTCGGCCGGAACCCGCAGGAAATTGCGTCGCTGCACTTTCGTAATCTGCTCTTCCTCGGGGGCTTTGATCAGAATGAGCCGGATCACTTCTTCCTTGAATCCGAGCACGACGGTATTAAAGTAGTTTTTGACCCCGCCTTCCGTCATAAAATAAGCGTTGATCTGGTCGCCCGCATACAATCGTTTCAGCTTGCCGGTCGTAGCATGTATAGGAACTTCAAGCGATATGTAATTCGGAGTCATATCGGCAATCCGCGACTTGTATTCTTGCATGGCTTCTTCAGGGTCGATGGAATTTACCTGTAAATATAAAATCTGGTTCACTTTCGGAAGCAAATTCAGGACCTCCCAACCATGTGTAGTTCTTTATACCCATTATAATATCAATTAGTCCTATTATAACATGGAGACACCGAACAATTACAAGAAATAATGTTCATTAATCGACGAAAGCCGACAATCCGGCAACATGCGCACCGGCTCCAGCTCTTACAGCAGTAATCATCATAGTGCAAAAAAGAGAAAGCCGTCAAGCGGCCTTCTCCTCGGTGTCTGCTCTTGGTTCGCGTTCAGGTTGCGACATTCGCGTCCGCCTGCTTCAACTGCTCGACCTTCTCCTCGGAACCGGTATCCGCATTAATGTAGATCCGGTAGATGGAGCCGTTGACGCGGCCGGTGAACTGATAACACAACACTTCTTTATCGATGTCGTTTTTAATCAGCGCAAGCGACTGGTCTTCGACGACATAATTCGGATTCAACGATTGT
This sequence comes from Paenibacillus sp. GYB004, assembly GCF_036577605.1. NCBI lineage: Bacteria > Bacillati > Bacillota > Bacilli > Caryophanales > Paenibacillaceae > Paenibacillus > Paenibacillus sp. GYB004. The sequence continues at coordinate 251,626 of NZ_JARBDB010000008.1, forward strand.
TTCGCTTGCTCGAGCGTCAAGGCCGGCGGCTTTATGTCGCGCTTCCTGTGCTCAAACAAATAATCATTCGCCTGCATGCCCGTCACTTCGCCGTTGTCGAGCGCTACCATAACAGTGAGCTTGTCCGGGAAAATCGTAACGTCCCCCTGCTTGGCCGCAAACGTCAGGTTCGCCACATTTTGATAGGTGTCATAGTTGATTGCGGTCATATCCGGATAGTCGTGAGAATCAAGAAACGATTGCGCCGCATCCCGGGCTTGCTCCGGTCCCAGCTTCGTTTCGGCTACGTCACGGGGCGCCATGAACCAGATCAGTCCCCCGCCCTTTTTGGCGAAGTCCATCGACACATCGGTACCGTTCTCGTTTTTGGCCGACAAGCTGAAAGAGCTGTATTCGGTTCCCGCACCGTTCTCGACGACGTTAATATCGTTTAACGTATGTCCGCTCATAAATTGAACCGCTTTTTGCTTCACATCTTCCGCGGTCATATCGTTTCCGGCAAGCGCTGAGTAGGTCCGCTTCTCGAACATCGCCGCCATCGACGGGCCCCAGTTGACTTCCTCATATTCGCTTACTTTTTTGTCGACCGTCTGGAAGCCGTCGATGATCGTGTTGTCCAGCGCTTTCGCCTCTGTAGCAAGCGCCACCTCCACATCCATCCAGCGCAGGCTGTTGGCGATAACTTTCGACTGCACGTCGCGGAGGTCGGTTGTAATTTGCTTGGAATGCTCGTACAGCGCCGTTAAAGTTTTCATCTCATCGTCGTTCAACGGTTCGTTCGTCAAGTTGCGCACCGCCGCCCGGTACGAGAAGTTGGACATGTTGCTTAGAAATTCTTCGGTCTTATTAAACGGCAGCAGCGTCAGCGGCAGTTGGTTGATTTCACTCTGCGCCTGGCTGGTCAGCCGCCATACGTTGACAAGACCTTTGCGCTGCGACGCTTCGGAGGTTGTGTTGAGTGCCAGCGTATTGCCCAGCTCCGTATGCAGCTTGTCTAGGTGGAACGATAAATCGTGAAACGCACGCTGGTATTGATTTTCCGCTTTAATGAGAATCGAGTTTTTCTCCTGGTTCACCTGGTATCCCCATACAACCGCTCCGATCAGCAGCAGGGTCATGATCGGGAACATAACGGCGCTCAGCCTTCTATACATGCTTTGTCGGCTCCTTTCCTTTACCAAAACTGAGATTAGTTTTCGTTGAAGGAGAACGCTTTATGCATCCGGTTGTGGAATAATCGGCAAAAAAAAGACGCCCCGTCAGGCATTGGCAAGGGCGCCTCTACTCCGTATCGATATCGAAATCGCTGTTGTTGCTGCACAAACATTGCTTAAATCCGGTCTCGATCCGTTCCTTCTCCTTTTTGCCGCGCAACACGAACCGCTCTCCGCAAAGCCTGCAGCGAATCGTTACCTTTACTCGCGTACCGTTCATGGGAACCTCCGATAGCAAATTAGCTCTATCTTCAGTATACCCAATCTTTTACAAATTAATCTCTTCTTCCCGGCGCACGGCGCGAAACGGGGATTTGGCGTTCGCCCGGTTAACCCGCCCCATGCCTTGAATCCACAAATAGATCATTAACGGCAAAATGAACCAGATCCAATTGGTCTTAACCTGAAGCAAAATATAATCGAACAACCCGTGCCAAAAGATCGGATACGCCAGCGACTTGAACAGCAGCAGCCTCTCCTGGGAGGGGTCTCCAAACTTCGCCTTCCCGATATAATACCCCATCACGACCGCAAACAGCGCATGGCCCGATACGGGAAGAAACGCGCGGAACAAAAGTGTCGAGAACGAGAACGGATTAAGCAGCGCATAGATGACATTTTCGAGCGTGGCAAAACCGAGCGATACGGATACCGCGTACACGATGCCGTCATACGGTTCGTCGAATACGGTATGCTTGTAAATCGCGTAATATACGATAAACCATTTGATAAATTCCTCGACGAAACCCGTGATGCCAAATGCGAAAATAAACGAATTCTCGCCTATGCCGAGGACGATGGCTCTCTGAATGACCATGGTCGGAAAAACGAGCAGGACGCCGTACAAAAATACGCGTACGACCATATGAATCGGCTCCGAGTGGTATAAATCCTTCAAATAAAAATAAACGAGCAAAGCGATGCCCGGTGCTACGGCAGCTGTGATGACCGCCAACCATTCCATACGGCGTCCCTCCTTTCCATTCGATTTTCGTGAACACGGGAAAAAGCATCCGCAAAAACATCCGTTTTTGAAGATGCTCTATCCGAAGCCGGGGCAGCGTCACGAAACTCGTCTTGTGCATCCGGTCGTCTCATTGGCGGAAATGTTCACACAGACTCTTTACCGCGGACTCGGCAATGATTCGTTTGCCGTATTCGTCCAGAACTGCCGTCGTGACCGAAGTCGCTTCGCCGAATTCGGATAATATGGCGATAAGCGCCTGATCGCGCGACTCATCCGATTCGCTCGGAAGAATTTGCAGGATATACTTATCTTTATAGTGGTAGAGGGCACCGTCGGTAATCCCTATTCCAAATGCTATATGAGACGCCTTCAACAAGTGCTCGAAATCGTGAAACGCATACGAGATCACGTCGCTCTGCTCAAGCGTCACTTCCATCTCGTATACCTCTTCAGCCTCTTCCTCGTCGACCGCATCGGTGCTTTGTACCTTGCCCCGGGTCACGATGACGACCATGCCCTGAGCGGGCAGCTGAAATACTTCTACGGCCAGAGGGCCTGAAGCGTCGAATCCGAGTTCCGTATAGGCTTGCTCCATCATTTCGCTAAACAGTTCATGGACTTTCGGAATTTCGCGCCACATATCTTCCTTCTGTATGCCGCGTTCCGTCAGATCGTCGAATGTCAGGAAAATCCTAATCTTATCTAAACTCAAGCGCTCAATTTTCATGACAGGACCTCCCCTTCCACTCCCACTTCCACTTCTGTGATAACAGAGTATGACGCCTTGCAACGAATGGTGAACCTCGAATGCTGGCTTGTATCATCATGTTACCATGTTTTCAAGGAGGATGCACTATAAAGTTGGCTTTATGCAATCGTTCCGGGCTTGCTGGAAGCCGTTTTCGGCTACTATCAATATAGTCGGAGACGGAGTAAAATAACCCCGTTTTTCACACTTTTCATCGCCCTGAATAGAAGTTTTCTTATGTATATTGGAAAGAAGCGCTTACAGTTCCATCCGGTAAACCGAATATAGTGAAAAATCCGGCTCCCTCTGGGACGCCGGACTTTTCTTCTGTTTGCTTTAATTTATAAAAGCGATGTGCCTGCCTGTCCGAAAGTGTTATTGGGTCATGTAGCTGCTCTCGGATTTGTTCAGAATTTCGTCCACTTGGCTTTTTACGGCCACATCTTGCGCGATCAGTTCCTCGACCTGACCGAGACCCGACTCGCTGCGGCTGGAATTGGACGAAGACGAAAACTTATCCGAATGACTGCTGCTTGAGGCAAATTTAACCGGCTTGGACGAGGTCGGTTTGCTGAACATGTCGCTCGTCTGGCTCGTAAGACCGGCAAACGGCATATGTTTGCCCCGCATATAATAAACGACGGCTGCTGCCCCGACTACGCCGCCCAGCAGGAATGCGCCCATTCTCATTGCTGTCCCTCCCGTTGTTGTGATGAAGAATCGTTTATAGGTTGTCCGAACCGCTTCGCCGGCATCCGTGAAAAAATAGGAAGACCGCTCCGTTTAGGAACGAATCCGCTATGGTACAATAAGTCAGTACATCTGTATTCGACATTCGGCCGGGCTTGTCCATATTGTCTCAGGAAGGCTTGACGGGCAGCGTTATGCTGCACAATCCAAAACAGGGAGTCGATACGCACCATGACGATACGAATCTGGAGCAAACCACTGCTGATTGCGGCCTTGTCCGCGCTTCTGCTGTCCACGGCCGCTTGCCGGCAGGCGCCCGGTCCGGAACAACCGCCCTCGCCTGCTCTTTCGGCAGATGGCACAGTAACGGAGGACCGGACGGGGATGCCGGCGAATGAACCTGCGTCTATTCCCCCGGCGGCCGAACCGTCTCCAGGCGAGCCGGCCGGGGAAGCGGATACTTCTGTCGTACCAGCTCCCGACGCCGTCAGCAAAACGTATAAGATGAACAAAAATTACGATATCGTGCCGATAGGCCCTGACAGCAACAAAAAGGTCGTCCTGCTGACATTCGACGACGGGCCGAAGGACAAAGATCAGTTGGAGAAGCTGCTGGGCGCGCTGGACAACCATCACGCCAAAGCGATATTTTTCGTCAACGGTTACCGGGTGCAGAAAAATCCGGAGCTGTTGAAGCTGATTCACCAAAGAGGGCAAACGATCGGCAATCATTCGTGGGATCATATCGATTTGAAAAAAGAACCGGAGGAACGGGTGAACAGCCAGATCGGAGACGTTCAGCGCATCGTAAAAGAGACGATCGGGACGGCCCCTGCGTTTTTCCGCCCGCCGTTCGGTTCCGCGAACGATTACGTCAAAAAACAGGCCGCCAAGGAAAATATGCTGTTCATGACGTGGTCCAACGGCTCGGAAGATTGGCTCTCCACGAACCAGAAGCCCGAAGGCGTCATTAAGCGGGTTTTGGAACAGCTGCATCCGGGAAGCAACATCCTGATGCACGAGCTGCCTTGGACGGCCGATGCGCTTGACGATCTTTTAACCAAGCTGGAGGAACGGGGTTACTCGTTTGTCGATCCGGGACAGATCAATACCGGACTGGAGCCGTAGGTCATGTATGCGGCAATACGCATTTGGAAAAAACCTTCAAATTCCGTCCGGACGGAGCTTGAAGGTTTTCGTATAATTTGGAATATTCGTCTTATTGGCCGTACATCTGATACCAGAAAATGATGCCGATTGTCAATAAAATTAACAGGATGACCAGACTGGCCTGAAATATTTTCGTCGCTTTGGCGTTGTCCGACGAATGGATCACGCGTCTGGGCGGAAGCCGCATGTCGTCTTCATCAGGAAGCGAGTGCGTCGTGTCGTTTGAAGATTTAGCGTTCTCCATCTACCTCATCCTTCCGATAACGTATGATGCATCCCATCACAAAATCGATTATAAAATGCGCAGCGATCGGAGCCCAGAGCGATCCGGTAAACAGGTACAAATGGCCCAGACCGTAGCTGATCAGAAAAACCATCCCCGTCATCAGCCAATGACGCAAGTAACGGACATGGATCGCTGCGAACAGGATGCTGGTCCAGTAAGGGCCGAAGGCATGCTGAATCGCTCCGCGGAAGAGCAATTCCTCGCAAATGGCGACAATAAGCGATATAACGCCGATATGCCACAAAGGCCGGTTGCCGAACAGTTTTTTGTTAATTCCCCCGTCGTCGGTCACTTCCTCGGGCACCCATCTGGCGATCAGCCAGTCAAATACGAGCACCGCTGCGGCAAAAACCGCACCCCATCCCAGCACCGAGATGCCGCCCGGAAATTTCATCACCTGAAAAAGCGTCTGGGACTGAAAAAAAATGATCAATATGCCGATAAAGAGAGTAATGGCTTGGGTGATATACAAATTGACCAGGAGCATCCGGTCGTCCAATTCGCTGGGATCGACTTTGCGGATGCGGATGTTTCTGAAGTTTATTTTTTTCATAGTTCCTCCGGCCTATGCAGTTCACAATTTGGGTACTTTCCCCTATACTTTAGGGAGGAAACTGGACAAGGAGTCGTGACATGAATAAGCGTCTTAACCGCTCGGACTACATTTTATCGCTTTTAATCGTCTTTTTACTTGTTTGCGTCTCAGGCGCCTTCTTCTTCGGCGTCAATATCGGAACCAGCCGTGCCGAAGCCCGGTTCGCCTCGCTCCTGGCGGGTCAGGAGGAAGCCTCCAAGAAACCCGGAGCGTACGATCAGCAGCATCTCGTATCGTTTTATCATACGATCTACTCCCCTTATCGCGAATTTACGAACCGCTGGTTCGATCAGTTGAAAGAGCTCGATCAGTCTTCGGTGGACGCCTCCGCGGTCATGAAGGAACTGGCCAAGGCGGCCGACGATAAATACGGCGAAATCGCCAAATCGACGACATCCGAGACGTCCCCTCTGCTCGGCGAAGCTCATCAGAACCTGATGAAAGGGCTGAAGCTGTTCGCCGACAGCGCGAAGAAATTTCAATCCAAGGCGAATTCGATGCACCCGAGCGTGCTGCTTACCGAGCTCGATAAGGATGCCTTCATCCGGGAAGCGAAGAAATTTTCGCTGCAAGGCCAGCAGCAATACTATACAGCCATCGTCAAATGGAACGAAACCGTCGATAAGCAGGTGAAAGGGGTCTCGCTGCTCGATCAGCCGGCCCTCACTCCGCAGGACTGGTTGCAGATGAGCCTGAACGTGAAGAACAGCTACATATCCTCGATCTTGTGGAAAGATATCCGTTTCATGCCGTTGTATCCGCAGGATCTTACGGTACGGATTGATGAGATGATCTCAAGCGGTCAGGTCAAGAAGCTGAACCTAAGCGACGTCCAGTCGATCGTCGATCTGCTCGGCGATACGAATGCGGCACGCAAAGGCGACTTCTTGTCCCGCAAGGATAGATGGTACGGCGGCGAGACGATGCCCCAGCTTCCATTCTTTTACGAAAACAAATAAGACCGGTTCCACCCTTCCGCTGCCAGGTCAATCGCGATCTGGCAGTTCGTCTGCCCGCACGGATTGTCTCTACTAGAAGATAACGAAAAACACCGGCAAGTTCAAGGGATCGGGCGGTGAAAACCCTGTTTGCCAGTTGTGTCTATTTTATGTCGGCCTGCCCCTCTCGTCACAAATATGTCTCTAAATGATTGACACTCTCAGGCGGTCGTGATACATTAGGAGCAATGAAATGATGGAACGACAATGACGGAGAATAGCATCTACGATCCCTTCAGAAAGCCGGTGGCCGCTGCGAACCGGTGGCGGTCGTGATGTGATCCACTCCCGAGTCGATGCGCGAAATGAGCCGTAACGAAGCGCAGCCGGGCCGGACCCCGTTATCAATCCAGGTCAATCGACCAAGCAAGGCTGGGCGCGTGAGCGTCCGGCGAATTAGGGTGGCACCGCGAACCAGACTCTCGTCCCTATATACGGTTTCCGTATGTGGACGGGAGTTTTTTGCATTTCCTGCATCATTATTTGCAAGCAGACAGAGGGAGGAACCTGAACATGTACAAGGTGTTAGTATCCGATCCGATCAGCGATATGGGACTGCAGCAGTTGACGGACGCAAGCGATGTTGAAGTAGTAAAGAATACCGGACTAAGCGAGGACGAGCTCGTGGCCATCATCGGCCAGTTCGATGCGCTTCTCGTTCGTTCGCAGACGAAGGTAACCCGCCGGATTATGGAAGCCGGGACGAATCTGAAAGTGATCGGGCGCGCCGGCGTAGGCGTCGACAACATCGACCTGGAAGCCGCTACCAGCCTTGGTATCGTCGTGATCAATGCGCCTGACGGCAACACGATTACCACTTGCGAGCATGCGTTCGCAATGATGATGGCGCTCGCCCGCCATATCCCGCAAGCGTATATGAAAACCGTAACCGGCGAATGGGATCGCAAGTCGTTCGTCGGCGTCGAGCTCCGCAACAAAACGTTCGGCGTCCTCGGACTCGGCCGCATCGGCACGGAAGTTGCCAAACGTGCGATCGCCTTCGGCATGAACGTCCTCGGGTACGATCCGTTTATGACGGAAGATCGTGCCGAGAAGCTCGGCATTAAGCTGGCATCGGTCGACGAGATCGTTCGCAGCGCCGACTTCATGACGGTTCATACGCCGCTGACGAAAGAAACTCATCATATGATCGCAAAACCTCAATTCGAGGTTATGAAAAAAGGGATGCGTATCGTGAACTGCGCCCGCGGCGGCATCATCGACGAGCTTGCCCTCGTAGAAGCGATCGACGAAGGGATCGTGGCCGGCGCCGCGTTCGACGTATTCGAGCACGAGCCGCCGAATCCGGACCATCCGTTCCTGAAGCATCCTAAAATTATCGTGACTCCGCACCTGGGCGCATCGACGATCGAAGCGCAGGAAAATGTAGCGATCGACGTTTCGGAGCAAGTCATTAATATTTTGCGCAACGAGCCGTTCAAAAACGCAGTGAATATGCCGCCGATTCCGGCTGAACTTCTGAATAAGATCCAGCCTTACTTCAAGCTGTGCGAGAAGCTCGGCAGCTCGCTCGCCCAGATGACCGAAGGCGCCGTACGCGAGATTACGATCAACTACTCCGGCGAGCTGGCGGATCTGGATACGAATCCGCTCACCCGTTACGTGCTGAAGGGCATCTTGTCCCACCACCTCGGGGCCGAGCAGGTGAACGCCGTCAACTCGATGCATCTGGCCAAACAACGTGACGTCAACATCGTCATTCAGAAGTCGTCCGCAACCAAAGGTTTTACAAACCGGATCACGCTCAGCATGAAGACGAAAGACGAGGAGCGCTGGGTGTCGGGTACGCTGCTGGCCGGGTTCGGCGAACGGATCGTGCAGATTGGACCTTACCCGGTCGACGTGCCTACAGAAGGCCATCTGCTCCTTATCTCGCACTCGGATAAACCGGGAATCATCGGCCGCGTCGGCACGCTGCTCGGCAGCAACGATGTCAACATCGCTACGATGCAGGTGGGACGTACCGATATCGGCGGCTCGGCGATTATGGTGCTGACGATCGACAAGAAGGCGCCGAAGACCGTTCTCGAGCAATTGTCGAACTTGCCCGAAATTAAACGGGTGCGTGAGATCGGCCTCGTATAATCGCCGTATATTCGTGATTGTTTCACGTACAACAAGATTTGTCGCGGTCATTCAACACGTTCTACTGAAAAGCGCGGAAAGTCGGGTCCGCCGATTCGGTACGATTCGCCTCCGTTCGATCCATACCGCTTCACGCACAAAAGGCTATCCTCTTCACCGAGGATAGCCTTTTGTGCGTCTTATACGTGCTTATTGGGCAGTTTTATAGTAAAAGTCGTGCCTTCTCCAAGCTCGCTTTCGGCAGAAATCGTGCCCTGATGAGCATCCACAATATTTTTGACGATCGCGAGACCGAGTCCCGTTCCGCCGGAAGGGCCGCGGGTTCTCGCTTTGTCGGCTTTGTAAAACCGCTCGAAAATGTAAGGCAAATCTTCGCGCGGAATGCCTTGCCCTCCGTCCTGGATCTCGATCTGCACGATCTCGTCCTTCCTACCGCCTGCCCGGGACACGCAGATAGCGATCCACGAGCCGGAAGGCGTATGGCGCACCGCATTGTCGAGCAAATTCGTCAAAACTTGTTCGAGTCTGTCTTCATCGGCGAGATAAAGCGTGATCGGCTCCGCCGGCATCTCCAGCTTCAAGGCGAGGCCCCGGTCTTTGCACAACGCTGAAAACTTGCGGTGTACCCGCTGGATCAGCGGCTCCAGCTCGAACTCCCGGAAGCTGAGCTCGATATGTCCCGCTTCCATCCGGGCGAGGTCGAGCAAATCTTTGACCAGCCGCCCCATCCGCAACGACTCGTCATGAATGACCTGCGCCAGCTCGCGGCGTTCTTCCGGCGTCGCCGCGATATCGTCGAGCAGCGCTTCGCTGTAACCCTGCAGCATCGACAGCGGCGTCCGCAGCTCATGCGATACATTCGCCACGAAATCTTTGCGCAGCTTGTCCAGCCGGTGCTCCTCCGTCACATTCCGCAATACCGCAACCGTTCCCCTTAACCCCTCCGGCGAATACAGGGGAGCCATAACGACGGAATACACGTTGTTGCGGACGTGAATATTGGAGATCATGTCCTTGTTGCCTTTAACCACTTCTTCGAACAGCGGCTGAAGCGGCTGCGGAACCGTCGCTCCTTCATCTCTCCCGGCCTGATCCCAGCCGATCTCGCTCCATTCGGCCACCAGCTTCTCGCCCTGCGGGTTGGCCAGCAGCAGCCGGCCGTCGGCATCCAGAGTGATAACGGCGTCGGTCATACTTCGCAGCACGCTCGACAGATGCTCTTTCTGATGATTCAACGCATGAATCGTCTCGTCCAGCCGGCCGGTCATATGATTGAAGGCGACGGCCAGCTCGCCGATCTCGTCGGAGGAAGTGACCGGCACCCGGTTTTTGTATTCGCCGAGCGTAATGAAATCCGCCGCCTTCTTCATCTGCAGCAGCGGCTGCGTAATTCGGCTCGACAGGAAAAAGGCGAACAGTGTCGTCAGCAGAAAACCGATTACGCCGGCGATGACGAACAGATTTTGAAAATACGCCTGCGTATAATCGAGCGCGATTTGGGCTTGGTACAAAATGATGACACCGTTAATCGTCTCGGTGTTTTTCTCGCGCTGCGGGACGGCTACGGCCAAAAATCGTTTGCCCGACTGCGGATCGTAATAAATGGAAGGAAACGTTCCTCCCTGCAAAACCTGCTCCAGCTTATCTTTGCCGAACAGGTCGAACGCCTGCAGCTTTGGAACCTGGGTGCCCGAAGCTGGCGGAAGGCTCTCCTCGAACCTGGAATTTAACGATAGCACCGCCGCATCCTGGGCGTCCAGCAGCTCCGCCACCGCCGTAATATAATGGATGTCTTCGCGATGCAGCGACAGGTCGGCCGATACTTTGTAAGCCATCTTCTGAAGGCTTCGTTCCTGATCCTTCGAGTTGGCGAAGTTGGTAGTGAGAAACTGCCCCATAAAAACGCCGTTGATCAAAAGAACAACGGCGACTAATCCGATAATGGTCATCCACAGCTTGCCGACGACGCTTTTCCACAGTTTCACTTTATTTCGGCACCTCGAGCTTGTAGCCTACGCCCCAGACCGTAGTAATCATCGAGGCCGCCTCCGGCGAAACTTTGTTCAGCTTCTCACGCAGCCGCTTGACGTGGGTGTCGACGGTGCGGAGATCGCCGAAAAATTCGTAATTCCAAACGTCTTTTAACAAATCTTCCCGCGAAAACACTTTGTCCGGCGAAGTCGCCAAGTAGTGAAGGAGCTCGTACTCCTTGGGCGTCAGCGCCACCTCTTGTCCGCCCGCCGTTACGCGGTGAGCGTCATGTTCGATGACGAGATGCGGGAATACGATGTTGTTGCTCGCATGAATCGCATCCTTGGCCAGATAAGCGGTCGCGGACGAACGGCGCAGAATCGCCTTCACCCGGTAGATCACTTCCCGCGGGCTGAACGGCTTGACGACATAGTCGTCCGCTCCGACCTCGAAGCCTTGCACCCGGTTGGCCTCTTCCCCTTTGGCCGTCAGCATGATGACAGGGGTCGCTTTCACTTGACGCAGTCTCGCGCACACCTCGGTCCCGTCGATGCCTGGCAGCATGACGTCCAGAAGGATCAGGTCGTAATCGCCCTCCAGCGCTTTCACAAGCGCCGTCTCCCCGTCTTCCGCTTCGTCGATCGTGTACCCTTCCTTCTCCAGGTACATCCGCAGCAGTCTGCGAATCCGCTCCTCATCGTCAACTACCAGAATGCTCGCTTTCATATCCATCATGAACCGTTCACTCTCCTTTGGGAGCATCGATTGAAACCATTACACGCCTGCATACGAATGAAGACCGGCTATGATCAGATTGACGCCGATCAGCGTAAACATCACGACGACGAATCCGATAACCGCCATCCAGGCTGATTTGCGACCCTGCCATCCGCGGGACAGACGGAAATGCAAGTAAGCGGTATAAAACAGCCAGGTGATCAGAGCCCATACTTCCTTCGGGTCCCAGCCCCAGAACCGGCCCCATGCCTCGTGCGCCCAGATCATGGCGAAGATAAGCGCGCCCAGCGTAAAGATCGGAAATCCGATCGCAATCGCCCTGTAGCTGATCTCATCCAAATCTTCGGCATCCATTCCGCTCATGGCCGGATGAATCGCCGCACCGATCTGCTTGCGGAGAATAAGCCGGAGCAGCATGTATACGATGAATCCGGCCAGCAGCGCCCAGACGAACGTATTCAATTTCCTTCCCGCATTAACCCCGTTCATCCAGGACGGCGCCGTAAATAACGGTTCTTTCATGCCGAGGAACGGCTGCATGCTCTCAGTCGTACTGTTGAACGGTTTCACGATCGGAGGCAACACATAATCGACCTTGTTCGTTTCGACATATTCCTTGCCGGTCTGGTCGACCTTCGTTACTTCCTGCATGAAGGACGCTTCGTAATTGATTCCTTTAAATACATACACACTGACGATAAACGAAACGATCATCAAAACGACGAAGATGACGATTTCGACTCCCCGCCGCTCCCGGCGGTCCGACTTGGACTGCCCGGAATAATTGATGACACGGATCAGGTACATCAGACCGGCAGCAAAGCCGACCGCGAAGAACGCCTCTCCGAGCGCCGCTGTCGTCACGTGAATTTTCAGCCAGTAGCTCTGCAGAGCCGGAATGAGCGGCTGAATATCCGGAGGAAATACGAGCGCGTAAGAGAGGATGATTACGCCGACCGGCATGGCGAACATGCCGAGAATCGCTGTACGGTAGATCAGATAGACGATGATAAATGCAAGTACAATCATCATCGCCAAAAAGGTCATGAATTCAAACATGTTGCTCGTCGGAATATATCCGGCCGCATACCATCTTGTAATGAAGAAAACCAGCTGAGCGGCAAATCCGGTAATGGTCGTCGCTAGACCGATCTTCCCCCATCGCTTCGTATGTCCTTCCGGGTCGCGCTCGCTCCACTTCTTCCCGGTGACCGCGATAACGAAGCCGAAAAACGACAAGGTGTACAAGATTAGGGCGATCAATAAAAAAGTTCCGCTGACAGTTTCCATATTAAGCTTTGCTCACCTCATTGGCCAGCTGCTTGGGTTCGACGTCGATGCCCATCTGTTTGAGCATTCCCGCCGTTTCGCCGCGCAGCCCGTACCAGTTTTTATTCGTATGTGCGCCGAGCGTCAACCGGTTGCCTTCGTCAAATCGGAGCCAGATGCGCCGGTGCTGCCAATAGATGCCCATGACGACACCGATCATGAAGATAGCTGCTCCCGTAAAAATGTAAGGCAGCGCAATGTCTTTGCGAATATTCAAATAGCTGGTGTAGGCGGCAATCTCGACGTCTTCCATCGAGTCAACCGAGATGTCCCAGGCTTCGGCGAAAGCGCCGTTAATTTTGTCCTGGCTGAACTTCACCTTATCGATTTCCTTCGGGAAATAGAAGTAAGGCTGTCCGCTCTCCGGCAGTTGCGGCCCGGTAATCATAAACAAAAATGCCGGCGCATTCGGTTCGTTCGATACGGTAATCGGCATTCCTTTGTCATTAACGGAGAAGTCGGGGAAATACTCCTTCAGCTCCAGCTTGTACGGCCCGGCCTCGTATGACAACGCGGGATTTTTCATCCTCACTTCAAAAGGCCCGTACGATTCCCCGGTCTGTTTGTTTTTGAGCTTCGGATTAACGGCGAGCAGCTTGGGCGTCTCCGCATAATCGAACTGGTAGACGAGCAGACCTTTGTAGGATAACGGATGGTTGACCGTAATATTTTGCCTCGACACTTCCTTGAGCTGAGGCGGCTTGTCCGGACTGTCACAATTGCTTTCGCATTCGTACAAAATGGCTTTCGTTTCGTACAGTTTGGCGACGATTTTGCCTTGTTCGCGGAACGATTCCGTCATCTCCGTCTCGTCGTAAAACGACACGTTGAACTGTTCGTTCATTAAGTAGTAGTTCGTCTTCGGAATTTTGGTAGGCTCGCCTTCGAGAAATTCGGAATACTGATCCAAATGCCAGCCCGGAAGCCCTCTCATCAGCAGCGCCAGTAAAAAAATAATCAGCCCGATATGGTTGACGTACGGTCCCCATCGGCTGAACCGGTGCTTCTCGGCCAGCAGAGCCGAACCGTCGGTATGCACCTTGTAGCCCTTCTTCCGCAGCTTCTCGGCGCTGCCGGCGACCCAAGCCTCCGGATCGGAAGCGGCTTGCCCTTCTCCCATCGGGACGGTTCCTTCATAGACGACCTTTTGCCTGCGCAGGAAGCTCAGATGTTTGCGGATCTGCTGCTTGCTAAGCGCACGGTACAGCGGCAGCACGCGGTCGAGACTGCATATGACGAGCGACGTGCCGATCATCACCAGCAGGGCGATAAACCACCACGAGCCGTACGTGTCGGACAATCCGAGCTTATAATACAGATCGCCGGACCAGCCGTACGTACTCTTGTAATATTTCGCCGGGTCGACGTTGACGAACGTGTTCTCCTGCGGGTAAATCGTGCCCAGCATCGAGCCGAGCAAGGTGGCCAGGATCAAATAAATCGCAATCTTGACCGAAGAGAAGAAATTCCACACTTTGTCGAGAATCGACGGATTCGCCTTCTGGGAACGCCTCGCTACTCCGTCGTACCGCATCTCTAACGGCTCATTGTCGGCGCCGTTCTCAAACAGCGGTTTCCCGCACGCCTCGCACAAGACAGTCCCCACATGATTTTGGTGACCGCACTCGCATTTTGTGTTCGCAATCACGGGGTTATCGCTCCTTTATTGCTTCAGCATCGGCTGGATCGTCTGTTCGATAAAATTGTCGTCCATCTCAATGGAGGCAATTTTCACGATCTTTCCTGCCGAGTCAACGAAAAATGTCGTCGGATACGAACGAACGGCATAGCGGTCCCGCATACGAAGCTCCTTGTCGAACAGGACGGGAAACGTCATGTTGTACTGACGGACGAAACTTTGCACCGTCACTTTGCTTTCATCCAGATTCAGAGCGAGCACGACGAGCCCTTTGTCTTTCCACTTGTCGTATTGCCGCTGGATCGCCGGCATTTCCCGAACGCACGGCTCGCACCAGGTCCCCCAAAAGTTGACCACGACCGGCTGACCCTTGAAATCGGATAGCGTGTACGATGTGCCGTCAAGCCCTGTTAACGTAAAATCAGGAGCAGCGCTCCCTTCCCGCGGAATCTCGTCCTCGGCGAACAGGCTGCTCCCGATCGTGTACCCGCCGACCAGTAGAACCGCGGTTAATATGATGGCCTGAATCCATCTCCTATGTTGTTTCATCGCGGATCACCTTCGCTTCGTATTGTCAATCCAACTACTCACATTATAGCGAAACTTGACGCTGAAAAAGGGGCGTCATGGCCGCCCTTTTTGAACATTATGTGACTGGAGAGCGGTTCTGCGAAGCTCCTCCACTTCCGCATTCGTCAGCTTCCTGTATTTCCCTCGCATCAATCCGTCCAGCTGAATGGACCCGAATTGAACCCGCTTCAACCGTTCCACCGGAAAATGAATCGCCTCGAACATCCGGCGCACTTGCCGGTTCCGGCCTTCATGGATCGTGATCGATACGATCGTCTCGTTTTTGTCGGGGTTGATATCTACATATTCGACTTCCGCCGGCGCCGTCATCCCGTCCTCCAGCTGAATGCCCTGGCGCAGCTTGTCCAGCGAGTCTCCGTGCGGCACGCCTTTGACGGTCGCATGGTACGTTTTCGCCACATGATGCCTCGGATGGGTGAGCAGGTTGGCCAGCTCCCCGTCGTTGGTCAGCAGCAGCACGCCCTCGCTGTCGTAGTCGAGCCTTCCGACCGGATAGATCCGTTCCTTCACGTCATGTATGTAATCGCTGACGACCTTGCGGCCTTCCGGATCGGAGGCGCTCGTAATGACGCCCTTCGGCTTGTTGAACAGCAAATACGTCATCTGCTGACGGTTGATCGGACGCCCGTCCACTTTTATGACATCGACGGCGGGGTCGACCTTCACCCCGAGCGTCGTTACCGTCTCGTCGTTCACTTCCACTCGACCCGCCGTAATGATCTCTTCGCACTTCCGGCGCGATGCTACGCCCGCTTGGGCCAGCACTTTTTGCAATCGTTCCATTATAATGGTCACCTCAAACCTAATGATAACCATCCTTTGGCGAAATCACAAGCTCGGACCATGGAAAAAACGAGCCGGGACAAACGTCGCTGTGCGACAGCGAATGGTTCGGATCGAACCCGAACGTTTCGGCGAGTCGGAGCACCAGCTTCTGCAAAACGAAAAACTGTTCCTCCATCAGTCCCGACATCGCTTCCTCCGGTCGGGAGAAGTCCCCCTCTACGCAAATATGAATCATCGCCGGATCGGTCGCCTCGGATGCCGGGATAATCGTTCCACGGCGCGTAATATAAAAGTCGTACCCCTTTCCGTTAATCGCGGAGCAAACGGAATGATGAATCGTAATGCCGGTCGGCCGCATCCGGCCTCACCTCGCCTTCTCGTGCTACCTTATTATATGTAGGCGGAAGGAAGGGGTGCGCGGATGCGGCCCGGGACAGGGTGGATGAGGGAAACCTTCCGGCAGCAAACTTTTTATTGAAAAAGCTATTAAGCGAAACCGTCCGGTAACGTCCGGAAGGTCCTTATCGCGTGCAAACCCGCACGTTAGCGCGGGGAGGTGATGGATTTTTGATTCTAGAGCTCTAAAAAAGCCCGCCGCTGAAACGGAAATCTCCGCTTCGCAGACGAGCCCGGAATCCCCCTGCTTGTTACCCCGCCGTACCGAAAATAATCAAACAGATGGCGACGGCCGCCACAAAACCGACCAGATCGGAAAACAAACCGACCTTTAACGCATATCGTCCCTTCCGTACGCCTACGGCACCGAAGTAAACCGTCAGGACGTACAAGGTCGTATCCGTGCTGCCCTGGATCGTCGAGGCGATTCTGCCGATCATCGAGTCGGGCCCGTACTCGCCGATCAGGTCAGCCGTAAAGGCGAGCGAGCCGGAGCCGGTAATGGGGCGCAAAATCGCGAGAGGCAGCACCTCCCCGGGAACCCCTATATATTGAAGCATCGGCTTCATCCAGTTGAGCATGACGTCCATAGCCCCGGAAGCGCGAAAGACGCCGATGGCCACCATCATCCCGACCAGGTGCGGAATGATTTTGACCGCCGTATCGAATCCGTCCTTGGCCCCCTCGACGAACGATTCGTAGACGGGCACTTTTTTGTATACCGCATACAGCGGAATGAGTACAATCAATACCGGAATCGCCCAGGCGGACAATACGGAGACGAACGTATACAAGCGCATTCACCCTTTCGGGACAGTTTTGGCGAGCAGCCGCCTTCGGCACCATCTGTCGGCGACGATCGCAGCCAGTGTGGCGATCGCCGTAGCGAGAAGCGTCGTCCCTACAATTTCAGCCGGATTGGCGGAATTGTAGTTCATCCGGATGGCGATCAAAGTAGTCGGAATGAGTGTTATGCTCGCCGTATTGAGCGCAAGCAGCGTGCACATGGCCGGGCTCGCCGTGTCCTTGTCCGGATTCAGCGTCTGCAGCTCCTGCATCGCTTTGATTCCCATCGGAGTCGCAGCATTGCCCAGTCCCAACAGATTGGCGCTCATATTGGACATGATGTAGCCGACAGCCGGATGATCTTTAGGAACGTCCGGAAACAGCAGGCGCACGACAGGACGAAGCAGCACGGCGATTTTGCGCAGCAGGCCGGAGTCTTCGGCGATCCGCATCATGCCGAGCCAGAACACTAAAATGCTGATCAGACCGAAGCTGATCGTCACTCCGCTTTTGGCCCCGTCAAACACCGCTTTCGTGACCGCTTCGACGTTACCCTGCGCAGCGGCGACGGCAAACCCGGCAGCTATAAAAAAGAGCCATATCCAGTTAACGATACCGATCCCCTCCCAGTAGAGACGGCCACCTTTATTCCGATAAGACGAACAGCCGACGCACCGTCTCCTTCAGCGTCTGCTGCCACAACCCAAGCCGGGTGACCCTGTACTTGTCGCTTTCCCTGAAGCTGAAGGCCGACCGGTCTTTCGCTTCCAGGCGCGGGCTGCCTTCCGCATACAGCGGAACCGATCCGATCGGCGTGCCCGACAAATAAAAGAACAACGTTCCGCGCTCTCCAAGCCGGTACTCAGACGCCGCCGGATCGAGCAATACCGCCTCTTTGCGGATCAAGCCGGACTCTTCCTCGTACAGCGGATAGGAGAACGTCCGGCCGACCGCCACAGGCAGATTCTCGATCTTATCCCCTCTGCGAACGAGATCGCGCAAAGGATAATTCGCAAATCCGTAGTCCAGCAGCTTCTTATGGTCGAGCCAATCGTTCGGATCGTTTAAGGTGACGACTGCAATCTGCTGGCCGTCGCGGGTAGCGGAGGAGACGAGACACCTTTTGGCCAGCTTCGTATACCCGGTCTTCACCCCGTCCGCGCCTTCATAAATCGACAGCATCTTGTTTTTGTTCATCCATGTATAGTCCCAATCCTCGTGCGGGTTCGGCGCCGATTTCGTTTTCGTTTTGACGATATCGCGAAATACGGGATTGCGGAGCGCATAAGCGGTCAGTTTGGCCATATCGGACGCTGTCGAGTAGTGGCCTTCCTCGTCCAGGCCGCTCGGATTTTTGAACTGCGACCGGGTCATACCGGCCAGCTCCGCTGTCTCGTTCATTAGATAAACGAACCCCTCGAGCGACCCGCCGACATGTTCGGCAATCGCCGTAGCCGCATCGTTGCCCGAACGGAGCATAAGCCCGTACAGCATATTTTCCAGACTCATCTTCTCCCCGGCCCTCAGGTAGATCGACGAGCCCTCCTTGCCGGCGGCTCTGCCGCTGACCTCGACCTGATCGGACAACGTTCCGTGCTCGATCGCTACGATTGCCGTCATAATCTTCGTCAAGCTTGCGATCCGCATCTGCTTGTCACCGTTTTTGGATACGATCAACCGGCCCGACGTCACGTCGACCAGCGCCGCCGCTTCCGCACTCGTCTGCACGCCGGTCGGCGCGGCCATGGTCCATTGCGGCCATATAAGCAGCAGCGCGAGCGACCCTAAGGCGAAACGCCGCAACATTTTGCAATACCCCTCCATCTTCCGTTTCTCACCCCGATCTTGGCGTTATCCGCCGGTTGGTACAAGTATATGCTTATCCGATTCGGATATGAACGGATTGTCCGGACAATCACGGGAAAGGTATGGTGAGACGGAGGCACACAACCGCCCGGCGCGGCTTATAATAGTTAAAATGAATCATGTCCCGGAGAAAAGACACCTTTCGAAACCGATGTAAAAACGGTTCAATCGGACTTGTTTATGCGTGATTACGCGCTTTCCGGCACGTTCCGACAGAGTATATTCTGTCAGATGAAAAATAATGGTTTCACATCCTTCTACTTATTGACTTTCCTCCCCAAACATGAATAAATAGTATGGTGACGACTTTACCGGAAAGTGGGAACCCCATTGAACATCATACGCATCGAACGCTCCGGGCCGTTAAGCGGCTCCGTCAAAATACAAGGCTCCAAAAACAGCTCTCTCGCCCTGATGGCCGCGTGCTGCTTATCCGACCAGCCGATTACTTTATCGGGCATTCCCGACATCTACGACATCCGAATCATTTGCGACATCGCCAGCGACATCGGGATGGGTACGGCGCGGCTTGCGAACGGCGATATCCGGCTTCATCCCGGAACGATCCATAACGCCAACATCGACAAGGACAAAGCTTCGTCCTACCGGGCTTCCTATTACTTCGTCGGCGCGCTGCTCGCCAAGTTCGGCAAAGTAAGCATCGGGTTTCCCGGGGGCGACAATTTCGTCTCCCGCCCGATCGACCAGCATATTAAAGGCTTGAAAGCGATGGGCGCCGAGTTCTCGTTTCATGAAGATCATTACACCGTAGAAGCGAAGAAGCTGAAGGGCGCCGATATTTATTTCGATATGATCACATCCGGCGCCACGATTAACTGCATGCTTGCCGCCGTGCTTGCCGAAGGACGCACCGTACTGCGCGGAGCGGCCAAAGATCCGGAAGTCGTAGATACGGCTATTCTTCTTAACGAGTTGGGCGCCAAAATATCCGGAGCCGGCACGGATACGATCCGCATCGACGGGGTGCGGTCGCTCGAAGGCGGGCACCATACGGTCATTCCGGACCGGTTGATCGCCGGCGCTTTTCTCATGTCGGCGGGGGTCGCCGGCGGGTCCGTTACCGTCACCGACGTAATTCCGGACCATCTGGGCTCGTGCCTCGCCAAGCTGACGGAAATCGGCATGGAGATCGACTACCGGGATCAGAGCATTACCGCGAGTTCAGCCGGCAAGCTGAAGGCGGTTCGCGTGCGTACAGCTATGTACCCCGGTTTCGCCACCGACCTGCAGCAGCCTTTGACCGCTCTGCTTACCCAAGCTTCGGGCAGAAGCATAATCGCCGAGAAAATTTATCCGAAGCGGTTCCAGCACGTAGCTCAGCTGCGCCGGATGGGAGCCGACATCGACGTGCGCGGCAACACGGCTTATATTCGCGGAGGTGCGCCGTTATCCGGGAGCTGGGTGCACGCTACCGACATCCGGGCCGGAACCTGTCTGCTGCTGGCCGGAATGGCCGCCGAAGGAACGACGTTCCTTACCGGTGTCGATCATATCGAGCGGGGTTATGAGGATGCGCTCACCGCGTTCCGCTCACTCGGCGCGCTTATGAGTCTGGAGCAAGTCGACGCTGCCCACGCCGAAGAGAAGCTTCGCATCGGCAATGCCAAGCTGTAACGCGATTCCTTTTTACCGCTTCATACGAAATAAAGAACCTTCGTGCTCCTTTCGGCTTCGAAAGGGAACATGCAAGGTTCTTTTTGGGTTTCGCATCGAACTGCTCAAGGCGGCCAGCCTTAATGCAGTGCGCTCTTATATACTCGATTCGGATAACGCCCGGCGCACGACATTTTCAACCTTAAGCAGATGGGTCCGCATCACCTCATGCGCCCTCTTCTCGTCCTGCTCCCGCACCGCCTCGTAAATATCGGAATGTTCCCTCAGCAGCCGGTTTGCTTCCGCCCGCTCCCCGTAAAACCACAGCTTTCTCGATTCTCTCATACTGTCGTGAAGACGCTGCGACAACGATTCCATCATCGGGATCAGCAGCGAATTGTGCGTAGCTTCCGCCAACTTGAGATGAAACCGGACGTCCGCCTCTTCGCCTTTCGCTTCGTCGTTCAGGTACAGCTCCATCAGCTTCAGCTCGTGCCCGATCGCCTGCAAGTCCTCGGCGCTCCGGTTGCGGGCGGCTAGCGAAGCACAGCCGGTCTCCAATATTTTGCGGACCTCCAGCAGCTCCTGAATCGATTCCGCACTGGCAAATAAAGAGTTGCCTTCGCCCGCCGTCTGTTCCTTCGGAAGCTCGGTACTGACGTACGTCCCCCCACCCTGGCGGATTTCCACAAGTCCCATCGCCTTTAATGCGCTTAACGCTTCGCGGATCGTCGATCGACCGACCCCAAAGCTCGCCGCCAGATCAACGACCGAAGACAGCTTCGTGCCGGGTGCGAATTCCCCGTTTCTAATTCTCGATTTGATTTGCTCCATGACGAGCTCATAACCTTTAAGCGGTTTTACCTGGTCAAATGCCATCGGTCCGGTCCTCCTGTTCCTTTGACTATACGGCCCGTGTCCGGTTCGGAGTCAAAAGGGGAAACTTCCACATCTATTGGGCAATCGCTGCAAACAGTCTCACAGGAAACGTTGCAAAGCTGATACAGCGAAAAATTCGGTGTTTCCCTTCACTTCATGACGAAAAAGGATATACACACATTCTATAGTAAGCTATAATGAGAGAAAAGTCATCTGATGACCTGATCAATTTAACATTAATAGGAGGATTCGGAATGCTGAATCAATCAATCCGCGCCAAGCTTATCGAGATCGTCGGTGAATCGTGGTTTAAGGACGATATGGAAGCGCTGGTCAGCTATTCTTACGACGCTACGCCGATGCAGCAGGCGCTGCCGGACGGCGTTATTTTCCCTTCGACTACCGAGCAAGTATCCGGCATTCTGAAAGTTGCCAACGAGCATCGCATTCCGATCGTGGGCCGCGGCGCGGGAAGCAACCTGTGCGCCGGCACCGTGCCGCTGGAGGGCGGGATCGTCATGGTGATGAACCGGATGAACAAGCTGATCGAGATCGATACCGAAAATTTGACGGCAACGTTTCAGGCCGGTCTGAATACGAAAATGTTCCATATGGAGGTCGAGAAGCTCGGCCTGTTTTACCCGCCTGATCCGAGCAGCATGATCATCTCGACACTTGGCGGTAATATAATGGAGTGCGCCGGAGGGCTGCGCGGTCTGAAATACGGGACGACCAAAGATCACGTCATCGGCCTCGAGGCGGTACTTCCGAACGGCGAGATTATCCGTACCGGCGGGAAGCTGTACAAGGACGTTGCGGGATACGACTTAACCAAGCTGCTGGTCGGCTCGGAAGGGACGCTTGCGATCGTCACGGAAGCGACGGTGAAGCTGATGCCTGCGCCCAAGTACCGGAAAACGATGGTTGCGATGTACAGCGACATCTATGCGGCCGCCCGCTCCGTATCGGCGATCGTCGGCAACCGGATCATCCCGGCTACGCTCGAATTTTTGGATAACGCCACGATCCGGGTCGTAGAAGGCTTTAACAAAATCGGACTGCCCATCGACATGGAAGCGATTCTGCTGATCGAGCAGGACGGCTTGGACGAAAACGTCGTCGAGAACGACATTAAAGAAATCGTGCGGATCTGCAAGGAGCAGGGCGCTGTAGAAGTGAAGATGGCGGCTGACGCATCCGAAGCCGAGAAGCTGATGCTTGCCCGCCGAAGCGCCTTGTCTACTTGTGCGCGCATCCGTCCGACGACGATTTTGGAGGACGCCACCGTCCCTCGTTCCAAAATCGCCGACATGGTTATCGCCATTAACGAGATCGCCAAAAAATACAATGTGCAAATTTGTACGTTCGGCCACGCCGGAGACGGCAATCTGCATCCGACCTGCACGACCGACGCTCGCGACACCGAGGAGATACATCGCGTAGAGCAGGCGTTCGAAGAAATTTTCGAAGCTGCGATCCGGCTCGGCGGCACGATTACCGGAGAGCACGGCGTAGGCGTCGTTAAGGCGCCTTATCTCGAATGGAAGGTCGGTGCGGCAGGCATCGAGGTGATGAAGGCGATCAAGCATGCCTTCGACCCGAACAACATCATGAATCCAGGCAAAATATTTGCCAAACATACCCGGAAAAGAGTGGTGATTGACAATGGCAGCCGTTAAAGAAACCGCTAATCATTCCCATCATCCGGCGCCGTCCGGTTCGACCCCTGAGATAAAGCCGTTAAACCCGCTTGCCCAAACGATGAAAATGCAGCTCAGCTATGACGAACTGACCAACTGTATGCGCTGTGGCTTCTGCCAGGCGGCCTGCCCGACCTTTATCGAGACAGGGCTTGAGGCGGCTTCGCCGCGCGGCCGGATTGCGCTGATGAAGGCGGTCGTCGACGGCATTATGGAGCCGGACCAGAAGTTCCAGAATCAGATGGATCTGTGTCTCGGCTGCCGCGCCTGTGAGCCGGTATGTCCCGCCGACGTCAAATACGGCCATCTGCTGGAGGCGACGCGCGATTCGGTGGAGCAGCACGTCGAACACCGCTGGTTCATTAAGGCAGCCCGCAAAGTTGCCTTCAAGCAAGTATTCCCGAAACAAAACCGGATGAAGCTGGTAGGCAAGCTGCTGCGGACGTACCAAACGTCCGGTCTGCAAAAAGTCGCGCACGGCGTCGGGGTCATGAAGCTGTTCCCGAAAAATATGAGAGAAATGGAGCCGATCTTGCCGGTAGCGTCCGGCCGCGGCGTATTCGAGACGTTCGGAACGCGCGTCCCTGCCAAAGGCGAGAAAATCGGCACTGTAGGCATGTTCCGCGGCTGTCTGATGGACGTGTTGTTCACGGAAACGAATCTGAACACCGTTCGTCTGCTGACCGAAGCCGGGTTCGAGGTCATTATTCCGGAGACGCAAAACTGCTGCGGCGCGCTTCACGCTCATGCCGGCGAGATGAGCCAGGCCAAGGAATTGGCGAAAAAAAACGTGCGCGCATTCCGCGAAGCGAACGTCGATTATATCGCGTCCAATGCGGGAGGCTGCGGAGCGCTGCTGGTCGAATACGATCACCTGCTGCATGACGAGCCTGAATATGCCGACGACGGCAAATGGTTTGCTTCGCGTGTGAAGGACATCAGCTTGCTGCTGCTCGAAAAAGGCCGGCTCCCTTCGTTCGAGGAACCCAAAACGGCACAAGACGACGGCAAGCCGCTTACGATCACGTACCAGGATTCCTGTCATCTGCGCAACGTGATGCGGTCATCGGGAGCTCCCCGCAACCTGATGAACCGGGTCGCCAACGTCAAATTCGTCGAGCTCCAGGGCTCCGACCGCTGCTGCGGCTCTGCAGGCATCTATAACATTGTGCAGACCGAGATGGCCAACCAGATTCTGGAGCACAAGATGGAGCATGTCAAGGAAACGAACGCCCATCTTATGATTACGAGCAATCCCGGCTGTCTGCTGCAGATGAAGCTCGGGATCGAACGCGAGAAGCTGTCGGATCAGATGGAAGCCGTTCATATCGTCGACTTTTTGTATGACCGGTTGAAATCGGATGACCGCTCTACGGACTCCTCTACGAAATAAACTAAAAAGCTGCCCACTGCGGGCAGCTTTTTTTTGCTACTAATTAGCCATGAATTACACGATCACGTTCGTCTCGTTGGAAATGATTCCGTTGTCGCTTTGCGGAATTACGCCGCTCATCGTGTTTTTGTTCGCTTTTAGCATGCTCTGGATTTTGTCCACTACGTGCGGAGCCGAATCGATCAGCCGTTCATACAGGTGAGTCTGGTTATCCAGCGGAACGACCTTCACTCCGTGCTTGCCGACGACAAGAAACGCGATTGGCGTAATCGATACGCCGCCGCCGCTACCGCCGCCGAACGGAAGCGCCGGCTGCCCGTACGAATCGGTGCGGTGCTGCTGGCCTTGGCCGCCATTTTGGTGTTGTCCGCCTGCATGGTGATGATCCTGGTTGTCGGTGGGTTCGACGGAAAACTCGCTTCCGCCTGCGGCAAAGCCGAATCCAACCTTGCTGATCGGCATTATGACGCTGCCGTCGGGGGTTTCGACCGGATCGCCGACGATCGTATTCACGTCGACC
Source organism: Paenibacillus sp. GYB004 (assembly GCF_036577605.1). NCBI lineage: Bacteria > Bacillati > Bacillota > Bacilli > Caryophanales > Paenibacillaceae > Paenibacillus > Paenibacillus sp. GYB004. The sequence goes on from NZ_JARBDB010000008.1 coordinate 276,608, forward strand.
ATTTCTTTGATATTTTCCATCGCGGTCTTCATTAGACCTTGAATCGGATGTTCACTCACACGTATTCCTCCTCCGGTTGGCTCTATGCTGATGGATGACGACTTCTCATACAGGTATAGGTTACCCAATGGAGTAACGGTTATGTACCCGGAAACCTTATTAATTCATTCCTCTTCCGACATTATGGCCAGACCGCGGCCTTCCATCAAGACGGCTTGAACCAGATCTTCCTCCAAGTCCGCAGCCCGCCCTTAGCCCGCAATATACGCACCAGCAGCCGGAATGCCGCATATACGGCATACAGCGCCTTCAGCTTGAATTTGCATACCGCCTCCGTCGAGAACATCGTCCGGTTGAACTGGGGCTGAACGTTTAACGACGGTCTGGCTTCGAGACGGACAAAACGCAGCAAATAGCCGAGTATCGACGTTTTGATTCCCCATACGACGCCGGTCGTCACGGCGGTATCCGCCGCGTCTCCGAGTCCGATCCGCGTCACCCAGCTTAACTCGGTGCAAACGGTACGGGACAATACGGATTTGGTCCATTCCACAAGTTCGGCGGTATGAGCGAGCAGTATTTTCGTTTTATGAAAAAATTGTTCGATTTTCTCCCGGGTAATAACGGTTTTGTGTTCGTCCAGCAGTTCGTTTAATTTGCGGTTCATTTGCTCCAAGCGCAGTCTGAAGCCTCTGCCTTCCCATTCGATCAACGGGACTTTGTAATGCAGCCGGAGCAGGCCGAACATTCCCCGGATATCGACGGCCAGCGTATCGTCGTTTTCCACCCGCGAATACCGGAATCGAATATGAATATCGCTGAAAACGAACAAGAGCATTCCCGCAACGAGAATGCCCGCGACAAGCCATATCCATAACATGGCGCCCGATCCCCCGTCATCCTAAAACTCTGGGCGTCAAATGCGCCCGTGTCAAAGTTTAGTATGACCTTTCCATCGGACCGTATGCGTCGAACGACGGATTGCCGGTATGGCCGAATCAGGGTTTGCGCCTCCGTCGGTCATGCAGCAACAGACAGCCCGTTTACGATCAGCCGTTGCGCTCCACATCGTCGATCGTAAGCTGCTGATGATTGTCCAGCTTCTCGAACAGCATGCGCGTTTCTTCCTCGAGATCGTCCGGATTTTGGAACAATGTCGCTTCCGGCAGCTCCTGGAGGCCCGCCAGCCCGAAATAATCGAGAAACGATTTGGTCGTTCCGTATAAAATCGGCCGGCCTACCGCATCGGCGCGGCCGACTTCCATAATCAGATTTTTGGCTACGAGCGTCTGCAGCGCCCGATCCGCTTTCACCCCGCGGATTTCCTCCACCTCGATACGGGTGAGCGGCTGCTTGTAGGCGACGATAGCAAGTGTCTCGAGCGCCGCCTGAGACAAGCTCGAACGGGTAGGCGATTGCGCCAATCGTTCGAAATACGGGGCGTGCGCAGGAAGCGTCGTCAACTGGTAAGCCCCGGCGATTTCGACGATTTGCACGCCGCGCTCCTCGCGGCGGAAATCTTCGGTCATTTCCTTAAGCAAGCCGGACACCGCCTGAGTCTGCAGCTCGACAACCTCGGCGATCTGCTTCACATCCAGTCCTTCGTCTCCTGCCGCAAACAGCAGCCCTTCAATAACCGATTTCATCTGACGGTAATTCAACCGCCGCTCCCTCCTCTTTCGCCTGGATCACAATGTCGTCGAACAGCCGGTTTTGAAAACATACGATCCGCTTGGTCTTCATCAGCTCGAGCAGCGCCAGAAACGTAACGACGATCTCTTCCCGCTCCGCGCTATGATCGAACAGTCTGGAGAACAGCACTTTCCCTCCGCGATCAACGAGCAGCGTCAGCACCTCGCGCATCCGTTCCTTGACCGATACTTCGTCGCGCCTGATCTTGGCGACCGTGCTGCGGGACTTCGCCTTGCGCAGCGCACGCTGGAAGGCGATTACGAGATCGGCGATATCGAGCCCCTCCACCGGATTCACTTCGACCTCCCGGACAAAAGGGGTCAAGTCCTCCGGCTCCCGCGTATAAACCAGGCTGCGTGCCAGCTCCTTATCCCGCAGTTCCTCGGCGATCGCTTTGTACTTGCGGTATTCGAGCAGCTTCTGCACGAGTTCAGCCCTCGGATCGTAGTTTTCGTCGTCGTAGAAGTCGTCCTCCAGCTCGAGAGGCGGCGGTTTGGGCAGCAGCATATGGCTTTTGATCGCAAGCAACGTAGCGGCCATCACTAGAAATTCGCTCGTTACTTCCAGCTCCAGCTCTTGCATCGCGGCTAGCACTTCCATATATTGTTCGGTTATTTCGCTGATCGGAATGTTATAAATATCGATCTCCGACTTATCGATCAGATGGAGCAGCAGGTCGAGGGGACCTTCGAACGTCTCCAATTTGTAATGCGGCTTCATTCCCGGGTCCACCTCATCTTGCGAATACGAATCTCAGTCTAATACCGGCCGCCGGCTTCCGGAAGCGGTGTTACGCGCTTCTGCTTATCCTTCCAGCTGCTTCGTCAGGTTGGCCATCTCGATTGCGGTTACGGCAGACTCCCAGCCTTTATTGCCGGCCTTCGTTCCCGCACGCTCGATCGCCTGCTCGATCGAATCGGTCGTCAGCACGCCGAATACCGTCGGTACGCCCGTTTTCAGTCCGATCGCTGCTACTCCCTTGGCGGCTTCGTTGCACACGTAATCGAAGTGGGGCGTCGAGCCGCGGATGACTGCGCCGAGCGTGACTACGGCGTCGTATTTGCCGCTTGCGGCCATTTTTTGCGCGATCAGAGGGATTTCAAACGCTCCCGGAACCCATGCGATATCGATATCGTCTTCCGCCGCCCCGTGACGCTTAAACGCATCCAGCGCGCCTCCAAGCAGTTTGGACGTAATGAATTCGTTGAAACGGCCTACTACGATTCCGTATTTTAATCCTTGCGAGATTAAGTGTCCTTCAAAATGTGCCATGATCTGTTATCTCCTTTAAGTTAAGTTGGTCCGATGGCGGTTCGGTAGTATGGTTCGGTATAGGCTAATCTATTAGATTCCGGCTCCGGTATCCTGCTGGATGTTCAGCATATGCCCAAGCTTCTCCTGTTTGGTCCGCAAATAGCGCCGGTTGTCCTCGTTGGCTTCCATCTGGATCGGGACGCGTTCGACGATTTCCATGCCGTAGCCTTCGAGCCCGCGGATTTTTCTCGGATTGTTCGTCAACAGGCGGATTTTCCGGACGCCCAAATCTTTTAAAATCTGTGCGCCGATTCCGTAATCCCGTAGGTCCGGGGCAAATCCTAATTGTATATTCGCCTCAACCGTGTCGAATCCCTGCTCCTGGAGCACATAAGCTTTTAATTTGTTGATCAGGCCGATGCCGCGTCCCTCTTGACGCAAGTAGACAAGAACCCCGTTGCCTTCGTCGCTGATCTGCTGGAGCGCAGCGGCCAGCTGAGGACCGCAATCGCAGCGGTGCGAGTGGAAGACATCGCCGGTTAAGCATTCGGAGTGCATCCGGACGAGGACGGGACGGTCTTGATCGATCGTTCCTTTCACCAGCGCCACATGCTCCTGGCTGTTCACTTCGTTGGAGTAAGCGATAGCGGCGAAATTGCCGAAGTCGGTCGGCAGCTTGATCTCGACCTCCCGCTTGACGAGCTTCTCCTTCTCGTTGCGGTAATGGATCAGATCTTTGATCGTGATCATCTTCAGCTCATGTTTTGCGGCAATATCGGCGAGATCGGGCACACGTGCCATTGTACCGTCTTCCTTGATCACTTCGCAAATGACCGCTGCCGGATAAGAACCGCACATCCGGGCGAGATCAACGGCCGCTTCCGTATGACCCGCCCGGCGCAGGACGCCGCCTTTTTTCGCGATTAGCGGGAAAATATGACCCGGACGCCGGAAATCATCAGGTCCCGTCTGCGGATCGATCATCGCGCGGATCGTATGCGCCCGTTCAAAGGCGGATATCCCCGTCGACGTTCCGGCATGGTCGATCGATACGGTAAACGCCGTTCCGTGATAATCCGTATTTTTGGCGACCATCGGCGGCAGGTCGAGCTCCCCGGCACGCTCTTCGGTAATCGGAACGCAGACCAGCCCGCGGCCTTCCTTGATCATAAAATTGATCACATCGGGAGTCGCCTTATCGGCCAATGCGATAAAGTCGCCCTCGTTCTCGCGATCCTCGTCGTCCACTACGATAATCACTTTCCCCATCATCAAATCATAGATCGCTTCTTCGATCGTATGCATCTTTACGGGTTGCTGCATCGCTTTCACCTCATTATATACATCGTAGTCTATAACACTCCGCTGTCTGTCCGCCTGTCCGTCACATAAACCCGTTCTTCGCCAAAAATTCCATCGTCATCCCGCCGCCGTTTTTTCCTTGCGGCGAACCGTCCGCTTCTTGACCGCGGAACGACAGCAGACGGTCGATATATTTGCCCAGCAGATCGTATTCGATATTGACCAGATCGCCCGGCTGTTTGTGCTGCATAACAGTTTGCGCGAGCGTATGCGGGATAATCGATACCGTAAACGAGCGATCGTCGACCCGAACTACAGTCAGGCTGATTCCGTCGAGCGTAATCGAGCCGTGCGGAATTACGAACTTCATCTGGCCCTGATCCTCCGGCTCCAACCGGAACACAACCGCATTTTCTTCGTTGTGACGAGATACGATCCGCCCCGGCGTATCGACATGGCCCTGCACGATATGTCCGCCGAACCGGCCGGTCGCCGGCATCGCTCTCTCCAGGTTAACGCTCGTTCCGGGCTGCATATGGCGCAGCGTCGTTTTCCGGAACGTCTCCGGCATGACATCGACGGTAAAGGAAGCCCCGTCAAAAGCGATAACGGTCAGACAAACGCCGTTAATCGCGATACTGTCCCCAAGATGAACGTCTTCCAGCACCTTTGACGCCTCAACCGTCAGCACCATCGCTTGCCCTTGCTTGCCGATCCGCTTCATCCGTCCGATCTCTTCTACAATTCCGGTGAACATTCGGTCTTCCTCCCTTCCGTCCGCTTCGGATATCCGGTAATACAACAATCATCGCCGAATCTTTCGATGCTTACACGCTCCAGCATGACGGCCTCCGACATCTTGGCAAAACCGTCCATGGAGAAGGCGCCGGGCGCATCTGCGCCGCCGACGATTTTCGGAGCCAGAAACAGTACGATCTTATCGATCAGTCCGGCTTCCAGCATCGCTCCGTTCAGCTTGCCACCGCCTTCGAGCAGCACCGATCCGATCTCCCGCTCGGCCAGCATACCCATCGCTTTACGCAAATCTACGCGCGGCCCTTCCCCGCATCGGATCACTTCCACGCCGAAGGCGTTCAGCCGCATCATTTGCTCAATCGATGCCTGGTTCGTCGTGAATACGACGGTCTTCGCTTCCTTATCCTGCACGACACGCGCCTCGAGCGGAAGGCGAAGCTTCGAATCGATGACGATCCGCACAGGCTGGATAGAAGGAACGTCGAGTCTGGCGGTGAGCTGCGGATCGTCTGCGATAACGGTATCCACGCCGACCATGATGCCCTGGTGACGGTGACGCAGCATATGCACGTACGAACGGGATTCCGTACCGCTAATCCATTTGCTGTCTCCGGTTTTGGTGGCAATTTTACCGTCCAGGGTCGTCGCCGATTTCATCGTAACGAATGGCAAGCGCGTCGAAATAAACGAATTGAATATTTCATTAAGCGCGCGCGCTTCCTGCTCCAGGACGCCAACGTCGACTTGAATCCCGTGGCTCCTCAGCTTCTCGATCCCTGTGCCGGCCACCTGGGGGTTCGGGTCCGTGCAGGCGACGACGACCCGCTTCACCTTCTCCGTCACGAGACGGTCCGCGCAAGGAGGCGTCCGGCCGAAATGGCTGCATGGCTCCAGCGTTACATAAGCGGTACTGCCCTCGGCTTCCGCCCCGGCCATCAGCAAAGCATGCACCTCGGCATGATGGGAGCCCCGCTGAAGATGCGAGCCTAACCCGACGATCCGGCCGTCCTTGACGATGACGCAGCCTACGACAGGGTTGATCCCGGTCTGCCCCAATGATTTCTCCGCGAGCTGAAGCGCCAGCCGCATGTAATATTCGTCGTTCAACAGGTCCAACTCGATCTCACCGCCTATCCCGTTTCGTACGTGCATTCCAAACAAAAAGCCCTCTACGCAAGCGTAAAGGGGCGGGAAGTCGGATAGTACGGGCGTAATGCGTCATGAAGACATGCGCAAACAGACGACCCAATCTCGTCTTTTCGGCGGAGGTCGCGCACGAGCGCAAACAGGACGCGAAAGGAAAGCCGCAGCTTATTCCAGCAACGATCCATACGAAATGGGCGCAGCAAACCGGTGTCGATTTATGTGAAAAAATGCACATGTTAGCGACGCCAAATGCGGCAGTTCTGTTATTCCATTTGCCCGATTCCTTCTCCCATCCAGACTATACTGTCGGTCCCGGATTCACACCAGGTCCACCGGCCAAGCACGCGCTTTAGCACGGGTCACGGACTGATCCGCAAGCTGTCGATTATAACGCAATCGACGCGGAATCACCGCCGGTCGGGATTTTCACCCTGCCCCGAAGGAAAATCGCTGAAACCTTTCGTTTCCGTTGATGCTCGTTTCATTCCCTGAAATGTCCCCAAACCTTGATTCTATTGGGAACTCGGCGATCTTTTGTTTAATCTGGTGGCCAACTCGTATCCTCAAGTGACAACAAGTTTCCTACCAAAATCCTGCCGATTTTGAGGTGAAGAAAACATCAACGTTGATATGAATAGTACCACAGTAAAAATGAAAAAAGCAAGGATAATCATCCCTGTTTCTCGGCATCTTGCCCCTCGAACAAATTAATAAACGAATCTTGGTGATTATGTTAATTCCAACATGATTGATGTAATCGAACACGTCTTCCAAACAAATTGTGTCTTTCTTCAATATATTCCAAATACATACAAAATCCCTCCCGCCGATGTTGGTCGACGGTCAGGTTAAATTACCTTCAATTACTCGGCAATAAAATAGCCCCGATTGGCTCGGGGCTTCGCGAATCTTATACTATTTTGCAAGGCTGTTCTCGGTCGTTGCTGGTTTTGCAACGGAAGGTCTGAATTTTACATTGTTATATGCCTTCAATGCAAAACTTTGTACCGGCTTTTCGATAAACCTAGTGATCAAATACGCGAGCACGATTGATACAGTGATCGGAACAAGGATAAATATTTGATTTGTAAATCCATTTTTTTCGAGCGCGTTGATGACTATATATCCAATATTTTGATGCACAAGGTATAGAGCGTAGGATATAAACCCTAAAAAGGTTAATGGATTGATTGCTATAAATTGCAGCTTGTTATACACCACCAAATAGAACACCAGGAAGAATAACGCAACAATCAATCCTGAAGAGATGCCTTGAAATAGAAACTGGTATACCAGGCACGCCCCGACGATTAAATGATGTAAGGGCTTGGAAATACTCTGCTTAATCTTATAAAACATAATTCCTGCGATAAACAAATTGCAAAATTGCGTAATCGCTAGCATTCCAATTAAATTACCGCCCTTAATTCCACCTGTTATTAGTTGAGCAACATTTATTATCGCACATACAGCCAGCCATGCTATAGATGCATATTCTATTTTCTTTAACAGCCCGATTAACATCAGAATGCCGATTAGTACATAAAAAATCATTTCAACCAGCAAGCTCCAGTATACCCCGTCAACGTAGGGTACACCTAGCAAGCCACCCAGCATTGTGATATTAACGATTCCGTTTATAAGACTTACCATCCTGCCTTGTAACTGATATAAATGAGTCAGCGTGAAAGTTAAAACAACGGCTATGATGTAGGCTGGGTACAGTCTGATGATCCGCTTTATCGCAAAATCTTTTAGAGATTTTGTATTACTAAGCGTCATGTAGATCGCAAAGCCGCTGATGATAAAAAACAACTGTACTCCAAAATTCCCAATAGGAAAACTGAACAACATTGGTTCTTTGTGTTGAAATATTTCTTGGTATCTTGTTGTGTAGTGGTACAGGATAACAACCAAAGCAGCTATTCCCCGTAGTGCATCAAGCTCAAGAATCCTTTCCTTCAATTTCAAAACGATTTCCCTCCTGTAAAAATGTGTTAAGCCCATTATATGATACCTTTCGTATCATTTCCACAATGATCGATACATTCCGATTCAATCGGTCAAATTTATTTTTTTCCACCGATACACATCGGTTTCAGTTTTTACGCAAATATACGCGATATCCGATACCCCTGCCCCACCACGAACAATTATGGTTTGCCCACGATTACCCTCAGAAGCAACGGGTAAAGAGTTGGTGTTCCCGATCCTTAGATAATAGTTACCCATATCTAAGTTGCCGTACATTTTCCCGCCACCGGTTTGTAGATAGGCTGCTCCGGAATACGTTGATGATTGACCGAATATTCTTACGACCCTCAATATTTTACTAACGCTATTTGCCGACCCACTCATTATTATCCTTATGCCTTCTGTGTAGAATGGAAAAGTATTGTGAATAAAGATTTCTCTTGGAGCCGTTAAATTCTCATTATTTTTCACGACAGACCATGTTCCGCGTGCTTTTGCCTCTATTTTAATAGCAGTGGCACTTTCGTTCCAAGGTCCGAACATTATTCCGAGATTGCTGAAATATGTTATTGCCGATGGAAATAATATCTCTACTACTATAGGGTTTTCTTTAGTAGCCGTGTCACCATTCCATTTAGCTGACAGATCGCCGTTTAGATCGAATATGTTTGATATCTGACCACCTATCAATGAAGGTCCACTAACACTAACGGTAAATCTTTTGTTTGCGAATGCTAAATAGTCGTCTTGATTTCCTACAAAAAGTTTTCCATCGACAACAGATGGGGGTATTACTCCATGTATCCATTCATTCAAGTTAGCTTGAGCATCATATATTGCGTCAATACGGTTATTTGTTCCTTGATCGATTATATATCCCGTTCCTATATTGGAACTTACGATATTTTGTCTTGATAATGGAGCAAATTGTCCGGCGACGCCAGACTCAATAACCTTTAAGTCCCAACATTTACTCGTTATCCTATTGTAACTGCAAGATAGATAAAAGTGAGTTGTATTTTTTGCTGGTTCAGATTGTATGTCACTGAACATATTGCCTGATGATTCAACTATGCCTCCAGACGTATTTGTAGTTCCTTGAACACCTTCTACGTAGATGTCATAGTTGTTTCCATTTAGTCCAATTTGGCTAAATTGATTTCCATTTACAAAAGTAACATCTGATTCGTAATTTTTAATAGCTTGTAGATGTATACCCTTATCAAAGTATGAAATTACAACATCCTTAACATGCACCCAGCATACATTGTTCCCTGTTCCATCTGCCAAGAAATGTATGGCTTTTCCTGACTTCCTTACCTTTTTCCCGTATAGAATAATTCCAGAAATTGATGTATTATGGTCCATGGCAAATCTATCTGCACCGTCGAGATAGATACAGCCTTTTGTAAATTCAGCCAAGTTGTTTGTGTCAATTCTTCCTCCGCTTATTTTCGCATCTTTGCTAAGTTGCACCACGTTTATGTCAGACTTTGGCCGAATAATTGTTCCGTTTGATAATTTTAGGTGAACTTTAGGTTTTATGCGTATGGTAGCACCTACCGTGTAATCTCCGGGAGGTACAACGATATCCCCGCCGCCGTTCTCTGCAATATTATCGATAGCAGCTTGAATGGCCCTCGCATCATCCGTCGCCTTGTCACCCTTTGCCCCGAAATCTTTAACGCTCACTTGCCCCATTTTGGCTGATATTGCCATTGCCATCGCTGCTACATCCATATCTGACATTACGCCACCGCCTCTCCTATTATTGTCACGTTTCCATCTACCACAGCAGATATTCGGGTGCGGAAGCTTACAAACCCAATAACACTGAACCGCCATTCCTCTCCGTTTCCGTTCATGCTGGTCCCCATTGTAAAATCGGACATCTTAACACCCATTATGGGATAGTATGTGCCGTCCACACTTGCCCCTTTAAAAAACGGATTGTCCGGCAAGTGCTCGTCCCCGTAATTTCGATGGTTATTATTTTATATTCAGCAACATCAAAAAGTGTTCCGTTACCGATATCACTTGCGGCATCATGCAAACAGCGCTCTGTTCTGCTTGTTTTGTCACTTTACTACAAGTCGGACTTAGCTGTCCGTTGATTTTAAATGTTATACACCTTTTTAGCCATTATCTACGCACCTTTCCACTCTTCCCTTTCGGGTTTGGCTGAGGCTTCCGACTTTGTTTTTCGACTGTTTCGAACCTTCTAGCCACTTGCTTAACTCAAGCACAGGGCGCGAAAGCAAAAAATCCAATGTGGAACCGGGAATAGGGGAAAGACCAATCACGATTTCTCGGATGCTTTGATCAATGAATTCCCCTACTCCTGTCCGTTTTCCCAGTTCATCCGTGAACACGATCGGGAGTTTCCGTCCATCCGGCTTTGATAATTGGCAAGTTTTCCAGTACAATGGATAAAGCACTTGGACATGATAAGGGAGGAACATTAGACATGACAAAAAAAGGAAGCATCGAGCTGGAAAACGGCGAGAAAGTGTTGATCGATTTTTTCCCGGAGGAAGCGCCGAACACGGTAGCCAACTTCGAGAAGCTGGCAAACTCCGGATTCTACAACGGTTTGACGTTCCATCGTGTCATTAAGGGTTTCGTAGCCCAAGGCGGCTGCCCTAGCGGAACAGGCACCGGCGGACCTGGTTACACGATCGATTGCGAAACGGCCACGAACGTCAGCAAGCACGAGCGCGGCACGCTGTCGATGGCCCATGCCGGCCGGAATACAGGCGGCAGCCAGTTCTTCATCTGTTACCAGCCGCAGCCTCATCTGGACGGCGGACATACGGTATTCGGCAAAGTCGCCAAAGGGATGGAATTCATCGATGCGGTCAAGCCGGGCGACAAAATGAAAGAAGTAAAAGTTTGGGACGAGTAGAATCACAAGTTCAGGAAAGGGCCGGTTTCCCCGGCTCTTTCTTATCATAGAGGGGCGGTCCCAACCGTTTTTCTATTTGTTTGAGCCCCGCTTCAACCGTTTTCCTTGTGAAAAAAACCTCAATCTCCGCTTTGCAGTGGAAGTTGAGGTTTTTTCGTTTGGAAATCGGGCCGTTCCCGCATCAGGCGAACCCTATGGGGACAACTCTTATCTCGCTGTTGATCGATCGCATGCGAGGACGGGAGCTTCCTTGCCGTACAAATTACCATTACGTTGTACTCCGTCCGGCAAGAGATGGTCTTTGCAGGTGAACGCCAATCAATCAGCCGTACCTGCTGTTCGATGATGGACTGCACCGTCTTACGCCAGCTGCCGCAATGTCCGGCTTCCCATACCGCCTGTGAAGCTCTTGCGGAAGTTTCACTTCCGTTATTTGTTGCTATCAGCGGGAAATGGGCATATAGCGGAAGTTTTTGTGCCGTTATTTCCAGCAATCCCCCTTCTAACCTCTAAAAAATCCAAAATAAAGGAAACCAATCTTCCGCTATCGCACGATCATGACGTACACGGCTGGAATAGAGGAAATGACTCTTCCGTTATGTCTGCTTGTCTGCGGCTAACTCAGGATTTCTGACCATATGCGTCTAGCACAGCTTAGTAAAACAGCTACCCAAGCAGCTAGCCAGCTCAGCTCGCCCGCAGGAACTTAAAAAAGCCTCCCGTACCCCGCTAACAAGCGGGACAGGAGGCTTTGTGAACTCTCATTTCTTCTTATCCGTCCAAACCGGCTCAGCTTTTGGCGACCGGCTGTTTTTGCATTCTTTCGGGAATGACGTCTTTACCGGCCACGTCCTCGAACGTCTCGCGGCGCACGACTAGATCGGCTTCGCCGTCATGTACGAATACGACTGCAGGGCGGCGCAGACGGTTGTAGTTGCTGGCCATCGAGTAGTTGTATGCGCCGGTACAGGCGACGGCCAAAATATCGCCCGGAGCGGTCTTAGGCAGCTCCAAGTCGCGGATCAGCATATCTCCGGTTTCGCAGCATTTGCCGGCGATCGATACGGTTTCTTCGTTCGGGTCGTTGGCACGGTTGGCGAGAAACGCCTCGTACTTCGCATCGTACAGCGCAGGACGCGGATTATCGGTCATCCCGCCGTCGACGGCTACATATTTGCGTACGCCCGGGATGTCCTTCGACGATCCGATGGTATACAGCGTCGTACCCGCGTCGCCGACGATGCTGCGGCCCGGCTCGATCCATATTTCCGGAAGCGGATAGTCGTGCTTGGCGAAGTTCGATTTGATGGAGTCGGTGATCGCCTGCACGTACTTGGCAAGCGGCAGCGGAGAATCTTCCTCCGTATACCGGATGCCGAAGCCGCCGCCCAGATTGATGACCGAGAACGTAACGTCAAGCTCCAGGCGGACGTTCTGGGCGAATTCGGCTACCCGGTCGGCGGCGAGGCGGAATCCGTCAACCTCGAATATTTGCGAGCCGATATGCGAATGAACGCCCAAAATCTCGACATGCTCCAGCTCCTTCGCTTCGCGGATCGCGCGGAAGGCCGAGCCGTTGCCGATGTCGAAGCCGAACTTCGTGTCCGTCTGTCCGGTCGAAATAAACTCGTGCGTATGCGCCTCGACGCCCGGCGTTACGCGGAACAAAATTTTAACTTTGACGCCCTTCTCCTTGGCAGTCTCGTTAAGCATGTACAGCTCGGTGAAATTGTCGACGACGACGCAGCCGATCTTGGCGTCGATCGCCATCTCCAGCTCCTCGAGCGTTTTGTTATTGCCGTGAAAGTGAATGCGCTCGGGCGGAAACCCGGCTCTCAGCGCCGTGTACAGCTCGCCGTCCGATACGACGTCCAGCGACATTCCTTCCTCCTCGGCGATCCGGCACATCGCCATGACGCAAAACGCTTTGCTGGCATAGGCCACCTGGTACCGCATTCCGGTAGCCCGGAACGCCTCAACAAACTCCTTGCAGCGGCGCCGGATGAGCGCCTCGTCGAACACATATAGCGGCGTTCCGAATTTTGCGGCGAGCTCCGCGGTGTCGCATCCCCCGATTTCAAGTCGTCCGTCCGAATTGATTTGGCTAGTTCCGTGCAAATACATATCTGGTTCCTCTTTCCTTCTATCGATTGTGGATGTCTCAGGCTCGCTGGCTTTCTTCTAAATTACCACAGCTCCGAGCCGATGACAATACGCATGAAAAGCCCCTCATGCACAGCAAAAGCCCATGAGTACCGCTCACGGGCTGCCTCTTTATCGTCATTCGACCGGTTGGCGCGTCTCATCGATCGGATTGGTGATGCTCGGACGAAACTTGTTAGCCAAAATCGGACGACGGACGAGAATCGAAAATAACGCCTTTGCATGAAACGGGATGAACGGCCACATGTATGGCGTATTGTACGATCTAGTCACCGACAAAGCGACCAGCCAAACCGTCACGCCCAGCACCAATCCGGGGATTTTGAAGGCGGCCACCAGAATGAGCAGCGCCATCCGGACGAGCCGGTTGGCCAGACCAAGCTCGTAGCTCGGCGTCGCGAACATCCCTACTGCGGCGATCGCCATATACATAATGACCTCGTTGATAAACAATCCCGTCTTCACCGCAATATCCCCGACCAGAATGGCAGCTACCAAGCCCATCGCGATCGATAAGGGAGAAGGGGTATGGACGGCGGCCATCCGCATCAGGTCGACCCCGACTTCAACGAGCAGAAACTGGATGAGCAGCGGAAGCTCGCCCTGCTTCTGGGGCCCGAGAAATTCGAGACCGGCCGGCTTCAGCTCCGGATTTTGCACGAGCAGGAACCACAAAGGCAGCAGGAACAACGAAGTCATAATTCCCAGAAACCGGACCCACCGCAAATAACTGCCGACAAACGGCGCTTGCCTGTACTCCTCCACATGCTGCACCAGATGGAAAAACGTAGTCGGCAAAATCATGACGCTCGGCGACGTATCGGCAAAAACGATCACATGGCCTTCCAGCATATGCGAGCTGACGACGTCGGGCCGTTCCGAATAACGGACGGACGGGTACGGATTCCAGCCTTTGCTGATGATCGCCTCCTCGAGCTGCTTGTCGCCGAGCGGAATCCCGTCGATATTGACCTTGCTGATCTTATCGCGCAACGATTCGACGAGCCGCGGATCGGCGATATCGCTTATGTAGCCGATGCATACATCCGTCTTCGTCCGTTTCCCTACTCTCATAATCTCCAGCTTCAGTCTTGGATCGCGGATGCGCCGCCTCACCAGCGTCACGTTGGTCATCAGCGTCTCGACGAAGCCGTCGCGGGAGCCCCGCACGACGCGTTCGAGGTCCGGCTCCTCAATCGAGCGGACCGGGAAGCTTTTGGAGTCTATGACAAGCGCGGCCCCGCTGTTTTCGACGAATAAGACGGTAGAGCCCATCAGCGCAAATTGGACGGCTTTGTCGAAATCGTCCTCGGTTTCAACCTGGATATGCGACACATACTTGTTCAGCAAGCTGCTTAACGTGTCCGGTACAAGCTGTTCCCGGTCCAGATGGGTGAGGCGGACGATAATGTCGGTCAGCACCGTATCTTTGGCGAAACCGTTCGCGTAAAAAAACGCCGTCCGTTTCGTGCCGAATTCCATCACCCGGAAGACCAGATCGAAGCTGACGCCAAGCCCGACCTTTTCCTCCAGCGCCCGTTCGATCTCTTCCAGCTTGCCCGGAATTTCCTCCATCCGGATCAGGCCCAGCTCTTCGTCGGTCAGCAGATCTCTGGCATCGATGCTGCCATCGTTTCGGCCGACCGCTCCTCCGTCTTTCCGTCCGTTTCTTCGATCTCTTAAACCGGTACCCATCTATGCGTCCCTCCTGCCGTATATCGTTCATGTGCGGAAGATGATCCATTCAAAAAGCGAACCGGCTACTTTCCCGAGCACCATCGCCATCAGCAGCCAAATAATATAGGGGCCCAGACCGAGCCGTTTGGCCATGATCGGCAGCACGTTCAGCACTTCCGTCAAAGCTCCGGCCAGCATCCCGACGAAGCAGCCTGCGATAAAACCGACCACGGCGGTAACGACGGGAGCCAGCGTCATTTGCCAATCCATAAAGTCGGCCACCGTCCAGACCATAACTCCGGTCACGATAGCCCCTTCGAACGTATGCACGCGGTCGAACGCCCGCGTCATCTGCGCCAGCCTCGGCAAAATGTCCAGGACGACCAGAAACGCCACCATCCCGCCGCCAACCGCAATCCCTCCGGACAATCCGACGATGACGACCGCAACGATGCCAAGGAACACGCTCATGGCAAATCGCCGTCGTTTCGTTTCCCGGGCGGAGTCTGCCCGTCTCCGCCGCCTGCTTCCGCCTGCGCGGCCGGCAGCATCTTCTTGTACTCCTCAGTAATAACGTAATGATTCAGGCTTTCCTGATACGAGAACATCTCCACCTCGAGCGGGCTGGGCTCCTCGCTTAACCGTTTCTTGAACAGCTGGTTGAAAAAGACGACCATCCCCGCACCCAATCCGAACGAATACGGGATCTGAAGCCAATACGGATGTTCGGCGCGGCGTCCGGTAATCATCTCGTAGATGCGCTGATGGACTTCCATCATGCTGACGTCTTCATGAAAGTTCATGATCGCCATTCCCGAGCCGATGAACAGCAGCACCCAGACGACGGCAAGCGCCGCGCGGTTCGGCGGCTTGGATCGGGTCTGAATATCGATCAGCACATGAGGTTCTCCGAAGTGCTCCACCTGAAGCCGCGGATACAGGGAACGGACCGCCGCTACGATCTGCATCATGTCGATCAGAACAACATGACCGTCGCGTTCGGAAAGCTTGCAGATCGGCAGCTCCAGCAGCTTTTTCTCCATGTCCGGCTCCGTCATCAGATGGGCGACCTTGCCCAGCGTCAGCGTTTCCCCCGGGGCGGCGGTCACCCGCTTGCGGAGCCGAATATATAAGATCGGCACGAACGAGCGGTTCACCTTGATCCCTCTCCTTCATCATCTTTCCTGTAGTATGCGATACGAAAAATCGCGGTAACCGCTCTATTTTTTGGCAAAAAGAAAACCGCCCCCACCTCGTCAAGGCGGAAACGGTCTTTGCCTGGAGTCTTTCCTTTATTGAGCGATTTGCTCGCGGATCGACTGCAATATTTTTTTCTCCAGCCGGGAAACCTGCACCTGCGATATGCCAAGCCGGCTGGCCACCTCCGACTGGGTCTGATCCCGGAAATACCGCAAGTACACAATCAGCCGTTCGCGCTCCGTCAACGTGCCGATCGCTTCGTTCAGCGCCAGCTTGTCGAACCATTTCTCCTGTCCTTCGTCGGCGATCTGGTCCATCAGCGTAATCGGATCCCCGTCATTCTCGAACACCGTCTCGTGAATCGACGACGGGGGCTTGTTCGCTTCTTGCGCGAATACGACGTCTTCCGGGGTAATGCCGAGGTCTTCGGCCACTTCTTTAATCGTCGGCATCCGGCCGAGCCTTTTCGACAGCTCGTCTTTTTTCTTGCGCACTTTGTTCGCCAGCTCTTTCAACGAGCGGCTCACTTTGACCGTACCGTCGTCCCGTAAAAAGCGCTGGATTTCCCCGATTATCATCGGCACCGCGTACGTGGAAAACTTCACGTCATAAGATAAATCGAACTTATCTACAGACTTCAGCAGGCCGATGCACCCGATCTGAAATAAATCCTCCGGCTCGTAGCCGCGGTTTAAAAAGCGCTGAACGACGGACCAGACGAGACGAATGTTGCAGCTTACGAGCGTTTCCCGGGCGATCGTATCCCCGGATTGGCTGAGGGCAATAAGCCGCTTGACTTCGGTATCGTCCAGATACGTATGAGAGGCATGTTTCAACTCGCTATCCATATCGCAAAACCCCTAGTTAAACAGCGCTTTTTTGGATTCTATTCGTTTCACCATGACGACCTTCGTTCCTTCGCCCCGCCGGGTCACGATCTCGACCTCGTCCATAAAGTTCTCGATAATCGTAAAGCCCATGCCGGATCTTTCAAGTTCCGGCTTCGAGGTATACAGCGGCTGGCGGGCCAGCTCAACGTCCTCAATGCCTTTGCCTTGGTCCTCTACCGTTAAATAAAAGATGCTCTGCTCGATTTTGGCCGTTATCGTAATAACGCCGTCCGGCGAATTGTCATACCCGTGAATGATCGCATTGGTTACGGCTTCCGACACGACGGTTTTGATATCGGTCAGCTCGTCCATCGTCGGATCGAGTTGGGAGACGAAGGCCGCTACGGTTACACGGGCAAACGACTCGTTCTCGGAAATGCTGGCAAAGCGGAGCTCCATATGATTGTTGCGGCTCATGAAACCACCTCCAGACTGGAAAGGGCGAGTCTTTCATTGTCTTGAATCGATAGGATCTTGAACAGGCCCGACATTTCGAAAAGCCGGTACACCGCCGGATTGACGTCGCAAACGACCATTTTGCCGCCTCTGGACGTAATCAGCTTGTACCGCCCCAAAATGACTCCTAGACCCGAGCTGTCCATGAAGCTCAAATCTTTCATACTGAGCACGACATGATTAACGTCCCCTCTTAAAATCGCTTCTTCCATCTTTACTTTCACCGTATCGGCGGTATGATGGTCAAGCTCTCCCTTTAATCGGACAATCAGCGTTCTCCGTTGATGCTCCAATTCGATATGCAAACTCAAGTCTGGCTCACTCCCTTTCGCGTTGTGTCTACCATTTCTACGAAATGAATGGGAATTCCTGCAAGCCGACAAAACTAGAAG
The DNA here is from genome assembly GCF_036577605.1 of Paenibacillus sp. GYB004. Lineage (NCBI taxonomy): Bacteria > Bacillati > Bacillota > Bacilli > Caryophanales > Paenibacillaceae > Paenibacillus > Paenibacillus sp. GYB004. The sequence goes on from NZ_JARBDB010000008.1 coordinate 294,415, forward strand.
AAAACTGCCATAATAAGAACGTAGATGATATATTTCAACATAATATCCCCGGATTCGCGGGAATTTGCCGTTTGCCAATGTGTAATGAAGGTCCCCGGCACCGTTGTCGGTACGACCGGGGACGTGGTGCGGCGGATATTAGTCCGCCATGAACAGATGCATCGTGGTCCGCTTGAACAGCTTCCACCAGCCCGCCTTCTTCACTTCGACCGGAGATTCGATCGGGAATTCGGAGACGATCCGGTCGCCTTTGTACACAACCAGCTTACCAAGCGGCTGGCCTACGGCGATCGGCGCCTTCAAGTTCGGCTCCAGCTGCAGCTCGTGACGGATATCGTCGCCGGCATCGCCTCTTCTCATCAGTACGCTGTACGGGTGAGTCGCCGTAATTTCCAGTTGGGGCAATTCGCCCTTCTCGACGCGAATCGTACCGATCACGTCTCCGGTTTTGAAGATAGGCAAGCTTGTATATTGGGAAAATGCGTAGTCGAACATTTTCGTCACTTCGGCGTTGCGGGTTTTCGTATTCGGTTCGCCCAGCACGACCGCAATGACCCGCAGGTTGTCGCGTTTGGCCGTGGCTGACAAACAAAATTTCGCCTCGCTCGTATATCCGGTCTTCAGCCCGTCCGCCCCTGTATAAAACCGGACCAGCTTGTTCGTATTGACGAGCCAGAACGGCTTTTCCGTATCTTTGCGCAAATAATCCTGGTATTGCCCTGTATATTTCGTAATTTCCTGGTGCTTCAGCAGTTCACGCGACATAATCGCGATATCGTGGGCGGAGGTGTAATGATTGCCCGCCGGGAGACCGTTCACGTTGACGAAATGCGTATCTTTCATGCCAAGCTCCTTGGCCCGCGCATTCATCATACTGACGAACGCCTCTTCGGTTCCGGCGATTTTCTCCGCCATCGCCACAGACGCGTCGTTTCCGGACGCCATCGCGATCCCTTTCAACATCTCGTCCACGGTCATTTCTTCGCCCGGCTCGAGAAAGATTTGCGAACCGCCCATCGATGCCGCGTATTCGCTCGTGCGCACTTTCTCGTCGGATTTGAGTTTGCCTTGAGCCATCGCCTCCATGATCAGCACCATCGTCATAATCTTCGTGATGCTGGCCGGAGGCAGCTTTTGATTTTTGTTTTTTTCGTACATGACGGTACCGGTGTCGGCATCCATCAGCACGGCCGATACGGCGTTAGGAGCCAGATCGACTTGCGGAGCCTGCTCCTGCGCCTTTTCCGTTTTCTCTTCAGCGTATGCGGCAGCCGGCATAACAAGAGCCAGTGCCAGCATGGCGCAAATGAAGCGCGTCAACCCTCGCTTGAACATAAGATTTAACCCCTCCTGGTCCATGGTGAACTGTTCCATTTCCAAATACGCTTCAAAGGATGGAATCGCTTCTAACCATTATTGACAGAAAAGGGGAAAATTAAACGGCCGGGACAACCGAATCATGTGTATAAGGCTTCTGTTTTTTAGACTTCATTCGCGGGTTGTCTTACAATTAGAGAAAGAGAATCGATAGATAGAGGATAGGGACGTATTACCCGGGAGGACTGAGAAGTTATGCATACGACAACTAGTAGCAATCCGGCTGGAGAGCCGGGTAAAGAAGGACAAGATGAAGCACTGCTTGCACACCGCGCGGCGCTAAGGAAGCGGGCGGAAACTATCGGAGCCGTTCCCGAAGGTTACTCGCTCACGATCGAAGAGTACGAGCCTTCTACCGGGAGAGTCCGAACAGGAGGACGATATCTGAAGCAGCATGGGAGGAAGTAGCCGTGCCGGCTGACGAGCCGGCGGCCGCCTCAGAACCGGATGTTCTTCGCTGGGCCGGTCACGATCCCGGGCAATACGAGCTGCTGCGTCAGGCGGAGATCGACGGCAAAACAGGCTTCGTCTGGCGAAGAACCGATTATACTCCCGCTCCCCGCGTGCAGGACGATCTGTCCATAAACTCGTTTTTCCATAACCGCAACGAGCAGACGATTAAAGCGATGCTCGATCCTGAGAGCGGAAGACTCGTTTCCTTTATGCGATTCGACAAAACGCCGGGTCCGTTGTCCCTGTTGCGGGAGGAATGCCGGACTATCGCCGAAGGATTAATCAACCGCGCCGCTCCCGGCCTGCTCCCGTATATGCGGATAAAGTCGGATGACAGCCGGGAAAACAGCGACACCGCCGAACTGTTTGAGTTTCGCCTGTGGATCGGCGGCGTCCCGCTGGAGACGGAGATCGTCCGGATCTGTATAAACAAAACGACAGGTCAACCCGATCAGTTTATAGGGTTGTCTGTGAGATCCGACCAGTTGGCCGGCTTCGATCCTATTCCACGCTTATCCGCCGCGGACGCCCGGAAGATTTATATAGATTCGGTTGATCTCGAGCTGGAATGGGCAACCGACTATTCCTCCTCCGCTTCGGAGCGCCGCTACCGGTTGACGTACCGGGTCGTCCATCGTCCGACCGGGCGTCGGGTCAGACTGGTGGATGCGGTTAGCGGTGAGGTCATTTGCTGGAAACCGATCGCGTTAAAACGTCCTAACCAGATTGGGAGTGCCGCGCAGCTCGGACAAGTTTGCCGCACCGATGCCGAACATGGCGGCACGCAGCTCAAACGATATACGCTGCAACGCCAGGTCGGTCTCCTCGGGCGAACCGACCGCCGGGCCTAGCAGCGAACGGCCGAAGCCTGCGAGATCTGCGCCCAGCGCGATTGCTTTAGCAGCGTCAACACCGCTGGTCAAACCGCCGCTCGCTATCAGGCTACAGCCCGGCGCGGCCTCATGCGCCTCGACGACGCATTGCGCCGTCGGAATGCCCCAGCCGGCGAACGCTTCCGCAGCGGCGCGGCGTACCGGGTCCTGAAGCCGGTACTTCTCCACTTGGCTCCACGAAGTGCCCCCCGCTCCCGCGACATCGACAAACCGGACGCCGGCATCGGCGAGCAGCCTCGCCGTATCTCCGCCGATCCCCCAGCCGACTTCCTTGACGCCTACCGGTACCTGCAACGATCGGCATACGACCTCGATTTGCCGCAGCAAATCTTTAAAATTCGTATTCCCTTCCGGCTGAAACAGCTCCTGCATCGAATTCAGATGCAGCACAAGTCCGTCCGCTTCCGCCACATCGACCGCCCGTTTGCATTCGTCCGCGCCATAGCCGTAATTCAGCTGAACGGCGCCGATGTTGGCGATAACCGGAATCGTCGGAGCTGCGTCCCTGACCCGGAACGTATGGGCAACAGAAGGGCGCTCCACCGCGGCGCGTACCGATCCGACCCCCATCGCCCATCCTTGCCTCTGCGCCGCTTCGGCCAAGTTCCGGTTAATGCGCAGCGCTTCTTCCGTGCCGCCGGTCATCGAACTGATCAGCAGAGGTACGCTTACCGGTTTGCCGAGAAATTCGCAGGTCGTGTCGATTTCCGCAAAATCAATCTCCGGAAGCGCCCGATGCCTGAACCGGTAGTCGGCAAAGCCGCTTCCCTCAGCTGTGCTGCCCACGTCTTCCTCTAGGCATATTCGGATATGCTCCGCCTTGCGCCGTTCCGTACTCAATCCAATTACCCCCTGTATTCCCGAATGAGTCTTTCCGCCACCAGTTGTCCGCAAGCGGTCACGACCGGAGTACCGCCTCCCGGATGCGTAGTCCCTCCGACAAACCACAACCCGTCTATGTCCCGGCTGCGATTGCCAGGCCGGAAAAAGGCTTGGCGGAACGAATTGGACGATATTCCATAGATCGCCCCCCGGTATGCTCCCGTGTCTTCACGCAGCTGTTCGGGAGTATACACGAGACGAACTTCCATATCGGCCCGTATACCGCACAAACCGACTCTCTCCAGTTTCTCTGTCACTTGTTCGACATATGCCTCCCGTTTTTCCTGCCAATCCCACGCCGATTCGCATAAATAAGGCGCGTTAACAAGCACGAATAAAGCACTGCAGCTATCCGGGGCCGTAAGTTCCCCATCCGCCCCGTTCCAGCAAATATACAGAGCCGGGTCGCGAGGCGGAACTTTCCGCTCGAACAAGTCTATAAATTCATCTTCGTAACGCTCAGGAAAAAAAACGGTATGATGGCTTAGCTGCTCATATTTTCGCTTTACCCCGAGCATCAGCACAAGACCGGAATGGGAAGGCTCGTAACCGGCTATTTTCCGGTCGGGCAGCGACGGCCGCTCCTCTTCGTCCAGCAGCGCACGTGTCATCGTCAGCAAGTCGCCTCCGGCTACGACCACATCCGCCGCATAATCTCCGCAAGCTGTGGAAACCCCCGATACTTTCCCGGACGACGTTCGAATCTTGACAACCTCTTCCCCTAAATGGATCGATACACCCAGCTCCTCCGCCAGTCGACCGAACGCGCGAACAAGCTCATACGTTCCTCCCCGGATCCCGACAATTCCCTCGCCCGCCTCCACATGAGCGAGCATGGCAAATACGGCCGGAGTGCGGTACGGAGAGGAACCGATATAGGTGGCATAACGCCCCAGCATCATACGGGTGTTGGGATGCTCGAAGTATCGTGCCAGCAAGCGGTCCAGCGTCGTAAACGGCCGAACGGACAGCAGTCCGGCCAAAAGGCGGGGATCGGCCAGGTCAAGCGGGTCGGCCAAAAGCCGATTTAAAAATCGGCTGCGGGATATGGAGTATAAACGTTCCGCTTCCGCAAGGAACGTTTCGTATCGGGACGCGTCTTTGGCGCTGTAACGCGCAATCTGATCAGCTGTAGCTGCCGGGTCTCGGGTCAAATCGACCTGATGGCCGTCGGCAAACCGGTTGCGGGTATAAACCGGCAGCTTGTAAAAAGACACGTAATCTTCTATTCTTCTCCCTGCGGAGGTAAACACTCGTTCGAACATGGAGGTCATCGTAATCGTGCTCGGTCCCCTGTCGAATGAATACGGTCCGGCTTCCACCCGCTGCAGCTTGCCCCCCAGCGCCCGCTGACGCTCGATCAGCCTGACCTGGAAACCCGCAGCTGCCAGCCGGATGGCGCACGAAATTCCGCCCAGCCCCCCTCCGATTACGATCACCCGTTTCATGTATACCGTCTCCCCTTCCACTCATAAGTGTTGCCTGTTGCCGCTATTGTCCAGGAAGCGACTCCGATCGCTATTAGCAGACATATGGCAGCCGGAAGCGTCCAGGCGTATTTTGGCGATACTCCACTGGAGCGGTCCACAATCGCCTTCAATCCGAAACCCAGCGCCAAGGCCAGCACCGAGGGCAGAAACAGATCGGGATGTCCTATCGAGGAACATAGCGTCAACAGCGGAAACAGATATAGAAATGCATACGAAAAAAGCACACCGAATAAAAGAAATCCGTTGCGTCCCAGTCCCGGAAATACGTTCTTGGCGTACCCTTTCCAAACTTGTGCCGCGTTTTCGTACATCCGCATATACACAAACCGGTGTATTCTGGCGAGCCGAACGGGATGTCCCGCACGCTTAACTCTTCTAGCGAGCTCCATATCGTCGACAAGGTGGGAGCTGAACGCCGCATGTCCGCCGATCGTTTCGTACGTCATCCGGTGTATGCACATAAACGCTCCGTGAGCCGCAACAAATCGGGGATCGGCCGACCCGGCAACAAGTCGGCAGGGCAGATGGCAGGCCACGGTAAACATCATCAGCGGCACGACGAGCCGTTCCATCCAGGTTTCTGTTTCCTGTCGGGGAAAGCCCGTAACCAGACCCCACTCCCCCTGTGACGACAGCGTGTCGCGCAGCGCGCGGAGACACCCCTTTTCCAGTCTGGTGTCGGCGTCCAAGAACAGAAACCAATCACCGGAGGCACGGGACGCCAGCTGTCGGCAAGCGTGAGATTTGCCGATCCAGCCGTCGGGAAGCGGGGTACCGGCCAACAAACCGATACGTGAATCCCTTTGCCCCATACGCTCGATTACAGAAACTGTTCCGTCATCCGATTCATCGTCTAGCACCCAGATTTCCACGCCGCAATCGTCCGCCGCCGCTGCCGAGACCGAGGCCAGACAGTCACCGATACGCCCCGCCTCGTTTCTCGCCGGAATCAGGACGGACAACCATATTCCGCTTTTTTCGGTTTTCTGGCACGGCACTGTTTTTGCCCCAGGCGAACTATAGCTTTTCCGTAAATCTCTGCTCCCCAGTGCCGGAAGCTGATTCAAATTCCACCTCGCGAAAACAATTTGCACAACCAGCAGCATTACGACGGTCCAAATGGCGATCGCCATAGCCCAACTCCTTTCGACTGTGAACCCCGCCCAATGCCTGCGAAACCTTCGGAGCTAAATAAAATGCGCCTCATTTGCCCCGCTTCCCGTTCCGTTTCATCAAGCAGCCGTTCGCCCCGGATAATCCTCGCCCGCTGCAAATCCAGCTGACCTTCGAGGCTGCGGTGCAGCATCGCGGCAATTCGCCTTCTCCCCAGCTCCGGCCAGTCCATCTTCATCAGCTTGCCGAATTCGAGCTCAGCCAGCAGCTTTTGGCGGTTTGACACCGAGTAGTACACGGTGACCGGTATGACGGCCGTTTGCGGACAACGGCTTAACAGAGCGCCTACACCGCTTTGAAACGCAATCGGCCGTTTCTCCTGATGCTCGATGTCGCCTTGAGGGAACAACCAGACGGCTCGCCCCTGACGCATTAGCGAAGAAGCGTAGTCCAGCGAAGCGGTTATGCCGCCAAGAGACGATTTATCGATGGAGAAAGCGCCGAGCTTGCGAAAAAACGGATATTGCGCGAGCTGTTCCCGGTCCATCATCATATAATGGTCGGCGAGCGAGCAGTTTTGGGTCGCATGATAGACAAGCAGGCCGTCCCACCAGCTGCAATGATTCATGATGTACAGAACGGACGCACCCGGCTCCGCGTCGACCGCGCCAACAGCTTCAATCGAATGAAAAAAGCGCGGGAGCAGCCAATGCTTGTTGTACAAATAAAACAGCTTATTAAACCACTTTTGTTTGTCCGCGAGGATTAGCGTCCCTTCGCCCGCCGCCCTTAACCGCCTTTCTCCGGGCATCATACAGTCTCCCTTCCGCCGCCGCCGTAATCAGGACAGCCGCAAAGCCCGCTGCCGAAAGCCCCGCCTTCCATGCCAATATCCCGAACAATACAACAAGCGCCTGGTACAACCTGAAAGGAGATGCGGAAATGCTCGGACCGCATGCCTTGTCGCTCCGTCGTGGCGGATACAGCAGCCAGGCCAGGACGAACGCAATCACGAACCAGGAGGCAAAGTTTTGCCAAGGTATCCCGTAATAATACCCAGAGTCGCTCCACTTCCAAAATCCGCTGGCTTCCGACGCAGGGTCGAGCACGATGTCAAAGCACATCGCCCACAATCCCGTTTGCACCGCGCTCCACAGACGGCTCGCCGACGCAGACATTGCCGAGCATACCGAAACGACCCCAACCCATGCGGCGCCAATTGCCAGCGGCACTCCCCATGCCGTTATACCGAGCACCGGCGTATAGTCGTAACGGCCGAACGGAATAGCTGTCGCAACTCCGTACGCTTCGATCAGCATGGTCGAAATGAAAACGACGGACGCCCTGGCGTATAGATATAAAGCGGAGCCCGACCCGCCCAGCCGGCTTTCCCTGATCTCCATCGATATAGCGTACATGGCAAAAAACAGCAGGAAAAGGCCGTTGGAAAATCCAAGAAAATCCGGCACCCGATAAAACACGAGCAGCCCAAAACCGACGGCATACCAGAACCAGAACAAGTATCCCATTTACGATACAGCCGTTTCTTCCGGAGCTGGGGCAAGTCCGGTATATTTCACCCGTATGGCGGATGCCAGCGTCAGCTTGCGGGCGCCTCCGACAACGGCTCGTTTGGTAAACACATCGTAGCCGTTTTCTTTTACCTCATCCAATATCGCCTCGTAATAACGGGCCGCGATTTCGATACAGCAGGCGCTTTCCCGCGGATACGTTTCCAACCCATTCAGACCTCGGGCAAACCAGTCCCGGGCCAGCCGATCGAAAGCGCCGATCAGCCTGACGAACGATTCGTCGATTATGCCGCTATCCAGCCGCCCTTCGCAGTAACCCGCTCTGTCCATCCATTCCTTCGGAATGTACCGCCTTCCCCGTCGCCGGTCCTCGCCAACATCCCGGACGATATTGACGATTTGCATCGCTTTGCCGAGCATGATGCCGGCTTCCGTTACTTTCTCGTCCGGATTGTCATGGAGTACGGGGAGCAGCATCTCTCCTACAGTACCGGCAACCAGATAACAGTACCGGTCCAATTGTTCCATCGTTTCGTATTGAACAACATCCAGGTCGGTTTGCTGACCCTCCATCTGCCGGTAAAACGGCTCTTTGCCGAGCGCCGGAAACGTTTGAAACAGCCACCGCAGCGCCGGCCAGATGAAATGCCCGCCTGCCTGCTCGTACCGGTCGAACTGCTCCTTCAGCTCACCAAGCGTATAGGGAGACTGCTCCGGCTCGTCGACGGCATCGTCGATCATCCGGCAGAACGCGTAGATCACGTACACCGCCTGGCGGCGGGGGCTAGGCAGAGACCGGAACGCGCTGTAAAACGTCAGCGACCCTTTCGCAATCATCGCTTCACACTGCTTTAAGCATTCCATCTAGATCGCTCCTTCATCAATTGGTCGCATAACAGTTTAGCGCCGTGCATAACGATCGGAACGCCTCCCCCCGGATGGACGGAGGCCCCGAGCGCGTGCAGGCCTTCGATCGGATACGGCTTCTGCTGCGGACGGAACGGCCCGGATTGCAGCCATGTCGGAGCGATTCCGAAGCTGCCTCCCCCAAATAACCCTTCCGCCTCCGCATCCTCAGGTGTTTTCACAACCAGATGCCGGATCGAGGCCGTCAGACCGGGCGCCGCTCTTCGTTCGGTCTCCGACAGGACATAATCGACAATCGCCTGCTTCTCCTTCTGCCAATCCATGGTCGAGCCTGTAGGAACCGGCACGAGAAAATAAAGGACCGAGTGGCCCTCAGGGGCAGCCTCCGGCTCCAAGGCCGTAGGGGAAAATACATAAAAAGACGGGTTAGCGGGGACTTTCCGCTGCTCGAATAGTAGACGCCAATGGTCGGATAACGGAGTTTCCGGCAAAAAAAACTGATGACCGGCCAGCCGGGTCCACCTTTTGGCTGCAGTCGCGTACAGCAGCAGACAGCCGGATGAAGGGACGAACGCTGCGCGTTTGGACGGCTTCGCTCCCCCGGGAAGCAACGGAGACAGATGAGGGAAATCTCCGTTGAAGATGACTTGGTCGTGCGGAACGACGCTGCCGTCCGACAGCTTGACGCCGCTGCATCGCCCCTCGCCGATTTCCAGTCGGTTCACCTCGCAGTTCAGCTTGATCCGAACGCCTCTGGAGCGGAGGACGCGCTCGAGTTTCTCTACGAGCGTCGCGTAGCCTCCGGGCATATACCATACGCCGAACGCATGCTCCGCATAGGACACAAAGGAATAAAGGGAGGGCGTGGCGGAGGGAGATCCGCCGATGTACAGCGTTTGCAGGGAAAACGCATCGACGAGCTTATCGTTGGTAAAGTAGTCTGCGGCCAAGGAACGCGCACTCTTGTACGCCTTGACGGCGGCCAGCATCCGCAGCGTATCGGAATGAAGCAGATGCCGTTTGCGAAGCAGCCTTCGGTTCAGTATTTGCCTCTCCCCGATGGAGAACGCTCGATTCATATCGGACATGTACTTGAGAAACCCCCGCTCCGAGCCGGGTGCGAAGCTTTGCAGCTCCTCCAGCTGCCTGCCGGTATTCCGCCATTTGTTCAGCACGGTACCGTCTCCGTAATAAATCCGGTACATCGGGCTGCATTCCAGCAGCGGAACTTCAGAACGGTCGAGGCCCCCTTCTTCAAGTACCGACAACAGCATTTCGGGAAGCAGCACGATCGTCGGCCCTTCGTCTATTCGACATCCGTCCTCCAGCCTGCGAAAAGCGAGTCTGCCGCCGAGCTTGCCGGCTTTCTCATAAATCGTGACCGCGATCCCCCGCTGTGACAAGAGTAGCGCCACGGTCAATCCGCCGATTCCTCCGCCGACTATACCTACGTTCATGGGAACACCGCCTTTGCGTGAAGTATGTTTGCCCGGAACAGGATCACGGGCGGAGTCCTTGAGCCGCTACGCTGGCTGACACGCCGAACGGTTCCTTGCCGTCTCTAGCCGCCATCATCGATGCCGTAATACGCGCCGATTCCCATATGGTGGGCAGCCCGCTTCCCGGGTGCGTCCCTCCGCCTACAAGCCAGCAGCGATCGGCATCCTCGAACCGGTTGTGGGGCCGGAACGCCATCATCTGGCTTAGCCGGTGCGACAGATTAAAGGTGGCTCCCCTGTATACGTTAAGCTGCTGTTCCCAATCGCGGGGAGTGGCGATCAGCTCGGTTTCGATATCCCGGGTGATACCTGCGAGCTCCGGTTCCTGTTCGAGCTTGCGAAGCACGGACTCACGGAAGCTGCCTGTCGTCTCCTCGTTCCACTCCATAGCGCAGCCGGTGTTGGGTACGGGGACGAGCACATACAGCGAAGACTTGCCCGGCGGCGCCAGCGTAGGGTCCAATACAGACGGGTTATGGACATAAAAGGAAAAATCGTCGGATACGACGCCGTACCTGCATACCTCCTCCGTATTGCGCCGATAGTCCCGGGCGAAATAAACGTTATGATGGGGCAGACGGACGGGACGGTTCACCCCCATATACAGCATGAACGCCGAGCATGAATAACGGAGACGAGAAACTTTGTCGGGCGAATATTTTCGCAGATCGCCCGGTGCGAACAACCGGCTTGCCGCCGTACCGAAATCGGCGTTGATGACAATATCGTCGAAAGCAAGCTCCTCCCCGTTCTCAAGCAGCAGCCCAACCGCTTTCTTCTCCAGCACCCGCACCTGCTTGACGCCGCAAGACGTATGCAGTTGACCGCCCAGTCCGCGAAATACGTCGGCCATCGCCTCGCAGGTCCGAAAAACGCCGCCCATTGGATGATATAAGCCGTACTGGTGCTCCATAAAGGACAGGATCGTAAAAGCGCCCGGACATTCCCACGGCGACATTCCCAAATATTTCGCCTGGAACGAAAAGGCGAACCGCAAACGTTCATCCTTGAAATAACGGGCCAGCCGGCTGTACACCGTGTCGCCGAGACTCAGCTTAGGCAGCGCGCGAAGGACATCGCGACGGGCATAGTCAAACACCCCGTTAAACGGCCTCCTAAGCAGCGGCTCGAGCATCTTGAACTTGTTCTCTTCCTCCAGCATAAACCGCAGGTAACCGTCGCCGTCCCCGGGGGAGAACGAGTCGATCCGCTCCTTCATCCGTGCGGGGCTCCGCGTCGCCAACAGCTCCTGTTCCCCGAACACTAACCGGTACATCGGGTCCAGCTCGACAAGGCGCAGCTGCTGATGCATATCGGCGCCGGCGTAAGCGAACAGTTCCTCGAGCAGATGGGGCATCATTAAAAAAGTCGGACCGCGATCGAATGTGTATTCGCCCAGTTCAAGTCTGGACGTACGCCCTCCCACCGAGTCATTTTTTTCGAACACCGATACATGGTACCCCCTGCTTGCGAGCAGCATGGCGACCGCCAGCCCTCCCGGTCCCGCACCTACAACGGCAACGGTGGATTTCTTCTTTTCCGGCAAAAGACGCTCACCTCCGAAATACAATTCTATTCAGCTTTATTTATACAAATACTATACAATATATATACAAAACTGTCACGATAAAAATGTACCGTCCGGAATATTTCTTTTGATCACCTCATTTTTCACAACCAGAAAAGGCCTTTTCGCATAAGCGAAAAGACCCGTTTTCTCCACGATTTGCAGCTTTATTTCCCTACCTGATCCTTAAACCAGCTTTCCCATTTGGCGGGATCGCCGCTTAACACGCATCCAGAGTACGGATGCCCGCCACCGCTAAACGCACCGCCCCCCAGCACGAAACGGATATCCGGAAACTTGTCCGCGATGTGGCGAAGCATCCCTAGCGCGGCATTCAGATTGCCTGCCCCGGTCAACGATACGCAAACGAAGCGGATCTGCTTGCTCTCGATCACATGCAATACGCCGTCCAGCGGCATGTCGGTCCCCAAGTATACGACCTCCATCCCCTTTTTTCGCAAAAACAACACGAAGAGCAGCAATCCGAGCTGGTGATGCTCACCCGACGGGCAAAAAGCGACCGCCTTCGGCATATTAGACTGGACTGGCAATACACGGAAGAAATAATGAAACCGTTGATACAACATATTGCTTGTGAAGTGCTCCTGGGCGACACTCACCTTGCCGCTTTCCCATTCTTCTCCAATTCTATACAAAATCGGTACGAGCACATGATGAAACATATCTTCGTAGGCATACAACGCAAACCCCATATCGATCAAGCTGTTCGCTTCCTCGGTCCGGTACTGGATCAGAGTATCGTACAACAAAGCCTGCAGCTTGCCGAATGTTAGCTGGCGGCTATCCGGCGCCAGTGCCGGTTCATTGTCCGCTTCCGAGACCGGCTTCTCACGCCCCGCTCCCTCGCGACGTTCCGCCTTGGCCTGCTTCAACAGCTTCGCAGCCTGGCTGATGTTCATTCCTCTCTCGTCAACCTGTCGCTTCAGCCAGCGCAAATCCTCGACATCCCGCTCCGAATACACCCGATGACCACCGTCGGTCCGGCCCGGCTCTACGACACCGTAACGGTTTTCCCATGCACGGATCGTGACGGCTGGAATGCCTACCAGCTTAACGACGGTTTTGATGTTATACATGAGGCGCGCTCCTTCCTGTACAGAATGACGTTCAAATTTTATACAAACACTATACAGTATTTCGGTTTTGTTTACAAAACGATTTTCCCGTTTGCGTTATTCGCAGAATTTTACCGAACTGCTGCTGCCCCTAGGGAAACGAAAAGAGCACAGCCCTTCCGATCAGGAAGGCTGTGCTTCTGTGTGGACACAAGGGAGCCCGAGGTCCAAGCCGAATTTGCGTGCACGACCCGCGCGTCCGGCGACCGGCCGGTTATTGGACGACTCGGTGGACGACCGGAACTTCATCGTGACGGTCCTCGCCGATCGTATAAGCGTCAAGAATTTTGCCGGAAATGTCCTGGTTCTGGTCTTTGTTGCTGTGAATAACCGCCAAAACGTCTCCGAATCGGACCGGATGGCCGACCTTTTTCCGAAGCGAAATGCCGACGGAATAGTCGATCGCGTCTTCCTTCCTCGCACGGCCGGCTCCAAGCAGCATGGCGGCGACGCCGATCGATTCCGCATCGACGGCTTGTACGTATCCTTCCTTTTCAGCCCGGACGCTTATCTGAAGAGCGGCCTGCGGCAGCAAGCCCGGATCATCCACGATCGCCGGATCTCCGCCTTGCGCTTCGACGAACTTGCGGAACGTCGCCAAGCCCTGTCCCGACTCCAATATTCCTTCAAGCGCTTCACGGGCTTTCTCGAAGCTAGGATACGCGCCGCCGGCTACGGTCATATGCGCAGCAAGCGCCAGACAAATTTCTTTCAGCCTGGCTTCCCCGCCGCCGCGCAGCACCTCGATCGCCTCGGCCACTTCCAAAGCGTTGCCGACTTCGGTCCCGAGCGGCTCGTTCATATCGGACAAAACGGCGATCGTTTTACGGTTCAAGCTTTTGCCGATCGACACCATCGTGGCAGCCAGCTTTTCCGCTTCCTCCAGCGATTTCATAAACGCCCCGGAGCCTACTTTGACGTCAAGCACGATGGCATCGGCGCCGGAGGCGATTTTTTTGCTCATGATCGAGGAGGCGATCAGCGGAATCGAGTTGACCGTCGCTGTCACGTCACGCAGCGCATACAGCTTCTTGTCCGCAGGCGCCAGATTGCCGCTCTGGCCGACGAGCGCCATTTTGTTGTCGTTGACGTTGCGGATGAACTGCTCGTTCGGCAGCTCGATGCGGAAGCCGCTGATCGATTCCAGCTTGTCGACGGTCCCTCCGGTATGGCCGAGGCCGCGGCCGGACATTTTCGCCACGGGGACGCCAGCAGCGGCTACGAGTGGCACGACGATCAGACTTGTCTTGTCGCCGACGCCGCCCGTCGAATGCTTGTCGACTTTTACACCGCGAATGCCGGCCAAGCTGACGGTATCGCCCGAGTTCGCCATCGCCATCGTCAGATCGGCGATTTCCTCCTCGTCCATCCCCTGGAAATAAATCGCCATCGCCATCGCCGACATCTGGTAATCGGGGATCTCCCCCTTGGTGTAGCCTTGAATGGCAAAATAAAGCTGTTCCCGCGTCAGCCGTACGCCGTCGCGTTTGTTTTGTATCAGATCGACCATTCTCATGACCGTTCCTCCTTAAGATAAGCCGCTCAGACGGGTACGGCGCGCACGAACGATTTGACTAGCAGGGTAAATCTCGGCTTGGTCCGGTTCGCCACTTCCATCACCTGCTCGTGGGACAGCGGCTCCAGCTCCTCCCCGATCGCCATATCGGTTATGCAGGAGATGCCCAGCACCTCGAGACCGCAATGTCTCGCCGCGATCACCTCGGCCACGGTGGACATGCCGACCGCGTCTCCGCCCAGCCTGGCAAGCATCTTGAGCTCCGCCGGCGTCATATAAGACGGTCCGCTGATGCCGCAATACACGCCTTCCTGCAGCTCCAGCGAGTCCCCGTCGTCAGTACGGATCAGGCTCGACAGCCGGTGAGCCAGTTCCCGGTACGATTTGTTGTAGGCTTCGGACATGTCCGGGAAGCGCACGCCCAGTCCGGCATCGTTTGTGCCGATCAGTGGATTGTCCCCCGTCATGTTCAGATGATCGCAGATCAGCATCAGATCGCCCGGACGGAACGCCCGGTTCATTCCGCCGGCGGCATTCGTGATGACGACGGTTTGGACGCCGAGCTTGCGCATTACATAAATCGGTACCGCGACCTTGCGCATCGGGTAACCTTCGTAGTAGTGGAAACGGCCTTGCATGACGATGACGGTTTTCCCTTCAAGCGTTCCGATGACGAATCGGCCCGCATGTCCTTCCACCGTAGACACCGGAAAATGCGGAACTTCGGAGAAATCGACGGTTAGCGCATCCTCCACCTCGTTCGCCAAATCTCCCAGTCCTGAACCGAGCACAAGTCCGATGACGGGCTCGCGCCCGGCGATCCTGCCGCGAATATAGTCCGCAGCCTGATTGATCTGATCTACGTAGGTCAACTCCATGAAGACAACAACCTCCTGAGCCAATAAGTTATAAATGTAGACGATAATCGTGCCAGACCGTTACAGTTTGGGAATGACGGCCGATACAAGATCCAGGAAGCTTTCCTTCACCCGGTCCGCCGTTTCGACCACTTCCGCATGAGAAAGAGGCTGATTCAATATGCCCGCGGCCATATTCGTAATGCACGAAATGCCGAGCACCTCGATTCCCGCATGGCGCGCTGCAATCACTTCGGGTACGGTCGACATGCCGACGGCGTCGGCACCGAGAGTTCGGAGCATTTTGATCTCGGCGGGCGTCTCATAGGTCGGGCCGAGCAGTCCGGCATAGACGCCTTCCTGCAGCCGGATGCCCAGTTGATCTGCGGCTTCTCTCGCCGATTCGAGCAAGCGGACGCTGTACGCCTGCGACATATCCGGGAACCGGACGCCGAGGGCCTCTTCGTTGCGGCCGATCAGCGGATTGCGGAACATCAGATTCAGATGATCGCGGATCAGCATAAGGTCTCCGGGCTGAAATCCTATATTCACTCCACCCGCCGCATTGGTGACAAGCAGCGATTTGACGCCGAGAGCTTTCATGACCCGAACGGGGAAAGCAACCGATGCGACGTCGTAGCCTTCGTACAAATGAAAACGGCCCTTCATCAGGACGGCTTTTCTGTCTTCGATCGTGCCGATCAGCAGTTCGCCTGCATGGCCTTCTACTGTGGACACCGGAAAAAACGGAATTTCTTCGTAATGGATGACGGTTACGTCCTCCATCAAATCCGCCAGCACCCCGAGTCCCGAACCGAGAATCAGACCGACCTCCGGGGCGTACGGAATCTCATCTTCGATAAAGCGGACGGCTTCCGCGATCCGCTGTTCCATCGTGCTTGCGTTCATACAGCACCTCCGCTATTCGTGAAGCTCGGATAAAAAGCTGCTGCCGTGCTCCGGCTCCGGCAGGCCGAAGTTCTCCGCCACCGTCGCTCCCACATCGGCAAACGTCGCGCGTACGCCGAGCGAAGCGGGCGACTTCAACTTCGGACTCCAGACAAGCAACGGCACATACTCCCGGGTGTGATCCGTGCCCGGATGAGTCGGATCGTTGCCGTGATCGGCCGTGATCACCAATAGATCTTCCTCGCCGAGCCGTGCCATAATATCCGGCAGACGGGCATCGAATTCCATCAGCGCCTGCGCATAACCTTCGGGGTCCCGCCGATGACCGTATAACGAGTCGAAATCGACCAGATTCGTAAAGACCATGCCGCCGAAAGGCTGCTCCAGCGTCCGGATCGTCTCTTCGATGCCGTGTTCGTTGCTCTTGGTCGGCAGCGAGGCGGTTACGCCTTCGCCCGAAAAAATATCGTTGATTTTGCCGATCGCGATACAATCGTAACCGGCATCCTTCAGCCGGTTCATCACCGTCGGCCCAGGCGGCTTGACCGCGTAATCGTGACGGTTCGCCGTCCGCTTGAACGAGCCGGGCTCCCCCGTATACGGCCGGGCGATAACGCGGCCTACGGCGTATTCGTCCAGCGTCAGGCTGCGAGCGATTCCGCACGCTTGGTACAGTTCTTCAAGCGGTATGACCTGCTCATGGGCGGCGATCTGGAAGACGCTGTCCGCCGACGTATATACGATCCAGGAGCCGGTGCGTTTCTGCTCTTCGCCGAGCTCCTCTATAATTTCGGTTCCCGAGGCGGGCTTGTTGCCGAGTACGCCCCGGCCCGTGGCCTCTTCGAACTTCCGCAGGAGCGGCTCCGGGAATCCGTCCGGGTACGTCTGGAACGGAATCGTCACCTTGAGCCCCATCAGCTCCCAATGACCGGTCATCGTATCTTTGCCGACGGACGCTTCAGCCATTTTGCCGTAATAGGCAGCAGGCCGGTCCTCCGGGTGCAGGCGCGAAAGCGGTGCGATGTTCGCCAACCCCAGCTTCTCCATATTCGGTAGCGCGAAAGCGGGCACCCGCTGGGCAATATGGCCGAGAGTATGCGATCCGGCGTCTCCGAAAGACGGGGCATCCGGAAGCTCGCCAATGCCGACGCTGTCCAGTACGATCAGTGCTATCCGTTTAAATTTCATAAGGATCCTCCGTTATGCAGGTGTACGGGGCAAATGTTTTCCATATTATCTCACGACCCCGGGACGAATGCAAAAGAGCCCCGGATCGCCCGGAGCTCAAGGGATGTTCGGTCGCTTCTTCCTCCTGTTGCCGCATGCTGCCGCCGCTTCGACCCGGCCGTTCCGTTTAGGTCCTCGCTAGACGGGAATCGGCTCGTACGTATTGCTGTCCACGATCGTCATTCCGGTTATTGGCGTGCCGTCCGGCAGCATCGCCGTACAAGATCCTTTCTTGATCGAGACGATCGCATCCAGATTGTAGCCGGCGGTTCCTCCGTTTTTGACGCTGTATTCCGCGACGCTGGCCGGGGCGTGGTTGCTCAGGCGAAGCAAAAACGAGTTGTTATGGACATGGACGCTGCTGCCTTGGGAAGGCCGGAAAAAGCGGACGCCCAGTTTATTTAACGCCGTGCATATAAACGAATTGCCTTCGATCACGACATGACGAATGTCGCCTACATCGTCGCAATCGAGGTAGATCCCGTAAGCGCTGCCCGTTCCGCTGGCCGAGTAATCCTTGATCGTATTGCCCCGGATGACGATACCGGAATAGTCGCCGCGCATCTGAATCGCCCGGTTGTATCCTTTCAGCACATTGCCCTCGATCGTGATGTCGAAGTTTGAGCTTTTTCTGCCGCTGATCAAAATCGTCTTCAGGTTGATGCCGGTCTGCGCCGAAGTTCCTTCCAGCATGTTGCCTTTGATGATCCCGCTGTTCGCTTGGTTGAAAATATCGATGGAGAAAGCGATATCGTTCTTGACGACATTCCCCTCGATCACAAAATCCTGGGTTCTCTGGGTGACGTTGACCCCGTTGCCGAAACCTTGGATGGAAAAGCCGTCATAATTATTATCGAGAATATTCCCGATCGCGACAGGTTTTCTCGCTCCGCATAACCGCACCCCGTGCTGCGAGCTGTATCTGACGATATTGCCTTGGATCAGACAGTCTTCTCCGCGGATGACCTCGATCCCCGAGCCTTCCGCCGTATTCGCGAAATCATTAAACAGCACTTTTGTCCCCGACGAATTTCCTCCGGAGCTGTAGCCGACACGTATCCCCGCATCATCGCAATTGTCGAACCGGCAATACTCGACGATGGTGCGCTTCGCGTTTGCGATCATGATGCCGTCCACCTCGGAGTCCCCGCCTGAATACGCGTCCGGGCTGCATACATTTTTGATTTGCAAATAACCTACGTATACGTCGTCGGCTCCGTCTCCCACGCTAATACCTTTCAAGCCAACCGCCTGATACTGCAAGATCGTCGATACCGATCCTTCCCCGCAGAGGGAAGTCCCCTTCGCCGCCGTCAATCCGGCCGCCATTCTGTAGGTTCCAGCCGGGATATGCAGCGTTTTACCGGCTGCCGCCGTAAGAGCGGCCTGCAGAGCCGAAGAGTCGTCGTGCCCGACGTAAACGTCGGATGCCGCCGAAACCGCCGAATGGATGAGCGTGATCTGATTTCCCGAGATCGCCTGAATCTTCGTAAGGAGGAAGCTGCCGAACTGGACCGGCTCGATTCGGCCGGCTATTCCGGTAGAGCTGAAGCCGACGGTCGCTTGTTGGCCGTTCCGGGCCCCGCTATTTTTGGCTATGTAAAATAAAACGTTGGAATTCGAATATCCGCCGGTTTGCCAGTTTACATACGTTTTCTGCTTCAACGCGGCTGCAACTTCCTTTACGCTTGTTCTTGCTCCTTTGGTCATCGTCAGCGTTGCGGCCGCTCCTGTCCCCTGGCTGAAATAAAACGAATCCCGCTTCTTGCCTGGTTGCGCCGCCTGCAGGAGGACGGAAGCCGCCCCTGGCAAACCGCCGTTCGTCCAATTCTCCAAGTACCAGCCTCTGATCCGGTCGGCGATCTGCACGGCGCTCTCTCCTGCGGTAACCGGTATGAGGAATTGCACGGAATCCAGAACGAGCGCAATGTTGCCGGATTGCGTACACCCTGACGTTACCGTAATTTCGACCGATTCTTTGGAAGCCGCGACCGTTACGGACTGGGCCGCTTCTCCGGGGAGCTGGACGGTGACCGCCCCGGCAGCCGAAGCCTCCTCCTCCAGGACAAGCGTCAGCACCTCTCGTCTCGCCCCACCGGCGCCGGCAATCAGAATGCCTTGCCCGATCTCGAAATCGATCGGCGACGCAACCGTCAATATATTGCTGCCTGCCGCCACTGTGCCTGTCGTCGACTGGGTAGACCCCGAGACGGGGAAGTCGCCTGCCGACAAAGCTCCCGCGGGCTGAACGGCACTGATCCGCTTAAATCGTTTGCCGGTCGAGCCCACGATGATGCTGTCTCCGTTATCGGCCGACAAGCTGTCAGCGGGATCGTACCGGTAATGAAGTCCCGATTCGCGCATGAAATAAACGTAAGCGGGATCAGGATTGGCATCCGCCCTCAAACCGGTTAAGTCCGTTGCGACGACGAGATCGAGGTAACGCAGATCGGGCAGCTTCCGTTTGCCTCCGAGACTATAGACGGATTCGGTCACACTATCTCCGGAAGCGTTTACAAGTCCGGCTGAAGCGAGGGCGGCTCCAGACAAAGTAAGTCCCATCGAAGCGAGCATCTTTCTTCGGCTCATCAAACGTTCCGACCTCGGGGTCCCGGCCGACAGCGATGCGGATTGCCGGGGGTTCTGATGTTCTGACATCATAGATCCCTCCCACTTTGGATTGGAAACTTCTTCGATACGAAACGAGCTTAGTGGAGGTTAAAAGAGAGGTGCTGTGTCGTTATCGTTTCAGTCCTATTGTACCATGTTGTGTAATCGATTTCTGTAAAGATTTACCGACCCCTCTCGCCTAAAGTCGACACATTCCGACTGCGAATTGCAGCGTAAAAAACCGTCCAGAATGACTTCCGGACGGCCATCTTTGCGTTCAAACCCAATCGTTCGTGTATGGGAGGGCATGGGTATTTTCACTCCCCCCGCACTCTCCCTTAATGGTGTTGTCTTATTAAGGTTTAATATCAAGAATTCATTTTAGCCCTCGGATGCGTCCGGTCATAAATTTCTTTCATCCGGGCTTTCGTAACCTGCGTGTACACCTGCGTCGTCGAGATGTCCGCATGGCCGAGCATTTCCTGCACCGCCCTCAGATCCGCCCCGTTCTCAAGCAGATGGGTGGCGAACGAATGACGGAGCGTATGCGGCGTTATTTCCTTATCGATGCCCGCCTCGCGGGCGTATCGTTTAATAATTTTCCAAAACCCCTGACGTGTCAGCCGGGTGCCGAGATGGTTGATAAAAAGCGCCTCTTCGTCCTTCGACTGGCGCAGCAGTTGGGGACGCATCGATTCGGTATAGTTGCCCAGCCAGTGAGCCGCGATTTTACCGAGAGGGATAATCCGCTCCTTGCCTTTGCCGGTACACCGGACAAACCCCATCGCCGGGTTGACGTCGTCCACGCCCAGCGAGATCAGCTCCGATACGCGAATGCCTGTCGCATACAGCAGCTCCAGCATCGCCTTATCCCGCATGCCGCCCGGCACGGCCGTCTCCGGCGCTTCCAGCAGCCGTTCAACCTCTTCGACGGTCATCACCTTCGGCAGACGTTTCTCCAGCTTGGGCATCTCCATATCGAGCGACGGATCTTGGGTAATCGTCCTCTCGCGCAGCAAATATTGGTAAAACGCCCGGATCGACACGATATTGCGGGATACGGTAGTCGGCGCGCGGCCGAGCTGTTTCAGGAAAAGCAAATAGTTGACGATATGGGACTTGGCCGATTCCTCGATGGACGCCACGCCTAGTCCGCTAATATGTTCGAGGTAATGGGTAACGTCGCGTGAATAAGACTCCAATGTATTGCGTGACAAACCACGCTCGACGGAGAGGTAGTGTATAAATGTTTGTATATGTCTATTCATCGCCAAATGTTGATCCCCCAGTATGTCGTTCCTCATGTACAACCATATTCAACGCAGGGGATCGATTTTCCTGCCGGACCCAAGATAAACGTCTACCGGCGTCTTTTAACACTGGCGTTTACAGGGATCTAGAGCCGCTTCCGCAATTTACTTTCTGGTAAATGACCGCTCCTACTCGCCGTACTTGTAAAAAAACAACAGCCGCTCCAGCATCGTGCCCGGCTCCGTCACGCCGGCTTCGCCCTGGAACACCTTGACCGCTTTGCCCGTCGGTTCCTTGTACCGCCCTGCCGGCTCGAACCAGCCTCCGAAAAACCGGAACAGCTCGAACAGCATAACCGTCAAGATGACGAAAACGGCAATAAACTTGGTCCGAACCCACCATTTTCTTAACGAAACGACCATGGCCTGTCCTCCCTGTTCCAACCTTGTTGAAGTCCCCACCTTAACGTATGAGCCGCCGGCACGAAATATGTCCTCACACCATCGGGACGTACGGCAAATCCACCGCTTCCGCCACCGCCTGATGCGTAATCCGGCCGGCATACGTATTCACTCCGAGCCGCAGCGGAGCGTTCTCATGAATCGCCCGTTCGAACCCTTTGTCGGCCAGCTCCGCCACATAAGGCAGCGTAGCGTTCGTCAGCGCGATCGTGGACGTCCTCGGGACGGCTCCAGGCATGTTGGCAACCGAATAGTGGATGACGCCGTATTTCTCGTAGATCGGATCGCTGTGCGTGGTTACCCGGTCGATCGTCGCGATCGAGCCTCCTTGATCGATCGCGACGTCGACGATCACTGACCCTTTTTTCATCTGCCGGACCATATCCTCGGACACGAGCTTCGGCGCCCTCGCGCCGGGAATGAGCACCGCCCCGATCAGCAGATCGGCGGATCGGACCGCTTCGGCGATATGAAACGGGGTCGACATGAGCGTCTTCACCCGTCCGCCGAAGATGTCGTCGATATATCGCATCCGGTCCCCGCTGCGTTCTACAATGACTACGTCGGCGCCGAGACCGAGCGCCATCTTGGCTGCGTTCGTCCCGACGATTCCGCCTCCCAGCACGACGACCTCCGCGGGCGGCACGCCCGGCACACCGCCAAGCAGTATCCCTCTTCCCCCGTAGAACCGTTCGAGAAAATGGGCGCCGATCTGGACCGACATCCGCCCGGCCACCTCACTCATCGGAGTCAGCAGCGGCAGTCCTCCGTTCTGCAGCTGAATCGTCTCGTACGCAATCCCGGTCACCCGTTTCTGGACGAGTGCGTGGGCCAGATCAACTGCGGCCGCCAGATGCAAATAGGTGAACACAATCTGATTTTCACGGAAAAAACCGAATTCCGAAGAAAGCGGCTCCTTCACTTTCAAGATCAGATCCGCGCGCTCCCATACGCCTGCCGCCTCCGGCACGACGATGACGCCCTCCCGGGAATACTCCTCGTCCGTAAAGCCGCTTCCGGCGCCGGCTCCCGCTTCGATCAGCACCTCGTGCCCCGAATGTTTCAGCACGCGGGCGCCTCCGGGCGTCAGCGCAACGCGAAATTCGTTATTTTTAATCTCTTTCGGTACTCCTATCGTATAACGGTTCGCGGCCGTCATTATCGTTCGCCTCCACAACTGCTGCTATTGGATATGTACTTCTTGCTTAGCATGCGTTGGGAGAGATGAAAGTATCCGGTCCTCCCTTGATCGGACACGGCCGGCCGAATAAGCAAAAATCCCCAAGCAGCGATACATACCGCTACCCGGGGATCCGTTTACTTCTGCTCTGCACCGGAAGATTTCTCCTTATCCTTGCATCTGTGACAGATGCCTTGGAAATCGAGCCGATGGTCCAAAACTTTAAAATTATATTCCCGCTCCAGTCTTTCTTCCAGCGGAGTCAACCAATCTTCCATAATCTCGTCGACCGCACCGCACTGCACGCATATCAGATGATGGTGATGGTGATGATTGCTTTCACTGCGCAAATCGTAACGGGCAACCCCGTCGCCAAAGTTCATCTTCTCCACGACATGCAATTCGCTCAACAGCTCGAGCGTGCGATATACGGTAGCAAGCCCGATTTCGGGTGCTTTATCCTTGACGAGCAAGAAGACATCCTCCGCGCTCAAATGGTCTTCTTCATTCTCCAGTAAGACGCGTACGGTCGCTTCACGCTGGGGTGTCAGCTTGTAGCCTTGTGACTGCAGTTGCTGCTTGATTTTTTCGATACGCGCTTCCATGTTCCTCCCCCTCTTGAGCGCATTGGCGAAATGCTCTAACCGTCGGATACAGCGCCCGGCGGAAATTGCCGCCATCCTCATTATAGGTGGAGCAACCATACAAGTCAAACTTTTTAGAATCATTTTAAATGAGAACGTTTTTCACACTATTTGGTGGTTTTGCTTTTGTATTCCTGTATTTTTTTGAGCGAATCCTCTTCGGCTTTACGTAGAGCGGTGTTCAAGTCCATTTTGTCCAGGGCGACCTGATTGCCGTATGAGATGTACTGGGTTACCATATCGGCGTCGTAAGCCGCCTTCGCCGGGATCGGAGCGAATTTGTTGTAGAACAGCGCGTTCCAGTTCCGGTCTTTGTACGGCGATTCTTTGCCAAGCTCTTTTTTGATGGCGTCGTTTTGAAGGACCGGCATGATTCCTTTGCGGGCCATCTCCGACTGAAACTCGTCGGATATCATAAATTTCAGTACTTCCATTGCCGCTGCTTTGTTTCGGGCCATGTTCGTAATGCCGAAGTAGGACGGATACGACTGCGATCCGATCCCTTTGTCTACGGTCGGGAACGAGACGATATCCCAGTTAAGCGCCTTCAGCTCCTGCTCCCAGACGTATATCAAGCTGGACAAATAACCGAACATGCCGACGCTTTGATCTTTAACGAACATATTAATATCCGGGATTTTATTAATCTTCTTCATTCCATCCAAATACCCGGGTACGCGCATCGGATCCAAATAATAAGTCTGGAAATAGGTTTTCCACCGGTCGTCCTTGTTGATCGTAGGCGTGTCGCTCGGTATATCCGTATTCGGGATCGACAGCGGATTCATCCGCAGCGTATGTACCGGAGAGTGGGTAAACCCGAAGTACTGGATATCGCCCTCGGTCCGGGTCAACCGCTTGGATAAGTCGACCATCTCACTCCATGTGATGCCGTCTTTCGGGTAAGGTACGCCGAACTTATCGAACAGCGTCTTATTGTAGTAAAGAACCAGATTTGTTGTAAATACGGGAAGACCGTAAAACTTGCCGCCCGACGCCTGCTTGACCGCATCTACAACGGTGGGATCGAGCCGGTTCAGATCGACTTTGTGATTTTTGATCAACTCCGTCATATCGTACTCGATGCCGGCCGGAAAGGCGTTCGCTTCAAAATTGCCGATCGACTGGAAAAATATATCGAACTTCGTGCCGTTTGCGATCAAATCCTGCAGCTGCGTTCCGGTGCCGGTCCGCTGAATATACTGAATCGTCCAGTTCGGAAATTTTTTGCGTATCGCATTGCCGAACCGGTAGTCGAAGCTTTCGACAGGATCGCCATTGTTCGAATAAAACACAACCTCGGCCGGCTGGCTCGTAATATCGACGGCCGGAGTCCCATTGTCGCCCGGACCGGCTCCATCCCCGCCGCTTTTCCCGCACGAAGCCAGCAGCACCATAGCCATAGCAGCGGCCGTTAATGCCGTAAACGATTTTTTGCTCCTCATTCCAATTCCCCCTTATGCATCGTAAAATAAAATAGGTCTCTTCCTCCGGCTGACGATCGGCTCGACAGCAATCGATTTCCACATGATCGAGGAACGGTACAGAATAATCATGCAGCTTCTCCGGTCTTTACCCGAAGTAGCGATATCCGGCTTTTGCCAACGCACCGGTTATCCTGGCCTCATCCAGGCAGATGATGGCTTGGAATTCATACAGGCCCCTAGCTTAATCGTTTTTTAAAAGCAAACGTTCCCCTTTTGTATGAATCGATCACCAAATTTAGCAAGCGCTTTCAAATTTAATTGGTTCCGCTAACAGTCGCCCGACCGGACCCAACGACGGCTGCGCCCCCTCTCCACATCATCGGAATTCGGCCTCGCAGAAATGGCTACCCGCTTTAACGAATCGTCTTCCGTAGGATGTATTTGAATATTGTACGTCGTGCGACTAGATGATGTCCCTCTTATTTCCATAATAAAGCGGTTACATGTAAAAGTAAAGAGTAATATCGCAAAACTATTATATTTACGTAACGATTACATTTTTACGCAACTATTATATTTTTCCATTTGGTGTTACAATAAGAAGTGAGATCTTTAAAGGAAAGGGGAGCAAGCCTCGCTCGATCCGCTTCCTAGAATCCACAAGGAAGGAAACCGATCATGACCACTTTAAAAGATATTGCCAAAGCGGCCGGCGTAACCGCAGCCACCGTCTCCCGGGCGTTGAACAACGAGCCCGGCGTCAAGGAACATACCCGCACTAAAATCATCGAGCTGGCCAAAGAGATGAATTATGTTTCCAGCTTATCCGCCAAGCTGAAGTCCGAAGCGCAGTCGAGCAGTATCGGGATCATTTGGTCTCCTCCGGTAGGACTATTTTTCAACCATCTGTGCAACGAGATTCAGCGCCAGGCTTCGGAGCGCGGGCATTATACGCTCGTTTCCTTTGCACGGCCGGAAGAAGCGATGCGGCATTTTAACGATCACCATGTCGAGAATATCGTGTTTTGGGCCGGTACCGGCTGGAGGCCGAGCCTCGGCTTCCTGCATGAGAAAGAGCGGTTTCAGGGAACGATGCTCGCGATGGGGGGAGCCATCATTGAAAATTCCCATCGGATCGGGATCGACCGGAAGGAGGCGATCATGCAGGCGGTCCGGCATTTGGCCGAGCTCGGCCATAAACGAATCGCATTCGTGGGGGGAGTTTCGGACAAGCTGATGGGTTATACGGTGGGACTGCTGGAAAACAAGCTGACGTACGATCCGGATTATATCATTCAAAACTTGCCGAATGCGGTCCTGCCGGAACAACAGATCGTCAAGGTGCTCGGCAAAGAGCCCGGCTCCCGGCCGACTGCTTTTATCGTCGACAGCCACGGCATTATGTTCTCGTTTATTCATCTGATCCGAAAGCTGGGTCTGCGTATCCCGCAAGACTTGTCGCTGGTCTCGTACGAGAGCATTCCCGAGATGGCGAAGCTGTTTGAAATTCCTCTGACCTCGATCGGACCGGGCATTCATCAGTTGGCGGAGCAAGTGATTACGATGCTGCTGGACGAATCGGCCTCTGTACCCGAAGGGGAATATCTCGACCGGACACTGCCCTGCGAGATGATTGTAGGCCAATCCGCGGTACCGCCGTCCGAAGCGTAGCGGCCGGATGCGGATTCGCTCAGACAGCCGGAGTTTAACCCGCTCCGGCGACCAGCATGGGCGCAACCCACTTGATCATTACCGGCGACATATACGCTTCGAACATGGCGACTCCGAAGAGCAGCGCGCCCATACACAAGGTCAGAGACGTGTAACGGACGAACGTCGGGTACAACGTGCCCCGTTTTTGAACGAACCGGTTTTTCACGAGATATAGAGAGAAGGCGCAGGCCGAGACGCTGCACAAGACGAGTGCGGGAATCACGATCAGATTTTGCGGAGCGATCGAAACGAACGCGAACAGCATCCCTTTCCACGACAACTGGCCGACCAAATATCCGACCGAGAACCCGACCAGCACGCCCTTCAAAAAGTCGAGCAAAAATATAAACGGAAGTCCGATTACGGACAATCCCAATATCCAGATGAGCCCGATCCATTTCAGATGAAGCGAGATCGAATCGCGGAACGTCGTCTGGCCTCCGAGCTCGTCTCCCTGATGGACGATCTGAATAAAGCTGTTGACATGCCGCGCCATCTCCTCCTTCTGACCGGTCGACAGCGCGCCGACCATCAGCGCACCGAAAATGACGCCCATGACGAACAATACGGAGACGAACAAATACAACGGCAAATGTTCCTTCATATACAACCTCATCCGGTAGTTCCAGTTCATGACGGCTCCCTCCCCTTGTCCAGCTCGATTCATTCTATGAACCGGCAAGGGAAACTATGACTGAACTCTACGAAAAGAAGGTATCGTTACCGCGCGACACTTTGCCGTATTTCCCTCCGCCTCCGACCTGTAAAGCCAGCGTTCCGGCGCGCGCCTGCATCAGATAACCGGCGATCTCGTCTCCCGCCGCTTGCCGGAGCTCGTCTTCGCCGACCCGGTGCAGGATGTTCATCTCCGTCCCGAATAGCTCCAGCAGCCGGGCCAGCTTTTTTTTGCCCAGCCCCGGGATAAACTCGAGAGGCACCTGGAACCGGTAAGGCGGATGATGCGCCGCGATGTTCGGCTCGGTCCGGTCGGCGATCGACTGGATGCGGTCCATCACCCCCCTGACGATTTTGCCGCTGCCGCAATACAAACACCGCTCGCTCGCCACTTCCCGCTCGTCCAGTACCGATTCGCAGACGCCGCAATACGTCCGGTGGTATTTGCCGAGCCGCGGGTTCAGCCCGTAATTGGCGGATACTTGGCGTCCGCCTTCCCGGACGAGCGCCAGTCTGAGCTCCTCGAAGCTCGGCTCAAGCATATCGATCCGGTTATACTCCCGGCCGATTTTGCCGAGCGAATGAGCATCGGAATTCGTGACGAAGGAGTACCGGTCGAGCTCCGACAGGCAGCTCGCCATCTCGGTATCGGCAGATAAGCCGAGCTCCACCGCGGCAAGCCGATCCGGATCGAGCATATTCGCCAGCCGGGTCGTCGCGCTGCCGTATACGCTTTTGTAAGGCGTAAATATATGAGCCGGGATCAGGAAGCCTCCGCGTCCGACGACTTCGTCCTGCAGATGTCGTGCCGGGACATACAGGCGCTGGGAGCTGAGCTGCACGTTTTTCATATAAGGCCGCATCCACTCGGTAAACGCCCGCATCGAATCCAGCGTAGGCATATAAGCGAGCAGGTGAGCCGGCCCCATCCCCTCGTCCTTCACTTCGATCTCGCTGCCCAGCATTACGATCGTCCGGTCATACCGGATGCCCCCGCCCTTCTGCTCCTCCATGTCGCCTTTATCCAAATAAGCCGTAATTTCCTCCTGCACACCCGGCGACTGGCAATCGATGATGCCGATAACCTCGATTCCTTTACGGTCGGACGCTTCCTTGGCGATATTGTAAAAGGTCAGGTCGCGGCTGCCGCTAATTTTGACGGGCGCCCCTTTCTCCGTCCGGCCGATATGAACGTGCAAATCTACGAAGTAAGAGTTCATAGCGTGTACGATCCCGTCAGCCGGTGAAGCTGCCAGGCGTATACGGAGGCGATCGTCTTGGCGTCGCTGATCCGCCCTTCCGCGATATACCGTTTGGCGGTCTCCAGCGTAATCGCTTCGCAGTCGAGAAACTCGTCCTCGTCCGGGTTCGCTTCGCCCGCCGTCAGCCGGTCCGCCACGAACAGATGCAGGATCTCGTCGGCAAAGCCGGGTGACGTATAAAAGGAACTTACCGGTCTCACCTCATCGCACCGGTAGCCGGTCTCCTCCTCCAGCTCCCGCTTCGCCGCCTCCATCAAATCCTCCCCCGGCTCCAGCTTGCCGGCCGGAATCTCCACCTGACTCCGTCCCAGCGCCTTCCGATACTGCTCGACGACGATCATCTTGTCGTCCTTGATCGCCAGCACCGCCACCGCTCCAGGATGCTTCACGACTTCCCGCGTTGCTGTCTCCCCGTTCGGCAGACGGACATGATCGACTTGGAGAGAGATCACTTTCCCTTGAAAGATCGGCTCCATTTTTATCGTTATTTCTTCGTATTTGTTATTCATTTACATTCACTCCCGATTCTCGGTTCGAATTCGCACCGGCTGCATGGCATAGCCTGTCCCATCGGTGCATACATTTGAAAGTATACCAGACTTTCATTCGGAAGAAGAGGACGGGATGACGATGAAAAGTTATGTAAGCGAGACACAACTTCGCATGGTTGGCAAGGGCTGGGAGATCCGCGAGCGGCTGCGCAAGCTGAAAGAAACGGCCGGCGGGCCGGCGGAGCTCGTTACTCTTCTGCCGCAGTTGATCGGCGAGGGCGGACAAGCCGAGCCGCCACGCGGGCGGCAGCGCACACAGCCGCAAAAAACGGCGGATCGTCGCGTAATCGTCTTCCCATCGTTCTGATTTCCTCCGGATACAGGCTCAGCCGGTTCCCGATCTCCTCCAGCCGAATCCCGGACACCCGAACAATCTCATGGCGGCTGGCGCAGCCCGAGCGCTCCAGCTGCAGTCCCAGCAACTCGCTCTTCTCCGCATCGTCCAGTTCTGGCAGCGGAACGGTAGCGCGGGCCAAGGTCAGCTTGCCGAGCGTCTCCAGCAGATGGTGACTGATCCCGCGATGACGTGCCCGCGAGTCGGCAAAGCTGATCCGCGGTATTACGACCGGCTCTCCGCCCAGCGCACATACCCCATGGATCAGCTCGGCCATCTCCGTCGCCGTATGGCCGTACGGCGTCCCGGTTCCTGCGATGCCCGGCCCCATCACCGCAATCGCGATATCCGCCTGTTGGACGTGACGCGCCGCGAGCAGCGCCGTATATTTGTTGACCGCCTCGAGATCTCCGCCATACGCATGCCCGTAGGTGACCGTCCCGGCCAGCCAGCCGAGGCCATTAAGCCGTGAAACATGCCGGCTGTAGCCAAGCGGAAGCGCTCCTCCGTCGGACATCACGTACGATACGCGCAAGGCGCGGCAATCCGGTCCGTCCTCCGAACGAATCCAGGACAGGGCGATCGGCAGCATGCTGTGCAGCTCCCCGATTAATACCGGCATTCCATCAAGCGAACGCGGCTCCTCAAATAAGGCATGGTGCGGGCTTTCCGGCTCTTCGACGGACAATACCGCTCGCTGCAGCCCCGTGTAACGAAGCTTCATCAGGTGCCCTTTACCCAACCGGCCGTACGCCGGATCGGGGACTGACCGATCGTCCGCCGCCTCGACCGGATCGTCCGCTCCGCCGGTTACGTCGATGACAAAGTGGTATCCTCCGCTGCCGAGCCCTAGCTCTACCGCGGTAGTGTTCAGTTTCACGCGGTCTCCTTCCTTCAGCTTCGGTAAAGTATCCGTATAATGAATGGCGGACTGCCTATGCCCGTCGTCCGTTAACACCTCCGCCTCCTGAATGCCGTCCCGCTCGCGGATAATCCGTACGACGCTCCCCTTTTTCCATCGAATCATACTTTCCCTCCCGGCTGGCCGCAACCTCAGCGTTATGATTTATCCTATGATCTCCCGCCGTTTTCATGAACGTCCTCTTCCGGCCTGGTAACGGACATAAGAAAAAAACTGCCTTCCTGATCCGAAGACGGGTACCGATTATATAGGAAAAGCATCAGTCAGGCGGGAACAGCAAGCGCATCACCGTTCGCATCGATTCGTTCTCCGGCACCCACAGCCGCATCTCTCGGGGGATAGGAGCCCGCTCCAGCAATTCGCTTCCCAGCTCCACCATTTGTCCGAGCGTCGCGCCTTGCTCCAGAATCGGCCATCGTTCCACCGGCACGAACAAAATGGCGGCCACATCGTCTTCGGGGTTGATCCGCGCCTCATCCGTCTCTGCGCTATACAGTCCGAAATAGACATAAGGCCCTGTCGGCAAACCCGGCTTGTAAGGCACGTCCGGATTGCCGTTAGTTTTTCTTTGGAGCAGCAGCGGCGGAGTTTCGTCTATACAGGGCACCTGAACAACTTCATCCGTATCCATATTGTGAAAAAAAGTGACAGGCGATGAAAGCAGACGCACATTCAGGTTGCCCAGCTCCTCCTGCGCTTCCCTGAGGGCGCACTCCGCGATCGTCTCGCCGGGCTCTTGACCGCCGCCGACTCCGCCGACCCGCATCACCCGGCCTTCGAGCGCCTCCGGGATGCCGTCCGTGTTCAGCGTAATCGCGACCTTGCCGTCGCGGACCCAGACGACTCCTGCGCAAAACGGCTGATGATCCGTCATAGCCCTCACATCCAAAGGTTGCATAAATCGCTCTGTCATAAACTCCACTCCCCGGTCTGATTCCTAGTACTGCCTTTTCAGTTTCCCGATTTTCCGATACGATAGGTAAAGAATCCCATTATTCATAGGAAACGGAGTTGATTCAACAAATGAAGCTGAGAAATGGATCGCCTGAAGACGCGGGCATGTCGTCCGGGCGTATCCGGCATGTCGAGCGACTCGTGCAGCGCTGGGCGGATACGCAAGTCTCGCAAGCTTTTGTAACTGTCATCGCGCGCAAAGGAATCATCGTCTCCCATCAAGCGGCCGGCACGGCGTCCCCCGGACCGGAATCGTCCCCGCTGAAGCCGGACACGCTGTTCCCGCTCGCCTCGATCACGAAGCCGATCACCGCAACGGCTGCGATGATTCTCGTCGAGCAAGGCTTGTTGTCGTTAAGCTTCCCGGTTTCCTATTACATCCCCGAATTCGTCGGAGAAGGCAAGCATCAAGTGCTCGTTCATCAGCTCATGACCCACACATCGGGCATGCGCAATAACGAGATCGGTGAACATTCGCGCCAGAAGGAGGCGCTTGTCGACATTCCTCCCGCGGACGTCAACCAGCATCCGATGATCCACAAAAGATTGTTTCTCGGTTATGACGCCCCGTTATGGAAACCGCCGGGAACCGAGATGTCCTACTGCGGCTACGGGGTGGAGCTGCTCGGGGAGATCGTTCGCAGAGTGAGCGGACAGACGCTGGAGTCCTTTTGCAGGGACCATATCTTTACTCCGCTCGAGATGAACGATACTTACTTTACCGTGCCGGAGGCGTTATACTCCCGGGTGATCCGGAGACCGGAAGACGCGCCGGGCGGGAGGTGGTATCATACGCCGGAAGCGATGAGCTCGCCTTCCGCGGCGGGCGGAGCTTACTCCACCGCTCTCGATATCGCCAAATTCGGCCAGATGTTTCTGAACAAAGGCATGTACGGAAACGAGCGGATTTTGGGCGCACCCGCCGTCGCCGAAATGACGCGCAATCATATTCCCCACATCTCTTCGACTTATGGCGCGCAGTTTTTCAAGGAAGCTTCCTACGGCTACTGTTGGCCGATCAACCATAATAAGAAAGACAGCGGCGACTTGTTCTCCCCGAAGGCGCTGGTGTGCGGCGGTGCGGGCGGCGTGAATATTACGATCGATCCGCATTATGACACCGTCCAGGTCATCTTCTCGGTCGAGAGCAAAAGCAACGACGGCCACAACGTATGGTTTCCTTGTATGAATTTGTTCAACAATGCCGGAATCGCGGCGATTGAAGCGTAGTCCCTTACGAAAAAAAGCTGCCGGTCGCTTCGATCGGCAGCTTTTTCTCATGGAGGATGCAGGTTCGCCAAGCCCGGTTAGGCTTGCGCCTGAGCCGCCGATTCCTTAACGATCGCGACGACGAGTTCGGCGATCTTGACCAGCTCGGACACCGGCATCTGCTCTTCGGTCGTATGAATATTCTCATAGCCGACGGCCAGATTGACGGTCGGAATCCCCATGCCGTTAAACATGTTCGCGTCGCTTCCGCCGCCCGTATGGAACGTGGACGGCGTCCGTCCGACCGATTCGATCGCCTTCATCGCCAGCTTCACGACCGGGGCGTTCTCGTCATACTTGTAGGCCGGGTAAATAATCTCACTTATAAACTCTGCTTTGGCGCCCATATCGCTCGCCGCCGACTCGCAGGCTTCCTTCATGGCGGCCAGCTGGCGGTCGAGCTTGTCCTGGACGAGGCTTCTCGCTTCGGCGGCAATATCCACCCGCTCGCAGACGATATTCGTAGCGCCGCCGCCGGCGAAGCTGCCGATATTCGCGGTCGTCTCGAAATCGATCCGGCCGAGAGGCATCCGGGAAATCGCCTTGCTTGCCACCTGGATGGCGCTGATGCCGTCCTCCGGATTAACACCGGCATGCGCCGAACGTCCCTTAATCGTAATTTGGATACGCGCCTGGGTAGGAGCGGCTACTGCAATCGCGCCAACCTTTCCATTGGAATCGATCGCATAACCGTATGCCGCTTCCAATTGGGCCGGCCGGTTATTCGCCATCGCCCGCGAACCGAGCAGTCCCGATTCCTCGCCGGCCGTAATGACGAACAGCAGCTTTCCGTGCGGAATGTCCTGCTCCTTCAAGACGCGAATCGCTTCGATCAGAGCGGCCACACCGGCTTTGTCGTCGCTGCCGAGAATCGTCGTGCCGTCGCTGCGTATGTAGCCGTCGTCGTCGAGGCGGGGCTTGATGCCTTTGCCTGGCGTTACGGTATCCATATGGCAAGTAAACAGCATAGTCGGGACATGCGTCTGACCTTCGGACGCTTCCAGCGTGAAGATCAGGTTGCCCGAGCCGTGTCCGGTTACAGCCGCCGTATCGTCTTCGAACACGCTTAGTCCGAGCTCCGTGAACAATTTCTGGAGAACTTTGCTGATTTCCTGCTCATGTCTCGTCTCGCTGTCGATCCGGACCAGCTCCATAAACTGTTCGATCAGCCGATTTTGTTGAATCATGACTACTTTCCTCCCGGACATGGATTAAGGTACAATGTAAATATGCCCTACTATGAACCCAGTATAACCTTTTTTGAGGAGATGAAAGCTTATGTTTAGCAAAACGTTCGTCAAGGTCGTCGTATATCTGATGCTCTTCGCAATGGCCTCATCGGTCGTTCTGTATGGTATCGGAATGTTTTTCGGTTAACGGTTTCGGCCCGCTTCAAGCCTTCCGCGCTTTGGCGGGCGCGTGGCGTATGCGCGTCGGGGCCTAGTACAGCTTCGTGTCCAACGAAAAACTCTCCAGGTTTTCTTTCACCCGCTGCAGGAAACGGCCGCAGATCACCCCGTCCAAAATCCGGTGATCGAGCGACAGGCAGATGTTCGCCATCGAACGCACCGCAATCATATCGTTGATCACGACCGGACGTTTGACGATCGATTCGAACGTCAAGTTAACCGCCTGCGGATAGTTGATGATCGGATACGACAGGATCGAGCCGAACGAGCCCGTGTTGTTCACCGTTATCGTACCGCCCTGAATGTCGTCCAGCTTCAGCTTGCCGGAGCGCGCCTTGCGCGACAACTCGTCGATTTCGCGGGCGAGACCGGCGATATTTTTCTGATCGGCCTTTTTGATGACAGGGGTTATGACCGAATCTTCCGTGCCGACAGACAGCGATATATTAATGTCCCGCTTGACGATGATTTTGTCGACTGCCCATACCGAGTTCATGATCGGATAATCTTTGATCGCGTTAACGACGGCTTTCAGCACGAATGCCAGATACGTTAAGTTGATCCCTTCCTTTTTCATGAACTCGTCTTTGATTTTGTTGCGCAGCACGACCAGGTTCGTCACGTCTACCTCGATCATCGTCCAGGCATGCGGAATTTCCGCCACGCTTTGACGCATCCGGGTCGCAATCGTGTTGCGGATCGGCGTCACATCGATAATGTATTCATTTCTTCCGCCGTCTCTCGAGCTCTCGACCTCGATCTTCGGAATCGGAGGTTCTTCGGACAAATGAAGCCCGGTCGAACGCACCGGTAGTTTGGGCGCTTCCTGAGGCACCGCCGGTACGGCGGCGATAACCGCCTTGGCATCCGACACCGCCGGGATCACCCGGGCCGGCCGGCCGTTCTCCAAGTAGGCGAGCACGTCCTTCCGGGTAATCCGCCCGCCCATGCCGGTTCCCGTGATCGCCCTAAGATCGATGCCATGCTCGCTCGCAAGCGTCTGTACGGCGGGTGAATACCGGCTGCGCATCGAACCGTCTGCCGCCGCATGTCCTTCCGCCGGTTGTGCGATTGCCGACTCGCCGCCGGCAGCCGATTGGCTTCCGCTTTCCTCCGCGTTCGCAGCGCCTGCGCCGTTTGCCGCCGTTTCCGCAATCAGCGCGACCACCCCGCCCACCGGAATCGTCTCGCCCTCCTGGGCGACAATTTCCAGCAGTGTTCCTTCGACTGTCGATGGCAGCTCTGCATTCACTTTCTCGGTGATCAGCTCGCAGATCGGCTCGTATTGCTCCACATAATCTCCCGGCTTTTTCAGCCATTTGCTGATCGTAGCCGATACAAGCGATTCGGCGAGCTGCGGGATGACGATCTCCGTCCCTTGCGCCTTCGTTCCTTTCATATGCTTTTCAACCTCCCGCGACTTTCATTTGCTTATAGGATGCTACTTGCGGCTTGTACGAAGCCGGAGCTTATGAGATCGTCCGTCCGGACTGCCGTCCGCTGAATTGAACTTCGCAGCTCCAACCTGTACGCCCGAACCGTCTGCTTTCTTAGTACAACGCCAAGTTTTTCATCGCTTCTTTTACTTTATCCTTATTCAGCATGTAATGCTTCTCCAGAACGGGGCTGATCGGCATCGCCGGCACGTCCGGACTGCACAGCCGCATAATCGGCGCGTCCAGCTCGAACAGCAGCTCCTCGGCTATGATGGCGGACACTTCCGCACCTACGCCGCCCGTCTTGTTGTCCTCGTGGATGATGAGCACTTTTCCGGTTTTGGAGGCGGCGGCCAGGATCGCTTCGTTATCCAGCGGCTGGATCGTGCGCAGATCGAGCACAAGCGCGCTGATGCCTTCCTTCGCCAGCTCCGCCGCCGCTTCCAGCGCAAAATGGACCGTCAATCCGTACGTAATGACGGTAATATCCGTCCCGTCCCGTTTGACATCCGCTTTGCCGATCGGCACGATATATTCTTCCTCCGGAACTTCCCCTTCCGCAAGCTGGTAACATTTCTTATGTTCGAAGTATAAGACCGGGTCCGCATCGCGGATCGCCGCTTTAAGCAGCCCTTTGGCATCGTACGGCGTGGACGGAAACACAATTTTAATTCCAGGCGTCCCGAAAAAGATCGATTCGGTGCATTGCGAATGGTACAACCCGCCAAATATGCCTCCCCCGATCGGAGCGCGGATGACGATCGGACACGACCAGTCGTTATTCGAGCGGTAGCGGATTTTGGCCGCCTCGCTGATGATCTGGTTCGTCGCCGGCAGCATAAAGTCGGCGTATTGCATCTCCGCGATCGGCTTCATGCCGTACATGGCGGCTCCGATCGCCACGCCCGCGATCGCCGATTCCGCAAGCGGCGTATCGAGCACCCGGGCTTCTCCGAACTTCTCGATCAGCCCTTTTGTAGCGGTAAATACGCCTCCCTTGTACCCGACATCTTCCCCCAGCACGAACACGTCGCTGTCCCGCGCCATCTCCTCGCTCATCGCATCGCGAATTGCGGTTAAGTAGTTCACGACCGCCATCGGTTACTCGCCTCCCTCTTCGGCATACACATACCGGTACAAATCATCCGTTGCCGGGAACGGCGCCTTATCCCCGAACTCGGTCGCTTCTTTGATTTCTTTCACCAACTGATCGATCAACTGGGCATCCTCATCTTCGCTCCATATCCCGCACTCGATCAAGTACGCCTTAAACCGCGGAATAGCATCCTTGCCCCTATGCAGATCGACTTCTTCCTTCGTGCGGTAAGCCAGATCGTTGTCCGATGTGGAATGCGGCGAGATCCGGTACGTAATCGCCTCGATCAGAGTCGGTCCTTCTCCGCGGATCGCCCGCTCGCGGGCTTCTTTGACAGCCTTGTATACGGCGAGCACGTCGTTGCCGTCCACCTGAACGCCCGGGAAGCCGTAACCTGCCGCACGGTCCGCTACCGGAGCCGCGATCTGCTTATGCAGCGGAACGGATATCGCATATTGATTATTTTCGCACATGAAAATGACCGGCAGCTTGTGCACACCGGCGAAATTGCACCCTTCATGAAAATCGCCCTGGTTGCTGGAGCCGTCGCCGAACGTAACGAAAGAGACAAGCGATTCCCCTTTCATTCGGGCTGCGAGCGCAATGCCCACGGCATGAGGAACTTGCGTCGTCACCGGCGAAGACCCGGTTACGATGCGCAGCTTTCTGTGCGAGAAGTGTCCGGGCATCTGGCGGCCGCCGCTGTTCGGATCTTCCGCCTTGGCAAACAGCGAGAGCATCAGATCGCGCACGGTCATACCGACGGACAGGACGAAGCCGTAGTCCCGGTAATACGGCAAATAATAATCGCGGTCCCGGTCAAGTGCGAAAGCGGCGCCAACCTGGGCCGCCTCTTGTCCGATACCGGATACGTGGAAGTTGATTTTGCCTGCTCTCTGGAGAAGCAGAGCCCGTTCGTCGTACTTTCTGGCGAGAAGCATAAATTTGTACATCTCGAGCGCTTGCTGATCGGAAATGCCAAGCTGCTTATGAGTAGTCAATTGACCAATGGACATGGGACTTCGACCTCCTGGTCAGCAGACGGCCAACGCTGGAGAAGCGCTGCCGCCCGCCGGAATATGGGATGACAATTGACGAAGTTAAGAATTAATACCTGGTCTTAAGAGTTACCTCTATAACCCTATTATAGTCCCTTTTCGTCCCAATTACAATTTGATGCGGCATCCTAATTTGGATAGCCTGTCACCCTCCGATCGATAACCCATCGATCGACATCATCGCTTCGCCCAGCGCTTCGGACAAAGTCGGATGCGGATGGATCGTACCGCCGACCTCCCAAGGCGTCGCGTCGAGCATCTGCGCCAAGGCTGCTTCAGAGATCAGCTCGGTCGCCTGCGGCCCGATGATATGAACGCCGAGTATGTCGTTCGTCGCCGAATCGGCGACTACTTTGACGAAACCGTCGCTTTGTCCGTATACGAGCGCCTTGCCCAACGCTTTGAACGAGAATTTTGCCGTTTTTACGGCAAAGCCCTGATCGGCCGCCTGCTTTTCCGTCCAGCCGACAGAAGCGATCTCCGGGCTCGAATATACGCAGCGCGGCACGAGATGGGCCGCATAAGCATGCGTGGTTTTGCCTGCGGCATGCTCGGCGGCGACCACTCCTTCGTGTCCGGCCGCATGGGCAAGCTGAACTCCCCCGCTCACGTCGCCGACCGCGTAAATGTGCGGTTCTGTCGTCTGCATCGAACCGTTCACCCGGATCACGCCCTGATCGACGCGGACATCGGTATTTTCCAGCCCGATGCCGTCCGCATTGGCGATCCTGCCTACGCACACCAGCATCGTTTCCGCCGCCAAAGCTTCGGTGCCTTTGGCTGTCTCCACGCTCATTTTGACTCCGTCAGCAAGCGCCTCGACCGATTCGACCTGCAGCTTGGCGCCCGTCATCACTCGAATACCGCGTTTTTTGAACAACCGCTCGAGCTCCCGCGATACGTCCTCGTCCTCGGTCGGCAAAATCCGGCGTTCTCCTTCGACAACCGTCACGCTGGCGCCGAATTCGTGAAGCATCGTCGCCCACTCCACCCCGATCACCCCGCCGCCGATGATAACGATAGATGACGGGAGACGCTCCATATTAAGCGCATCGTCGCTTGTCATAATTCGGGTTCCGTCGGGCGTCAGTCCGGGCAGCATACGCGGCCTCGATCCGGTAGCGATGATTAGTTGGCCCGGCACGAGCGTCTCCATCTCGCCGTCTTCCAGCTCGACGGCCACGGAGCCGCTTCGCGGCGAAAAAATAGAAGGCCCGATAATACGGCCGTTGCCTTTTACAACGTGAATCTTATGTTTGGTCATTAGAAATTGCAGCCCTATATAAAGCTGCTCCACAATAGCCGCTTTGCGCGACTGCGCTTGGGCCAAATCAAAGGAAACGGAATCTGTGATCACTCCGAACTCGCCGGCCCGCTTCATCGTGCCATATACTTCGGCGCTGCGCAGAAGCGCCTTGCTCGGAATGCAGCCTCGATGCAGGCATGTCCCTCCAAGCTTGTCCCGCTCGACGACAGCGACCGACTTCCCGAGCTGCGCTGCGCGGATCGCAGCGGTATAACCGCCGATGCCGCCCCCTAGAACTACGATATCAAATGTATTGGACAATGTATGTTCCTCCCGTCTGCGGAATCGATGCCTCTATTGTACCAAAAGCGAAATGGACATCAAATACAATTCAGGATAAGATAGAAGGACAGACTATTAGAGGTTGTTCAAAAAGTCCGCTTTTGATCACGAGGCCGATCAGGAAGCGTACTCGACATCGAATATGGAATTCAGCCGGAACTTCCGGTGCTCACGTAGCTCCCACTACGCTCCGCTCCTCATTTCCTAGCTTCATCCCATCTTCTCGGTGCTGAAAACCGGACTTTTTGAACTCGCACTATTACCGACTGCAAAGTGAGGTCGCTTCGATGAGAGAGAAAGTGCAGCGTTTTATCGCTATTATGCTGCTGATTATTCCCGGTTTTGCCGCTACATACGGTTTTCTTGCGATGAAGGACGCGTGGTTCGCGCAGTTCGGACCCGAAGAGAGCGACCCGCATATTTTATGGGGCAAAATGGTGGTCGGCATCGTTTTATTTGTCGCCGGAGTCGCGTTTATCGGCGGCTGGATTTTTTTCCGCGACCGCAAGCGCAATTACGTCGCCCCCCGTTTCCGGGCAAAAAAAAGACGGCCTTAAGCCCGTCCGAATCGGTCCAGCCAGCGGACCCATTTATGTTTGTCGATCCAGGCGGTAATCGATTCTTTCTCCGCTGTCCGGTGAATGGCCGCAAGAAAGAGCAGATATACCGTCTGCAGCCATAACGGGAACGAATCCGCAATCGCGCAGCCGAGCGCGAAGCCGAGCAGGTTCGCACCGCCGTCGCCCAGCATATGCCTGCCCCTCAGATCCCCCGGCATCAGCGCCAGACCGCCGGCGATCGCCGGCAGCAGCCAGACGTTTCCGCTCCATCCCGGTTCCGCGACCGCCACTACCATTGCTCCGGCATAAAACCCTTTCCACGCTCTGCCCGGCCTCACATCGAGCAAATTCAGCGTATTCGCCGTCATCGCGATAGCCGCCCAGCCGATGCAAGCTTCCCACCAGGTCCGGCTGCCGTCCGCCACGATCCATAATGCGGCAAGTCCGATCGCGGCCGCTTTTACCGCCCCTGTAGTAAACGTCCGCGTTTGCCGCCAGCTTCGGAAATGACCTCCGATTCCTTTGACGCTCCGTTCGCCGATCATATCGTCCGTCCAGCCCGCTGCGAATACGAGCAGAAAAGCGGGAAAATATGCTGAAATAGTCGAAACGGTACTTCCGGATAAGCCCCAAGCCGCCTTTAGTTGCAGCATTCCGTACAACGCTATATATAAAACGATCAAAACCGCGCCGGTTCCGACCGGAATTATTTCTCCTTCGTAATTCGGTACGGTCATGCCGTGACTGCGCAAAAACCGGACCGCCGGTGGAAGCATAAATAGCCCAAGTATCGCAAGCGCACCAATCCATCCGATCGTCCCGGTCATGGCACGAAACGTCCCCGCCGCAGCCACATCGTTTTGGCGATAGCCGCCAGTTGACCGCCGCGGTGCCAAAATCCGCGGATCGTCCTGCCCGTTTCCCGGTGGGAAAGCGGCAGCGGTACTTCGCATATGCGGTAGCCGAGGCGTGCGGCATCGATCGTCAGGCCCACCTCTATGCCGAATCCTTGAGGCGAACGTTCAAGGCGTTTCAGCACCTCGCTGCGCACCGCCCGCTGACCGGATAAGGGCGCGGCGAACTGCTGCCCCGTCAGCTTGAAAATCCCTCTTCCGGCGATCCGTCTGACAATCCCGAATCCTCCGCCGCGGGGCGTCCCGGAAAACGCGGCAATCGACATATCCGCCTCATCGTTCAGAATCGGCGAAAGCAGACCGGCCAAATGCTCGGCCGAGCTTTCCAGATCGGCATCGGCGAACAGGATGATGTCTCCTGCCGCGTTCGACCAGCCCGTTCGCATGGCGGCTCCTTTCCCGAGTCTGACGGCATGCTCGATCACGGTCGTCGCCCAAGGCGCCGCTTCTTCAGCAGTACGGTCGGAGCTTCCGTCATCGACGACGATCAGCTCGTCCCATAACCGGCTGCCGTCATGCCTCGTCATCCGATGGAGCGCTTGCAGCGTCTGGCCGACCGACCTCTCTTCGTTCCATGCGGGCACCACAATCGATACGGAAGGACGCGTTCTCATAACCGGCCCCCTCCTTCCAGAGCTTGAACGAAACCGGGCACGATATGAAGCTGATGCTTTTTCGGCATCATCCACCGGTTCGCTCCTTTGGCATCCACGAGTTTATGGCCGATCAGCATCCGGACAAGCAGCGTGCTGGCCATTCCGCCCCGTCCTTTCTCCATAAAATCTACGGGATGGCTGTGGGAACCGATCACGACGATATGATCCGCTCCTTGCTCGTAGGCGATCCGCATCGCGGCGTCTTCGCTCGTCCCCGGGGCAGCTACCCGTTCCGCGCACAAGCCAAGCTGCCCGAGCCGCTCCATGCCGGGAGCCCGGCCGTCCTCATAAGCGTGTACCAGCAGCTGTGCTCCGCAGTGCAGCGCCGCATCCGATACGCTGTCCATATCGCCGACGATCAGATCCGGCCGGATGCCTTGGGCAATCAAAGCGTCCGCCCCGCCGTCCACCCCGATTAGCACCGGCCTGGCTTCTGCAATATATTCCGACAAGGCGGCGAGGTCTTCCTTGTACCCTTTCCCCCGTGCGACAATCAGCGCGTCTCTTCTCCACAGCGGGACGCGAAGAGGAGGAATCGGTATCGGCTTGGCCAGTTGCTGCAGCTCTTGTGCGGCGTAATGAAGCGTATTGGCGGCGAAGTCGCGCAGGGCAGCTGCATAATTCCGCTCGGCGGCCTCGAGCGAGCTTCTCATGCACTCGTAAGTAAACGGGCGTACCGGAATCGACAGAAGGCGAGTAGTTAATACATCTGCGCGAAGCGACACGATTTCACCGTTCGTAATGTCGCCGAACCGTTCCTCCTCGATTTCAAACAAAGGTACGCCTGCTTGCAGCAAACGGATCGGTCCCTCATGCGGAAACGTGCCGCTCATCGTTCGGGATGCGTTAATGACGGCTTTCACCCCCGCTTCGAGCAATCCTTCGGCCGCCGCCTCATCTAGGTCCGGATGACGAATTAGGGCGATTTCTCCGGGGCGGATCGACCGCAGGAGCCGTTTCGTATTCGGATCAGCCTTTACGACCCCTTCGAGATTGGCCTTGAGCTGCACGGATTTCGCGATCATAAACGTGTTCCCCCGAACTTGTACGACATAGTCTGACTTTGTACTAGTTTAGTCATTTCGTCGGCATCCCATGCGGAAAAAACGACAAATACCCTCCGCCGGGCGGAGGGTATTGCTGAGAGCTCCTGTTTATCACCTGTATGTAAGTAGCTGCTGCTTCTGGGTACTTAGATGCATTTTTGTAAACTGAACCAGAAACTCGTCCAGCTGCTGGCTCATCTCCAGCACCGTGTCGTCGGCGAACGTTCCTTTCTCCATCGCCAGAGCTACCAAATCGCCTCGAAGCTGCTCAATCGTTTCCGCTTCATCCAATAGAACCGCATTCATTTTGCTTCATTCCTCTTTCTTTCTGAGCTTTTCAGTTGTTTTTCATTTGCTTTTCATAATTGCTATTATAATACGACCCAGGGGTCATTGTTTGTCACTTCTTGTCACGGTCAAACTATTTTTTGTGAACTTCGGACACAATTGTTCAGCATTCCGCTTCTATCGACCGAATTCATTTTAATCTGAAATTAAGGTATTATGGATCGCATTCTGGTATAGTTTGAAAAGTCAGCTACAGCACGATAAATATACAGTTGAAAGGGGCATATTTGCCGATGAGGCAGCAGAAACAGAACAAGACATGGATGATTACTTCTCTCGTACTGCTCGTTTTGCTCGCGGGCGTATCGATTTATGCGTTTACGAAAAACGGCGGCGGCGGCGATGAGGCGGTTGCATCCGTCAACGGCGTTAAAATTGGTAAAAGCGAGCTTTTTGACCAATTGATCCTTAACGGGGGATCGCAAATCCTCGATTCGATGATCACCGAGGAACTCATCAAGCAAGAAGCGGAAAAAGCCGGTTTTAAAGTAACCGACGCCGACCTGGAGCAGGAACTCACTTCGTTCAAAAAAGGGTTCAGCTCCGATGAAGAATTCAATATGCTGCTTATGCAAAGCGGTATGACGCTTGATGAAGTCAAAAACAAATTTATGCCGATGCAAGTGAGACTCAGAAAGATTCTGGGACCTCAAGTTACAATTACCGAAGACGACATGAAGAAGTATTACGAAGAAAACAAAGAGATGATGGCGACGCCGGAGCAAGTCAAAGCTTCTCACATCCTGGTCGCTACGAAGGAAGAGTCGGAGGCGATTCTGGCCCAGTTGAAAGGCGGAGCGGATTTCGCCACGCTGGCCAAAGAAAAATCCACCGACCCGGGCTCGAAAGAGCAAGGCGGCGATCTTGACTATTTCGGCAAAGGCATGATGGTCAAAGAATTTGAGGATGCCGCATTTTCGCTTCCTGTAGGCGAGCTCAGCAATGTGGTTCAGACGTCGCACGGCTTCCACATCATCAAAGTAACGGACAAAAAGGCGGCAACGACTCCGACTTACGATCAGAAAAAAGACGATATCAAGGAAGAACTGACCAGCCAAAAAATCCAGGAGCTGTCCGGCCCTTGGATGGAAGAAATCAAAGGCAAAGCCAAGATCGAAAATAAACTTCAAGCTAGCTGATCGCAGCAGCATGAAGGGATATATTAAGAAAAAGAAACCGGCCTCTCTCAGCCGGTTTTCTTTGTTTTTCTATTACTAATTAGAGAATTACTAATTCGAGTGAGCGTGACTTATAACGTGTGGAGTTCGTGCGGGCCGAGATAATACAGAATACACAAAATATAGTAGAGTAAAGGGCTGGGATTACCAGCCCCTCCTCGTCAAACCGTACGTGCGGTTTTCCCGCATACGGCTTTCCGATGCTCTTCACCCTGGGCAGTTACGTACTTGCCTGCAAAGTTGCGGATTTCAGCCCGATACGCTTTAGTGTAGAATAGAAGTCGAAGTGCCATGTTTTCCGTCGCTTGTGTTTGTTGTTCCAGAAGATCACGAGACGTTTACAGATGTACCAGTCAATCTTTCGCAAGAAGCCGTTTGCCGAGCCTTTATCCGCCTTAGCGTAGTAGTTCCGCCACCCTTGTATTTTCGGGTTCAGTTCCTCTACCAGCTCATTCAGCGTTCGGGTCAGTTTCTTCCTCGGCGCCGTCACTTCTTTGACCTTGCTTCGCATCTTCTTCATCACTTTCTTCGACGGAAAACTTCGGAGAATCCAAGCTTTCTTTCCCCCCTTGCGATACGCCGGGAGGCGCCTGTGATGGTAGCCCAGAAAATCAAACCCTTGGTTCTTCTCTTTCATCCAGAGGTTGACCA
Organism: Paenibacillus sp. GYB004; assembly: GCF_036577605.1. Taxonomy (NCBI): domain Bacteria; kingdom Bacillati; phylum Bacillota; class Bacilli; order Caryophanales; family Paenibacillaceae; genus Paenibacillus; species Paenibacillus sp. GYB004. The sequence continues at coordinate 338,926 of NZ_JARBDB010000008.1, forward strand.
GCTTGCTTTTCTGGGCGTTCATCTTTAGCTCGAGTTTTCCAAACACCGCCTTCAGCACCTCAATGGCTTTCAGCGCGTGTTCCTTCTTGTGGCATAAAATCACCAGATCATCCGCATATCGCACCAGTGTCCCCAGCTCGGTAAACTGTTTCTCCCAGATCATGTCTAAATAGTGGAGGTAAATATTCCCTATAAATGGCGAGATTACGCCGCCCTGCGGGCTTCCGATGTCCGTTTCGAAGAACTTGTCGTCCTTCATGACCCCAGCTTTCAGCCATTTCCGGATCACTTTGAGCATACGTCGATCGTTGATTCGCTGTTCCACCAGTTCCATGAGCTTTTCATGGGGGATATTGTCAAAATAGCCGTTTCACATGCCGATCCCTTTACACCGGAGAGTTCTTCCGTGCTGCAGCTCCAAGTTCTTCACACGTTCCTTGGCCTTCGCCCGGACTCCCGGGGCTCGGCGCTCTCTTGTCCTCGAAAGGTTCGCTATTACGATGCGGTGGGATTCACGGTCGGTCCATTACGGCCTGTGAATTCGCTTCCTTGCGCTTTGCGCAGTTTTTTCGCAGGGCTTCAGCCGCCGGATCTCTCCTGCGTCTGCCTGCTAGCTACGGGGCGGCTTGGCCCCTACCCCGACTGAACTTTCATCAGCTAGTTGTGCCTAGCTTGGCTAGGCGCGCAGAGTCTCTAGCACCCTCTATTTTCCGAATCTGTCGATGTCAGGGAGAAATAGAGGCGGTTTGTGAGGCTATCGATTCATTGTGGACAACCAAGTGGAAAGGGAAAAGATTACCTTCTGGCGAGTTTTGTCTGGAATCCCCTACCTTACAATCCTTATTCAATCAAGGGATTTCCGGACAACCTGTTTGAGCAGAAGAAGGTAACTTTTCACTTGGAACGGTCTGCTAACACTTCTACACAATGAATCGACAGCCTCTTTTGCAGCCCCTATTTTAAGCCAATTAGTGGGTTCGCAGCCTTCTGGCTGATAATAGCAGCTTCTAACCGCTCTTAATTTTCCATTCAAGCGGGTTTTGGACAAAATAGAAGGTACAAACCGCTCTTATTCCATTTTTCCCCTGTCTATAGGTTGAGGAGGAAGCTGAAAGGTCAGCGAAAAACGACTTGCGGCAACAACTGATCGATAAGGAAATGTGCTTTCACCTTTAGGTTTTGGGTTTTGGTATCGTTTTCGGTGTTTAACTATGAGCTATTGGTTTTTGGGGGTTGGGGTTGGGGTTGGGGTTTTCGCTTTTGGGCTTTTGACTTCTCGCTATCCACGCTCTAGCCTTTAGCAACGTCAAACCTTCGTTGAAGTTAAAATAAAAAAATAAAACGCCCTTTCCCATAGGACAAAGAGCGTTTAATCCAAAAATGAATGTTTATTGTTTTATATGCGAACAAACGTTTGTAATTTTCCCCCATTTCGTATACACTTAAAGTATGCACCAGCTGCCAATTCCATCGAAGAGAACCGGGGGTGAATTCGCGTATTTAGTTGATTTCGTGGAGAGCCGCGCTGAAGCTTATCGGAACGATGGCCGTCGGAAGCCGATAATTTCGCGCTGGTTTACCGGTAAGACCCTGACTTTATTTATACTGGCATGCTGGCTTAATTTCCCGGCAGCGCATGAACCGTACAGCAGCAGAACTTATTAAGAAACCTTATGCTCGATCCGCAGCTTGTCCGCCACCATCGCGATGAACTCGGAATTCGTCGGCTTCGACTTGCTGATGTTGATGGTGTAACCGAACAAGTGGCTGATGCTGTCGATATTGCCGCGCGTCCAAGCGACTTCGATCGCATGGCGGATCGCCCGTTCAACACGGCTCGGGGTCGTTTTGTATTTTTCGGCAATGGCCGGATAGAGCGTTTTCGTAATGGCACCGAGGATTTCGATGTTGTTGTACACCATCGTGATCGCTTCGCGCAAATATTGATAACCTTTAATATGTGCGGGTACGCCGATCTCATGGATGATGCTCGTAATATTGGCATCCAGGTTTTTGCCTTTTGTAATCGGCACGACATTGGGCTTGGATGCGACGGAAGACGTCATCGGGCTCGAATTGGAGACGAGCTGACGAATCCGGTTCGTCAATATTTCCATATCGAAAGGCTTCAATATATAATAAGAAGCTCCCAATTGAACCGCTTTTTGAGTAATATTCTCTTGACCGAACGCAGTAAGCATTATAATTTTTGGCTGCGGGTTGAGGTTCATCTCGCGAAGCTTCTCCAACACGCCGAGACCGTCCAGATGCGGCATAATAATATCCAAAATGAGGACGTCGGGCACTTTCTTGTTTTGTTCGATGTAAGACAGCACCTCGTTGCCGTTATAGGCGACGCCCGCCACCACCATATCGTCTTGCTCGGAGATGAATTCCGATAATAAATTTGTGAATTCTCGGTTGTCGTCGGCCAATAGCAATTCGATCTTTTGCAACTTCATATCCTCCTTCGATTGTAACGCAGAAAGTGTTGGTAGATTGCTCCACTACTAAAGATTTTCGACACGGCGATCGTTTTTCCTTCTGTCGAAAAATTTTTTTCTTTCTTTTTTTCAACAAATCATCTATAATAATATTTTTCTTCCCGATACGCGATCGTTCGACAAAAAGCGAAAAATCTTAAGGCGGTTTTTACCCGGCCTTAAGATTTTTTTGTTCGTTCGAACCGATCACAACCCCTGCATCCTGCAGCATCCACTCGATAAAGCAGCCGTATCCCGACGTCGGGTCGTTCACGAATACGTGTGTGACGGCTCCGATCATTTTTCCGTTCTGAATAATCGGACTACCGCTCATGCCCTGGACAATCCCGCCGGTTTTCTCCAGCAGACGCGGGTCGGTTATTTTAATAACCATGCCTTTCGTCGCCGGGAACTCCTGCTTGGATACATGAACGATCTCGATATCGAACTTCTCCACTTTCTGACCGGAGATGACGGTGTAGATATGAGCCGGCCCTTCCTTGACTTCCTCCGCGAAGGCGACCGGAATCGCTTCTTTCGCTAAAGCATGATCCGGAGCGTTATACATTTTACCGAAAATGCCAAATGCCGTATTTTTTTCGATATTGCCCAGCTCTTTGCTTTCGTTGAAGAAATTGGCCCGTTTCTCGCCGGGTTCGCCGTTTTGGCTTTTGGAGATGGACGTTACGTTGGAATGGACGATATGACCGTCCCCGACGGGAATCGGAGTTTGCGTGTCCATATCGGTAATGACGTGGCCCAGCGCGCCATACACGCCTTGATCCGGTGCGTAAAAGGTCAATGTGCCGACGCCGGCCGCCGAATCCCGGATATACAACCCGAGGCGGTACGTTTTATCAAGCATATCGTAAGCCGGTGTAATGCTCGTGATAATTTCTTGATTGTTGCGGCGGATTTTCAGCGCGAGCGGCTTTTTTTGCTCACCCGCCTTTTTGACGATATCGGCCACTTTGGAGACATCGTTGATGTACGTCCCGTCGATTTCCCGAATCAGATCGCCCACCATAATTTTCGCTTCCTCGCCAGGGGACACTTTTTTATTCTCCGCCACCTGGATAAGGTGATGACCGACGACCATGATGCCGTCCGACTTCATCTTCACACCAATCGTTTGACCGCCGGGAATGACTTTCAGATCCGGCATCACATTCACTTTCACGGTTTTTAACGGAATTTTCCCGAATAAGCGAAGCTGCAGATCGGTTTGCCCGCTGCCCGCCGATTCAAGCGAGATTGGGCGGTTTAAATCCACTTGAAACGAATGCTCGGCTACTCCGTTTACTTTTACAATTTCCGGATTAACCGTAACCTGCGCGTGGACCGGCATCGACAGGTGTAGCTGTCTGCCCTGACCGGTAAACATCCTTAATTCGTCGGGGAACGAAGCGAAGCTTTGAAAAGGAGTGGAACTGCAACCCAAACAAACGAAGAAGACGAGAATAAGTCCCATCAGTCTTTTTCTGCCGGTACCCAAATCGATCACGCTCCCTTTTCCATGCTGCCTGACTAGGCGATTCGCCGATTGCGTACCTATAAGGTAACCGTGCCCCGATCGTTTTATAACTGCAAATGATGCCACGTTTTGTGGCTATTTTCACACATTGGCGTTCATTTTCTTTTCATTCGCCAGGGAAATCATTTCACGGGCATGATCAAGCGTTTTTTCCGTTACCTCCACACCGCCGAGCATACGGGCCAGCTCCCTTACCCGTTCCGAATCGCGCACGTCCTCCACCGAGGTGAAGGTCCGGTCCGCCTGAATTGTCTTGAGTATTAAATAGTGCGAATCCGCCATGCAGGCCACTTGCGGCAAGTGTGTAATCGAGAACACCTGGCAATATTGCGACAGCTCAGACATTTTCTCGGCGATCGCCTGAGCGGCCCGTCCGCTGACTCCGGTATCGACCTCATCGAAAACAAGCACAGGAATACGGTCTACCCGCGCAAAGATCGATTTCATCGCCAGCATAATCCGCGACATCTCCCCACCGGATGCGATCTTCGCGAGAGGGCGCAGCGGTTCTCCGGGATTGGCCGAAATTAGAAATTCGACCTGGTCCAGGCCGTTACGCGTGAAGCTCGGCGATTCCAGATCCTCCGAATGTCCGCTCCGCAGAAACTGTACTTCGAACCGGGTCCGTTCCATATGAAGCGCCTTCAACTCGGCTTCGATGCTGTGGCTTAACCGCTTGGCCGCATGCTGCCGAAGCTTGGATAATTTGTCGCCGGCCGTGAGCAGCTGATCTTGGACTTGCTCGGTTTGTCTCGTTATCCGTTTCACCGCTTCGTCCTTGTTTTCGATCAGCTCCAGCTGCTGTGAGATCCGTTTGCCGTGCTCGATAATCTCGGCTACATTGTCCCCGTACTTGCGGCGGAGCATTCCGATCATATCAAGCCGCTGCTCGACATGCTCCAGCCGGGCCGGGTTGAATTCAATCCCATCACGGTAATCCCTTAACTGAAAGGCCGCATCTTCGAGTTGATAAAAAGCCGACTGCATTTGCTCCAGCAGCGGATTCAGCTTGGCCGTATCCACCGCCGACACATCGGATATGCGTTGAATCGCTTTCGAAATCGCCGATAACCCTTTGGAGCCGTATAAAGCGTCGTATGAGTCCGCCACGTTCTGAAACAGCTTCTCCGCATTCGCTAGTTTGCGCTTTTCTTCCGATAACGATGCATCCTCGCCGATTTTTAACGATGCCGCCGAGATTTCCTCGATCTGGAACCGGTACAGATCGGCCATCTGCAGCGCCTGCTTCGTCGATTCCTCCAGTTGCCGAAGCTCTTTGCGGAGTTCCGTATACCGGTCATACACTTCCTCATAATGGGTGCGAGCCGGTACGATCGTTTCGGCATCGAACATATCGAGCCAGTGAATATGCGCCTCCGCCTTCATCAGCGACTGATGCTCGTGCTGGCCGTGAATATTGACGAGACATTCGCCCGCTTCGCGCAGCATCGTTAAATTGACAAGCTGGCCGTTGATCCGGCTCGAACTTTTCCCTTGCGCCGATATTTCCCTGCGGATAATCAGCGGTTCGTCCCTGTTGGCATCGATGCCGATCCGCGCCAGCACGTCCCAGACCGGGTGTCCGTGCGCCAACTCGAACCCCGCTTCAATCTCCGCCTTCTCGCATCCGTAACGAACGAGTTCTGCGGAGCCGCGCCCTCCCGCTATAAGTCCGAGCGCATCGATGATGATCGATTTCCCCGCACCCGTCTCTCCGGTTAACACCGAAAAACCGTTCCGGAACGAAACGGTAACTTGTTCGATAACAGCCAAGTTGCGAATGGTCAATACTGTAAGCATACGCTTTCCTCCCGCCGGAAAAAATCGGTTATCCGAGCATTCCTTTAAACTGGTTTACCACTTTCCCGCTCTGACTTTTGGTGCGGCATATGATCAATATCGTATCGTCACCGCATATCGTCCCCATGATTTCACTCCATTCCAAACTGTCGATTAACGCCCCGAGCGTATTCGCCGTACCCGGCATACATTTCATAACGACCAAATTTTCCGCGTAGTCGATATGTACGAAATGATCGTGCAAGGCGCGCTTCAGCCTGGGCAGCGGATTGATTTTTTGCTCTGCAGGCATCGAATATTTGTAGCGGCCGTCCTCCAGCGGTACTTTGATCAGCTGCATTTCTTTAATATCCCGGGAAACTGTGGCTTGCGTCACTTGGTAGCCGGCGAGTCCCATTTCCTTCACCAGGTCGTCCTGGGTTTCAATTTCTTTGCCGGTAATAATTTCCCTAATTTTGAAATGCCGTTGGGCTTTCATGCAAATGTAATCCTCCTATTTAGTCCCGTTCGACTTCGAACGTAATTTTCCGGATCGAGCCGATCGCCGGATCGACATAAAGCACCCCGGCCGCTTCCGGGTACAGCAAGCTATACACCAGCAGCCTCTCCCGGATCGCGCTGCCTGTCATCTCCAGAGGCATCCGCTCCCGGGCCAGCTTCACGACATAAAACCGGTCTTCATCGTCCATTACGTACGCATCGACAAATATACGGCTCTCCAGCAGTTGGTCGTCCATTGTCATCGTAACAGGAAGTTTATGCTTGCCCGCCACTATCTCATATCCCCTCGCATTCAGCAGCATCACCACTTCTTCGGAAGGCAAATACAGCTCGTCCTGCCGGGGAATCGCAAGCGCCGCTCTCGGCTTATCGTACCATTTGCGTCCCCGCGCGTAAAACCAGATGACAAGAACGGCGATAAGTAACAGAATTACGAAAGAGTCACCGGTTCGCATCTAGCGTCCCCTCCATCCTGGAGCAGCTCCAGCTTCCGCATTCGTCCGGATTTCCGGCCATGGAGAACACATTCTAGCACGTACCGGGAAAATCCTCTCTCATATACAAAAAACTCATCTCGCGGATGAGTTTTTCGCATGTGCTTAAAACGACCGGTTCGCCGTCTCCACCGTCTCCTGAATGGACGACTCCAGCGCCGCCTTGGACATGACGCCGGGCGTACCGGCGTTCATCGTCAACAAGACGAGAAATTCGATGTTCCCTTCTCCGCCGGTTATCGGGGAATACGTCAATCCTTTGACACCAAACCCGATCTCCTGCGCAAACTGCAGCACGCCTTCCAGCACTTCCCGGTGAACATGCGGATCGCGCACGACGCCCGACTTCCCTACTTTTTCGCGTCCCGCCTCGAACTGAGGCTTGATGAGCGCCGCCACTTGCCCTTCCGGAGCCAGCAGCTGTCGGAGAGGAGGCAAAATGAGTTTAAGCGAAATGAACGATACGTCAATCGACGCAAATATCGGCGGTTCTCCCGGCAAATCGCTGGGCTGCATATGCCGGAAATTCGTCCGCTCCATCACATGAACGCGCGGATCGTTGCGCAGACTCCAGTCCAGTTGGTTGTAGCCTACGTCGACCGCATGCACATACGATGCACCGTGCTGTAGAGCACAGTCGGTAAATCCGCCGGTCGAAGCCCCGATATCGATTATAATCGCTCCGTTCAGATCGAGTCCGAACGAACGGATCGCTTTCTCCAGCTTCAGGCCGCCGCGGCTTACATACGGGTGCACCGCGCCTTTGACTGTAATGGACGCCTCCCGGGGGATTTTCGTCCCGGCTTTGTCAATCTTGTCGTTATCTACCAATACGAGACCGGCCATAATCGCCGATTTCGCTTTTTCCCTGCTGTCGTAAAATCCTTGTTCGACCAGAAGCACGTCGAGCCTTTCCTTATTAGAAGACATGCAAACGCTCCTACCGTTGTTTAAGAGGTTGTTCAAAAAGTCCACTTTTGATCACGAAGCCGATCAGGAAGCCTACTCGACATCGAATATGGAATTCAGCCGGAACTTCCGGTGCTCACGTAGCTGGCACTACGCTCCGCTCCTCATTTCCTAGCTTCATCCCATCTTCTCGGTGCTGAAAATCGGACTTTTTCAACTCGCATTATAAGAGGTTGTTCAAAAAGTCCACTTTTGATCACGAAGCCGATCAGGAAGTCTGCTCGACATCGAATATGGAATTCAGCCGGAAACTTCCGGTGCTCACGTAGCTGGCACTACGCTCCGCTCCTCATTTCCTAGCTTCATCCCATCTTCTCGGTGCTGAAAATCGGACTTTTTCAACTCGCATTATAAGAGGTTGTTCAAAAAGTCCACT